>JAGDYV010000006.1:0-60241 GCA_049116495.1 Hyphomicrobiaceae bacterium | reverse complement strand
TCATGCCGGCGAAGGGACGGAGATATCGCCACCTCCCCCAGTCCCCGCAGCTGTTATGTGCCCGAACCGTTTAGGTGGCACGATGACGCTGGACGACTACAATGCGTTTTGCGGAAAACTTGCGCACACCAGCCACGTCGTACAGTGGGGCAACGCAAATGTCTGGAAAGTTGCGGGAAAGGTGTTTGCAATTGGCGGCTGGCAGGACGAAGGCGAAGCGCTACACGTGACGTTCAAGGTATCCGACATGAGCTATGACCTCCTCAAAGAGCAGCCCGGTTGCCGACCGGCGCCCTATCTCGCCTCGCGCGGCATGAAATGGATACAGCGAACTGATGCCAGCAGTATGAGCGACAGCGATCTGCTCGATTATCTCCGTGAAAGCTACCGTCTTGTGTCACTTGGCTTGACGAAGAAAAAACAAAAGGAGCTCGGGCTCAACCAGACGTGATCAGCACCGGGCGCCACGATCGCTCAACCAATCGCTGCTCCACGCAAATCACTGCCAGCAATCAAATTCGAATATTTGGAACATCAGGGAGAAAACCATGAACAAAATTACACGACCGTCAGACATGCAGACACCGGAAGTCACGACGGGACCGATCATCGGGTCAAAAAAGGTATATTCATCACCGGACGGACATCCGGACATCCGCGTTCCGCTACGCGAGGTCGAATTGCATGAATCGAGCGGCGAGGCTCCGTTCCAGTTGTACGACACCTCCGGCCCTTACACGGAAACCGGGTTCGAAGTCGATGTCGAGAAAGGCCTGCCGCGCCATCGCGAGGCGTGGATCAAGGAGCGCGGCGGCATCGAGACCTACCAAGGTCGTGACACCAAGCCGGAAGACAACGGCAACGCCACAGGCAAATATCTCGCACGCGGCTTTCCAAACAAACCGCAACCGATGCGTGGCCTAGATGGCGAGATGGTGACTCAGCTCGAATTTGCCCGGGCCGGCATTATCACCAAGGAAATGCGTTTCATCGCACATCGCGAAAACTGCGGCCGCACCGAACAACTGGCCCGTGCCAAGGCCGCGATTGCCGATGGTGAGAGTTTTGGCGCATCCTTGCCGGAATTTGTCACGCCCGAGTTCGTACGCGATGAAGTCGCCCGGGGGCGCGCCGTCATTCCAGCGAACATCAACCACGCTGAGCTGGAACCGCAGATCATCGGGCGTAATTTCCATGTCAAAATCAACGCCAATATCGGCAACTCGGCCGTCACATCATCGGTCGAGGAAGAAGTCGAGAAGATGGTTTGGGCAACCCGCTGGGGCGCCGACAATGTTATGGATCTGTCGACCGGCCGTAACATTCACAACACCCGTGAGTGGATCCTGCGCAATTCGCCGGTTCCAATCGGCACCGTGCCGATCTATCAGGCGCTTGAGAAAGTTGATGGTGATCCCGACAAGCTCGATTGGGAGGTCTACAAGGACACGCTCATCGAACAATGCGAACAAGGCGTCGACTACTTCACGATCCACGCCGGCGTGCGTCTCGCTTATGTGCCACTGAGCGCCCATCGCGTCACCGGGATTGTTTCTCGAGGTGGTTCAATCATGGCGAAGTGGTGCCTGTCGAGGCACAAGGAAAGCTTCTTGTATGAACGCTTTGACGAGATTTGCGACATCATGCGACGCTACGATGTCACGTTCTCACTGGGCGACGGCTTGCGTCCCGGGTCAATTGCCGATGCCAACGACCGCGCGCAATTTGCCGAGTTGGAAACGCTTGGCGAACTGACCCAGGTTGCCTGGGATAAGGGCTGCCAGGTCATGATAGAAGGCCCCGGCCACGTGCCGATGCACAAGATCAAGGTCAACATGGACAAACAGCTCAAAGAGTGTGGCGAGGCGCCGTTCTATACGCTTGGGCCGCTGACCACTGATATCGCCCCTGGTTACGACCACATCACGAGCGGTATCGGCGCTGCGATGATCGGTTGGTTTGGCACGGCGATGCTGTGCTACGTGACGCCAAAGGAGCACCTGGGCCTGCCCAATCGTGACGACGTCAAGTACGGCGTGATTACATACAAAATTGCAGCTCACGCTGCAGATCTCGCCAAAGGACACCCGGGCGCGCAGTTGCGCGATGATGCACTGAGCCGGGCACGCTTCGAGTTCCGCTGGGAGGATCAGTTCAATCTTGGCCTCGATCCCGATACGGCACGATCGATGCACGACGAGACCTTGCCAAAAGAAGCCCACAAGGTTGCGCATTTCTGTTCGATGTGTGGCCCCAAGTTCTGCTCGATGAAAATCACGCAGGATGTCCGCGACTATGCTGCGACGCTCAACGAGAAGCAGGTCGGCATGGACGAGATGTCCGCCAAGTTCAACAAGATGGGCGGTAAGGTTTATGTAGAAGCGGATAAGGCTGCCAAGGAATCCAACAAAGAACTCTAGGGCTTCCTAAATAGGCAGAGAGGCGCCCTCCAAGCGCCTCTCCGGAATGTGTTGTCATTGCCGCGGCGTTCATCCCGAACGACCGCGGCTTTCTGTTTCAATTACCGGAAGCGGCAGGAGTGTGCGAAGCAAACCATGCGGCGCGGCTGATGGGGACGGTACGCTCTTGCGGTGCGAGCAGGACGTACCCGACGAGCATGACGCTTTGAAACTTTGCGGTGACGGCGGCGCACGTTCCGGGATGCCGAACGCTTTGTCCGAATGGGACGTTTGACTTTGGACCGGCGCGGTGCAGGGGCAGCAACACTCCGCGTGACAGGCTCCTGCGCTTCTTCCTCAATGTCGGCGAGAATAGAATTGAGGCGCTCAGTCGTGATCGGTGCACGTGCAGAACGGACCAGTGGTGCGGCAAAAGCAGGCGCCTTGACCGGCAGTGGCGGCGAAACACTTTCCGATTCGTCTTCGTTCGCTATTGGCAATGGTTCCAGCACGTCGCTCGGCTGCAGCGTTTCGTTGTCAGCTAGCACATCGTTGGTTTTGCTTGGCGCGACAGGCGCCGCCTCAGCCTCGACCAGCGTCGGAGCGGGCTTGGTTTCAATAACGACAGGCGCAGCCGGCTTGACGTTCGCCGTGATGCGGGAAGGCCGCGCAGCCGGCGCTTTGGCCAGTGGCGCAACGATTGGTCGGAGGCCAAGCGCTGGTGCCTCAGGAACTGATGGCGCACTGGCAGCTTCAGTCGGCTTCCCTTGCGTCGGTGAAACCTTGACATCCGGTGCAGGAGCCTTCGGCTTGATCGCCTTTTTCGGCACATCGCGTATGGTCACGACGATTGACTCGACGGGGACCGAAGGTTTCATCTTGAGCTTGCGTTCGACCGATTTGAGGCGAGCCGGTTTGGCCGCTGCAGACTTGGATTTAGCAGTCGACGGCTGAACCCGAGAAAAACGCGGCGCGATTTCAGGCGGCGTCGTGTCCGAAGCGACGGCCGCGATGGCAGCTTCATCACCAAACATCGGCGCCAGAACCTTGGTCATACCAATCGCCGAAGCGCCGGCAATGCTGAACAACACAAGGACACACGCCGCGCGGACCATCGTTGATGTTCGACGGACGGTAACTTTGGACTCTGCCTCAGCGATTGCTGCCTTGAAAGAGGGCAGATCGCGGGCTGCCAGTTCGCCGTCGATGAACAGCTGCCAAGCATTGCAGCTCTCTATGATTGCTATGTTGTGACGCTTGTCCGTTTTTGGATTGGTCAGGGTCGTCGTGTGGACGCCGGGAGCGGTTTCGCTGAAGTGAAGGGCCATGATCGCTATTCCTGGGTGAGGGCCTGAATTTCGTGTGGTGGTTGACTTCTGCCCACATTGGCCCCTCGACGGCCGTTCATCTGTTACCTGGATTACATTTGGCGAAATTAGTTCGATTATTTTTTTCCTGCAGCTGCCTAAACGAATCTCATCGCCCTGCAACGGCATCAATTGCAAATGACCGGCAAACATCGCGCGAGCGTAAGAAGTTTGGCGGAGAATCTAACAAAAATACACAACTGAGGTATTCTAGAGGTTGCTGTCGCACGCCCAGCGCGTTTGGCATCCGAATGGTGCGCAACCAACTGAACAGGGCCTTCATCGCCGGTTCAGCAACCCTTCACCATGATGCCGACAAATATCGCGGTCCAGCCATTCAAAATGGCCGAGCGGCCGACGGCACGATCAGCTCTTTAGAGCCAACTGCTGATCTGCTAGATAGTATGGTTCCGAGGGGTTCAGATATGCACGGCAAGATTCCGTACGCAATAAGGAACGTTTCGGCAATTCAAAAGCGTTCTTGGTAGAGGTGAGGAGATACTCGAAATGAACTTGGCTTTGAAACTTTCATGCGCCGGATTATCGGCGTTAGTCCTGATGGCGACACCTGCCGCCGCGCAACAGTGCAAGGACGATAGTGTCACGGCGACCAGTCGCGAATATCTTTCGCGATCTTTGGGGGCGTTTCCGGGTTCCTGGGCGGCATGGCGCAAAGAGGTCAAATCGCGTTTCGGAAACGGCTGGCAAGCCTGGCGACGGGCGGAAGACCGCAAGATCAAATGTGAGCAGGCCGAAAACGATCAGGGCCGCAAGCGCTGGACCTGCACCCGCACAGCACGACCATGTCGCATCGGTCTGGCCTCCAACAATAACAGCGGCTCAGGTTCGTCAGATGACAACATTTCTGACGGCATTTATGAGCCGATCGATACAGTGCTGCGACGCGGTATGAGCGGTGAGCAAGTTAAGACGCTGCAATATTTGCTCAACCAAGCAGGCTTTGACCTAAAAATTGACGGCGACTTCGGTCGGACAACGGAAAAAGCACTGCTCGCCTTCCAAAGAAAGAGCCGCATTACCGTAGATGGTCGGGCCGGTCCCAAAACGGTAGAAGCATTGACGAGTTGATCCTAACCGCCCAGTGGTGCAAGGTTTATTGGAAGGGGGCCTTTGAGCCCCCTTTTTTGAGCATGCGCCACAGAATGCACTCTTTTTTACGCACACGGTTTCATTCGGACACTGGTTCGGGCTAAATTGTGGTCTGTCGGCAGAGCGACATGATGATCTGTGGCAGGCTTTGACAGGGTATAAATTCGGAGGGGATGAATGTTTACGCGTAATTCTGACCGGGAGGCAGCGCCTGGAGTGGCGACAACGCCCACCCCACCGCCGCCGGCACCAAGCCCGGCCAAGCCGCCCCCTGTCAAAACCGAAACGGTTTCCAGCTCGGTCATTGGTCGCGATCTGACGATTATTGGGTCCGGCCTTAAGATTGTGTCACGCGGCCTCCTTCAGGTAGATGGCGAGGTCCAGGGCGACGTTATCGGCCAAAGAATTGTTATCGGTCCAACCGGTAAGGTAACCGGCCTAGTCAACGCCGAACAAATCGAAGTGCAAGGCGCCGTCTACGGAACAATCAAGGCAGTCGACGTCAAGCTGGCCGCTTCTTCCGTAGTCGAAGGTGATCTATATCATCAGACATTCGGACTGGAGCAGGGGGCCAGCTTCGAAGGCAGATCGCGACGTGCCGGCAACCGTGAAGAATTGATCCCGGATCTTGATGCGCTGACGCCGCCCGTCACATAGCGCCCAACCCATTAGATCCCATGACATGTAAATCCGCGCAGCTGCACTACGGTGCCCGCGCGGATTTTTTTGTCTGGTCGTCCTCAAAGCGTCCATCATATGCGATCACGGTCGATCCGCTTATCACCGTCAACACCTCATCTCGATTGGCTGCAAAGCAAATCCTGGATTGAATATGCCGGTTTACAGCCATCATTACCCAGCCGATCGGATGTGCGAGCAGAGTGAATTCCTCGTTCGGAAAATTGTATCCTGAAGCTGGCAGCACCTATTCGAACAGCATCAACGTCTAGTTGAGACGAAAAATATTTTATCGAAAATATACAGAGTATTTGTTCGTTTGTGTGATCCCAACCGGCTATCGCCACTATTTAAAACTCAATCAGGCGTCCGTCGGGAGAGTTACAGCAGCTTTCAACATCTGCCGGAAAATCGCCCAGACCACGGCGACAAATCATACAACTTCCAATAATTGGCCCTCAGACTATTGCCCCTAAGTTCAAAGGTGTGCTAATTGCAAAAATGCAACTGCAAGATTGATCAACTAATGATGTCAATCATCCACATCATGATCCATCTTAATGATTGATGTTGATCACGCCCCACTGCGGCGAGAATCCATCAAAACTGAGCCAGATAAACCATGCTGACATTATTTAATTCAAACTAAAGAAAATAGACTTATTTATTTTCTGAATTGAAGAATGCTTGGCCCTCACCTCAACAATCGAAAGATAACGACCAATGAGATCGATAAACGTCGACAAGTTAAGTTTGAAAGACCTAATGGAGCTCGACTTAAAGGTTCAAAAAGCTATCGTAACGGCCAAAGAGCGCGAGCGTGCCGAGTTAAAGGCAAAGATTGAAGAGATGGCCGCTGAATCGGGGTTCGCCATCAACGAGCTGTTCAATTCTGGTCGAGGTGGACCTAAAGGGCGCACGGTCGCACCCAAATACGTTAATCCGGACAATGCCAGCGAAACCTGGACAGGACGGGGCCGCAAGCCGAAGTGGCTGGTCGCCAAACTGGGCAAGGGCGGCTCCATCGACAAGTTCCTGATCTAAGCAGTAGCGAATTATTTGTTCTGGGTCGAGTTGATCGGCCAGGGAATTTTATAAAGGGAGAGCTGCTCAGCTCTCCTTTTTTAATTTTGAATATCAGCACACAAAGAATACCAAATACCGGGAATAATTAGTCCGTTTTCGGTAAATCTGCATTCGACGCAATAAAAGCACGTGCTTTCGATAAAAGCGTTTCACGGCTCAGTGAAAAATCAGATTTCAACCAGTCAAATTCCAATTGGCTCAGAAGCTGCCCCATTGCGGCGCCTGGCGTCACCCCAAGCTCAATCAAGACCTTTCCGTTTACCGGAAACACCGGCGGGTTCCAATCTGCCGGCAAACGAGCGAGGCGTTGCCATTCGGCAGTTGGCAATGCAGATGGCACCAGTGCCTGACGGAATTTCACCCATCGCACATAGTTTTCATCTCCAAGGCGATATAGAAGCTGACGCGCTGCCTCATCCAGGAGTGGAGCAGTGGTATCCGCTGTTTCTTGCACTCGCGCTGCCAATTGCAGCACCGCAGCTTCTTGCCTGGAAAGACGTAGTGATCTCGTCAGGCGCCCCGCTTCTTCCGCGACGGTCACGGTTAACGCCGCCAGTCGCAATGCCTTGTCCGTTTGCCGGTCGGAGTCAATCAGTCGGGTTAATCGTGCAACCTGAGGCACAACGGGTAAAATCTCTGTCAGCAAGCCATGTTCAGCCATTAGCTGGAGCGTTGGCACCACGCCCGGTGCCCCGAGAAGCTTCATGAGTTCCTGATGGATACGCTCAGACGAAAGACGTTTGATCCCGCCACGCTCGCGCACGCAGGCAGCAAGGCCGATAGCATCCGGAGAACCACTCCCGTACTGAGCAAAAAATCGGAAAAACCTTAGGATTCGGAGATAATCCTCGCGGATGCGCGTGGCAGCATCACCAACAAACCGAATGCGACGCTGGCGCAGGTCGTCATAGCCATCCAATGGATCAAAAATCGTTCCATCGGCATCGGCGTAGAGCGCATTCATCGTCAGGTCACGGCGTGCAGCATCAAGTGCCCAATCGTCCGTAAACGCAACCTCGGCATGTCGGCCGTCGGTCATCACGTCGCGCCGCAATGTCGTGACTTCAAAGCCTTCCCCGTGCGAGATGACCGTGACCGTACCGTGCTGCAATCCCGTTTCAACGGTACGCAAGTTGGCCGCTGCGGCAAAATCGAGCGTTTCAGCCGGCGTTGCCGTGGTCGCAAAGTCAATATCAGTAACGGCAGGTTGGGCGTTGGCTGCGTCAGTCAGCTGAGCAAACAGGCTGTTGCGCACGCAGCCGCCAACAACCCGCGCCACATGTCCGTTCTGATTGAGAGCAGCAAACACCTGCTGTGTCGCAGGCGCCCGCAACCAATCGGCATCCGTAATGGTCGGCAAACGCCGTGCATCCGTCATGCTTCACCATTTGATCTGTTCTGCCAACAGGCCTATTCAAACCGACCTGGCTGGATCTTGCCATCAACGACCTGTGGCGGGCGGTAAGTTTGCCCCGGCTTGCCACTCCCGGATTGAGACGCAAAATAAGCCAGCACCGAAACCATCAAAACAAACCCAATGCTCAGCAGAGGGACCAAGGGAGCCGATTCAAGCGCTCGTGTGACGGTATTGTTGCGGTCGGAGGAACGCCGGATCATTACGTACAGAACGTAGAGGACCGTTGGCAGCAAAAACACTAGAATGTTTTCGACAATAAGCCGGATCATTGCTCCAGCAACCTCTCATGAAAATTGCGGATCATGCCAGCTGTTGCGCCCCAAATAAAATAATCATCATACGGCATCGCATAGTAGGTCCGTGTACGGCCCTTCCATTCACGCTGATGCAGTTCATGATTACCAGCGTCCATCAGGAACTCAAGCGGCACCTCAAAAGCGCTGTCGACCTCGCGACGATCGATTGTCAGGGAAAAACCCGGCTGGACCAGCGCGACTACCGGCACAACATTGAAATTCGTTCCCGTCCGATAATTGTCAAGATAGCCGATCGGTTCGATAAACTCTGGCAGCAAACCGATTTCCTCTTCGGTCTCGCGCAAGGCCGTTGCCAACGTGTCTTTATCGTGCGGCTCCACCTTACCACCGGGAAAAGAAATCTGTCCCGCATGGCTTGGCAAATCGTGAGAGCGTTGCGTCAGAAGCACGGTTGGTTTTCGGTGCAGTACAATCGGAAATAGAACGGCAGCCTGGCGCACCGGCGTATCGAGTGAAATACCGTTCATAAAGCCCGGATCGCTATCCAGATCAAAATCACTTCGCGCGCCATTCGCCGGTCGTCGCGGATCGAAAATATGGTCAGATGGTTCCTGGTGGAGCGCATGTGCAGCCCGCTCGCGAAGGATGTCCGGCGTCATCATCTTGTATATCCAGCTTCATCAGTCATCGCCGGCCCAAAAACCAGGCCGCCGCCTGCCACAATTGCGCGCAACCTATCCGGTTCATAGCGAGTACGCCAACCCATCACCTATAGATCATCAAATCGATGAGAGGACGGATTACAGATAAGTTAGCAAATGCGTGAGAGTATTTGCCACTGTGCAGCCATTATTTGGGCGTGACCGCGTGTCATTAAGCAGCGGACAGATTCGGAGTGACCATGTTGCGGGAGCGTCGATGTTTGTCGTCAGGCATTGTAACAGAGCGTATCCTTGAACGGAGAACTGAGGGGGATCAAGCGATGCGGCATCCGAATGAACATTTTGCCCGCTTGCGATGGTTGGCGATGGCGCTCACCATCTTTGCCGTTACCACAACGGTACCAGCGGCTGCAAAACGTTCCGCCGACTCCTTCGCTGCTCGATTGGGTGGCGACGAGCGTCAGAGCTTCGAAGGCTGGTATCGCGCACAGATCTTCCATGGCGCCGCGCTCGACGCCTATTGGGCAAAGGTTGAGAAGAAGCGGCGCGTGCGGCGTTCAAAGCGACGCCAACGACAAGCCTTCACACATCGCGACTACGTCACCACCTGGCCGCCGACGTATAGCGGGCCAAAAATATCAAAAAAATTGATCAGACAATGGCGGACTTTCCGCGATGCGGATAAGCCCATCACGAAACGAAGACGGACAGAGCTACCTGGACTAAAAGTTTATTTGGCCAGCGCTCGGCGGCATTTCAACTTCGCACCGGAGCGGATCCCGGAAGCAGAATTCAAGCGGCGCTATGCGCGCGAGGCGTTGTCACTGGGTCTGACGAAGGATCAAGTCATCCGGGTCTATGCACTGGAAACTGGCGGCCGCGGCACGGCAGATATGCAGGCCGGCATTAGTCCAACAACAGGCAAGGGACGGCCAATTTCCAGCGCGCTCGGTTATGCCCAGTTGCTGGCCGCGAACTCGGTCAACGTGCTTTCAAAACATGGCCCTGGATTTGTCAAACGACTGACACGCATGATCCAGCGCGAAACAAACCCGCGACGACGGCGTCAACTCCAGGTCAAGCTTGACGTCTTGCGCGGCATGGTACGCACCGCCCGTTCAGTACCTTATAAATGGTCGCGCCACGTCGCGTTTGCCAAGACCAGTCGCGGTCGGGCACTGCATGTTATGAACATGGATGGTGTGATCGGCCCATGGATGCAGGTCGTCAAGCTTGCGGATCTCAAACGCATGGCTGCCCGCAAAGGGCGTAAACAATTGTCTGGTGCCGAAATTGAACTGATGAACCTGGCCGGACCTGCCACGGGCCTCGAGATGATGCGCGAAACCGGCATCGACAAACCGACGACGAACTTCTTTTCAAGGCGCGCCTATTATCGCAATACCGTTGTGCGCAATAAAGATTCGCAGCGTTTGTTGGAAGCTCTTGAACAGCGCATGCAAGCCGGTATAAAGAATAAGGGTGCGCAGGAATTCATTGCAATGTTCAATGAAGTGCTCGGCGTGCGCAGAACAACCAAGCCGCATGAATCGGCAACACAGGCGTTCGGCTTTGTTCCCCGGGCCTTCCGGCCAGCGAATTGACGGCAGCGGACGAGCCGCCTCAATCCAGCGATACCCTCTCCAAGCCTTCGTTCCAATCAAGAGCCATGCGAAGGAGCCAACTCGCGCACTTTAGTTTCAGCTGCTGACGGTTCATCTTCTGTGATGCCCAGGCTCGGCAGTTCGCCATCCGGAGCAATCACGTCGGGTACGGCAGCCTGATAGGCCTCCACGAAAGACTCGGGCGCAATTGCTGTCGCCACCGGGTCATCGGTGCGCGGGTCAAGATTGAACACGGCCGGCGTCGTACGCGGTACGATAACAAAGTCCTCCCGGTGCCGCGTCGGGATCCGTGGCCGGATCTGGATGCGAACCATAGTAACCACAACGATCAGGCCGCAAGCCATCGCGATGGTCATGAACAGGGCATTGTAGCCAGCCCACTCAACAATCACCGAGGCAACAAACGGACCAACCGCCGCGCCAAACGAGAACACGAAGAGCATTCCGCTGGAAACCGCAATGGCACGCTTAGTCGGGACCAGGTCATTGGCATGCGCCAGTGCGATGGTGTAAATCGGGAAACTAGCCGCGCCAAAAAGGATTGAACAAGCAAAGATCGGTACAAGCCCCGCGGACCCAAATAGTCCCAGCCCGAGGCTTGAGGCCATCGCAACGACAGCTGAACCGGTAATGATCGGTCGGCGACCGAGTTTGTCAGACAGGCTGCCAAGCGGCCACTGCGCAACGGCGCCAGCGAGCAGCGCAACCGAGACAAACGTGGCACCGGCACCAGACGACAATCCGGCATTCTGCGCATAAAGCGGTGCCAAAATCCAAAACGAACCGGTCGCAAAGCCAACCAGAACTGCTGCCAAAGTTGCCGCCGGCGATATACCGAACAGCCACCCGAGGCGCAGCTTGTTACGCTTTGGCGGCATTGGTGCAATGGCGCCTGTCAGGGCGATTGGCAGCGTCGAGAGCGAGAACAGGATGGCCGCAACCGAGAACAGTTGCAGACCATCCAACTGGATTGAACCCGCCATCTGCATCCCAACGGTCTGTAGCGTGAGCTGAATCAGCGTATAAGCGCCGAGAACACGACCTCGCGTCGTGGTGTCGGCTGATGCATTAAGCCAGCTCTCGATCACCAGCCATAACCCGGCACAGCACAGCCCCTGCACCATTCGCAGTGCCACCCAAGCGATTGGGTCGATTGCCACGGCATGGATCAGCGGCACCGCAGTGACACTGGCCGTGAACGCCGAAAAGGCGCGAATATGGCCGACACGGCTGATGATTGACGGCACAATGAGGCAACCGCCAACCAGCCCAGCGAAATAAGCCGAGCCCATCATGCCGATCTCGAAACTAGAGAACCCTGCCGCACTCGCTTTGAGGGGTAGCAGCATCACCAGAATGCCATGCCCCGCCATGGCGATAGCGGTCGCGAGCAAAAGCGCCGTTACAGGCCGCAGGACACCTTGCATGCCCGCACCTCACCAGTTGGATTGACGATCGTCCAGATTTTGTAACTAGAACGGCGCGCCGCCCCATTTATGGTTGGGATCAGATCGCGCCGACAATTCAACCGCTATCCTGTTTTGCTGCCGCACGCAATGCCATTCCGCGACATGGGATATCGCGTTTGCGACAGCGTCACGAAACACAAGATCAAGCAGTGGTTCGAGCTAGCCCACCGAAGCTATTCCGCAGCCATCGCCACCGGCGACGGCGACTCAAGCTCGCGCAACAATTCAGCCTTGCGGGCCTGGGCCTTCCTGTCGTTTTCCAGCTTGACATGACCGAAGCCGCGGATATCCATCGGCAAGCCCGCCAATACCGTTGCCGTGGCGTGCGTCGCGGTTGAGAGCTTTGGCGCGATCTGATCCAGCAACTGCTCGAACTCGGCAATCATCTCACGCTCGCGACGGCGCTCTGCCGTGCGCCCGAAGATATCCCAGCCAGTCCCGCGCAGTTTCTTGCCTTTGGCAAGAAAGCGGAACACTGGCGTCATCCAACCGCCAAGCTTGATCTTGCGCGGATGGCCGGTCGTCTTATCCTTCCAGAAATAGGCGAGAATTGGCGGGGCGAGATGGTATTCGATGCGTCGAACATCATCGAAGTTGGCCTTCACTGAGGCATCGAAAGTACCGTCTGTGAAGAGTCGGGCGACTTCGTACTCGTCCTTGTAGGCCAGCAATTTATAGTACGAACGTGCAACCGCCTCGGCAAAACCTTTGCGACCGGGTGTACGCTCCTCTTCCAAGGATTGCGCCCATGCGACCTTGACGCGGTAACGATCTGCCAGCGCCTTGTCCTGGTAGTCGACCAATAGTGCAGCACGACGCTCGACGAGATCATCGATGATCTCTGCAGCTTGCATCTCAACAAGCTTGGGCGTCGGTCTGGCGATCCGGTCGAGGGCGGCCCCATCATGCGCCGCAAGCCGCCCGAAACGGAATGCGCGCTGATTCATCTCGACCGCCGCTCCGTTCAGCTTGACCGCCTCCTCAATGGCGTCTGCCCCGATGGGGACCAGCCCTTTCTGGTAGGCAAAGCCGAGCAGAAACATGTTCGACATGATTGAATCGCCGAACAATCTGACAGCGGCGGCGTGAGCGTCAAAGGTAAAGACATCGGCTTTGCGGGCGCGGTCGGCGATCGCCTCCATTAGCGCACCACCTGGTACCTGCAGATCAGGGTTCTTGGTGAATTCTCCCGTGATCATTTCATGCGTGTTGACGATGATCGCTGTGTGATCGGGTTCAACGGATTCGAGCACCTTATTGGAGGCGGTAACGACCAGGTCGCCGCCAAGCACGAGGTCTGCGCCGCCAACGCCAATGCGAATGGCTTTGATATCTTCTGACGCGCGGGCAAATTTGAGGTGACAGGCGACGGCACCGCCCTTCTGTGCGAGCCCCGTCATGTCAATCGCGCCGAAACCTTTGCCTTCAATGTGAGCCGCTTGCCCGAGTACAGCCGAGATCGTCACGACGCCGGTACCGCCTACTCCGGTGACCAGCATCGCATAGGCATCTTTGAGGTCAGGTTGCTGCGGTTCCGGCAAGCTGGTCAACATCTCCGCGACGCCAGCATGCTTGTCGCCCTGGCCTTGCGGTGCCAGCTTTCTCGGCTTTGCGCCATGCACAGTGACGAAGCTCGGACAGAACCCATCGACGCAGGAAAAGTCCTTGTTGCAGGCCGATTGATCGATCTTGCGCTTGCGCCCGAGCGGCGTTTCTTCGGGCGTCACCGCAACGCAGTTGGATTTGACGCCGCAATCACCGCAACCTTCGCAGACGGCTGAATTGATGAAGGCGCGCTTGTCCGGATCGGGAAACAGGCCACGCTTGCGCCGTCGGCGCTTCTCCGACGCACAAGTCTGATCGTAGATCATAACCGTGACGCCAGGCGTCGCGGCGAGGTTCTTCTGAACTTCCATCAGATCGCGGCGATGATGGATCTCGACCTTGGCCGGAATACCGCTATCAGCGCCATACTTGCCCGGCTCGTCTGTGACTATTTCAACGCGCTTGACGCCTTCGCCAAGCACTTGCTGCGCCATCATTCCGACCGTGAGCCCTCCATCCAATGACTGGCCACCGGTCATGGCGACGGCGTCATTGTAGAGCAGTTTGTAAGTGATGTTGACGCCGGCTGCGACCGAAGCGCGGATCGCGAGTGATCCAGAATGAATATAGGTTCCGTCACCCAGGTTTTGAAAAACGTGATCGCGTGTCGTGAACGGCGCCTCGCCGATCCAATTCGCACCTTCGGCACCCATATGAGTGAAGCTGAAGGTCTCGCGGTCCATCCACTTTGCCATGTAGTGGCAACCGATGCCGGCATAAGCGCGCGAACCTTCCGGTACTTTGGTCGACGAAGAATGGGGGCAGCCGGCGCAGAAATAAGGAACGCGCGTGAACGCTTCAGGTGTTTCAGGTGTGTTACCCGTGAGCCGCTTCATTTCGGTGACAGCTGTCGCAACGCTGTCCCCGCCACGATCACAGCTGAGGAGCCGTTCGCCGATCTCAATACCGATCTGGGTCGCCTCCAGCGCACCCTTCTCCTGGAACAAAGAGTTGCCGTGCTCGTTTTTCTTACCGATGATCACCGGCCGTAGATCAGTGTTGTAAAGCTGTTCCTTGATTTGCGTTTCAATTAGCGCGCGCTTTTCCTCAACGACAATGATCATATCGAGATCTTTGGCGAAGCGTTTGACGAACTGCGGCTCAAGTGGCCAGGGCATACCCACCTTAAAGATACGGATACCTTGTTCGTTGCAACCGACCTCATCGAGCCCAAGGTTATCAAGCGCCTCACGGACATCGAGATAACTCTTGCCGGTCGACACGATGCCGATCTTGGCATTCGGGCCGCCTGAAGTAACGATCCGGTTGATATCGTTTTTGCGCACAAAGGCCCGGACGGCATCCATCTTGTAGTCGAACAGACGGGCCTCACGAATGCTGGCGTGTTCTTCTCCGCGGATGTTGAGCCCTTCTTCAGGCATAGTGAATTCGTCGTCGGACGGCAGGGTGACGGTAACCCGGTCCGGATTACCATCGACGGTCGCGGTGGATTCAATGTTATCCTTGACGCATTTGAGGCCAACCCAGACGCTCGCATAACGCGAAAGGGCGTAAGCAAGGATGCCGTAGTCGAGAATTTCCTGAACGCCGGCAGGGTTCAGGATCGGCATCATGGCATCGACAAATGCGAACTCGGATTGATGGGCGGTCGTCGAGCTTTCGCAGGTATGGTCATCGCCCATAAGAGCCAACACACCTCCGTGCGGCGACGTGCCAGCATGATTCGCGTGGCGAAAGACGTCGCCAGAACGGTCAACGCCGGGGCCCTTGCCATACCACAGGCCAAAAACGCCGTCGTATTTCCCCTCGCCGTAAAGTTCTGCCTGCTGCGTGCCCCATACGGCCGTTGCCGAAAGGTCTTCGTTGAGGCCTGGCTGGAACTTGATGTCGTTGGCGGTCAGCGTTTTTTCAACGCCGTGCAGCGCTGCTTCCAGAGTGGCGATCGGCGAGCCGCGATAGCCGGTTGCGTAGCCCGCCGTATTGAGGCCGGCTGCGCGATCGCGTGCCTTTTGCATCAGTAGGAGGCGGACGACAGCCTGGGTGCCGGTTAGGATCTGCCGTTTCTCGGCGAGATCAAACTTATCCTGCAGACTGACAACATGCTTAACCATGATGTATTTCACCAACGATTGAGGTCTGAACCATAATCAGCGTCGACAAGGAAATTGGATTCTGGCCGCGTTTTGGTCAGACGTTATTGAGATTTACGCCCATCGTAGAATATCCGTTGCGCAATCGAAAGCTTCTCGGCGAACTATTGCGAATGTGGTCGTTGCACCCAATCCGCCAGCGCATAGATGTGCTGCACCGCAAAAAGGCCCCGCACGCTGCGCGGGGCCTAGAGCAATTCAGACTGAGATGGCGTAATCTATTATGTCAGGTCAGGCGAGATCGCCAACCTTGTTGCATTTTTCAGCCAGCAAATAATAGAAGGCCACGCGGTTTTTCCGCTGGTCAGCCTTCATTGTTTCGCAGACGTCCTTGATCATCTTGTCAAGATCAGCGTCTGAATCACTTAGGGCGAGCTTCTTCTTGCACCAGCTGTCGCGTACTCTGGCCAATTCGTCCTTGGATGAGCATGAGACAAGCGATGCATCCTTGCTGCGCAGCGCGATGCCAAGATGCTTGACGATGCCTTCGACGGCCTTTTCATTGCAGCCAGGAACATACTTTTTGACGGCTTCGAGATGTTCGGACATTCGAGGGGTCTCCGATGGTGTTCAATTCAGTTGCGCCGCTTCGCCATGATGCCAGGACGTCGGGCTTTGAAACTCTTGGGTCGAGCGATGTCCGCGCGGACACCTTAGTCTCACACGGACTAGAATCGCGTAAGCTTCCTAATGCTAGCGCACCAAGGCGAAATTTTGAAGCCATTCATCAGACTACACCCTAAACACTCGGATCGCCCTGCCCCGGCAAACCTGGCAACGGTGTCCCAATCATCGCCTGATAGAACGCGCCATAGGCCTCAAAAGCCCGCGCTATTTCGCGTTTTTGCGACAGCTCAGCATGCACAACATCAACTGCAGTATGTTGAATAGCCTGGATAATATCAGCTGGCAGCGGTGCACGTCGAAGTGCCAAACTGTTCATAATAGCCGGCACCTCCAAGCGGTCACGTACACGTGCATGTGACACATCCATGTGAGCCGCAGCTCGCGCCAAGGTTGCAATCAGGAGTTGATCGCCTGCATTGAGACTATCCCAAATGTTTCGTGACAGGATGAGAGTCGTTGAAAAACCTTGCGCGTGGAGGCCGTCTCGGTACCAGACCTGTCGCGCATTCGAAGGCAACTCCCCGAAAGCCTCCAGCGGCGACAATGGCAATTCGACCAGCGATGGCCGGGCTGCTCCGTTCTGTGGCCGGTCAAATGCATCACTAATCCGGTTGGTAATCAGACGTCCCAATCCCTGGCTCGATATGTCTGCCTCAGCGAACGCACGAAGCCCATCAATCTCGGACGTCGCCCAGATACCCGTGCCGGCACCACTGTGCCCCGCAACAAGTGCCATCAGCCCTCGCGGCGCCGTAACTTCCTCAAGAAACAAGTCCCCGCCTGCCACTTCGTGCCAAGCCAAATGATGCTCCGGTGACACGGCAAGTAGCCCTGGCAGGCCACTGAAAAGTGAAAGTTCAGGTGCACGATAAATCTCAGGCAGGTGGCCGAAAACAGCATCGCAATGCCCCGAGGCTATATCATCCGCCATCACCGCTTCTTCAACGACATTGATCACGATCCCGCCAACGGAGGCGATCGTAATGTCGCGCATCAGCCGTCGGGCAGCTTCGACGAACCGCGATGACGCTGCAACCCGCAACTCCGTTCGTGCTGGCACAACGGCCGGTGCAGATACGACTTGCCTCGCCTGAGCCGCCCCGACAGCGGCCGTTGATGCTGCCGCAGCAGCAGTTGTCGTCTTGAGGAAGGACCGACGGTCCATGGGCAACCTCACTCGAATCTCACGGGGCGAACGCCCCTGTCGCTGGAGTACTGGATCTTTAAAACGATTGTATGACACAGCCCCATCGCCTTGGGGAGTCATCTTGCGTAGTCTGCTAACGACCACAAGAGCAGGACACGTAAGGATACAGGCATGACTATAGGTTTCATCGGGACCGGCAACATGGGCCTGCCGATGGCAGAGAAATTTGTTGACGCCGGCCATGCGCTAATTGCCTTCGACGCACGTCCCGACGCTTTGCAACCATTGGTAAGGCGCCAAGTACGTCAGGCGACGTCGGTGCGCGAGGTCGCCGACAACGCCGAGACGGTTTACGTGTCGCTACCAACACTCGATACATTGCGCGATGTGTGCATCGGCAAGGACGGCATCATTCACGGCAGCGCCGTTAGAACGCTGGTCAATACCTGCACGGTCGGCGTGCCACTCGTCGAGGAAATCGCCGCTGCTGCAGCCGACAAAGGCGTCACATTGATCGATTGTCCGATCAGCGGAGGCCCGCCGGGCGCACGGGCCGGAACGCTGTCCGTCATGGTGTCAGGAGAACCTGATGTGATTGATGCGCTGTTGCCGCTGATTTCGACTTGGGGGCCTGTAACAAATGCAGGCGCAAGTCCCGGTCTCGCGCAAGTCCTCAAACTGACCAACAACATTCTTTCAGCCGTGGCCTTTGCCGCCACCAGCGAGGCCTATGTCATGGGCGCCAAAGGGGGACTCGACCCGGAGGTGATGACGCAAGCGATCAACGCTGGATCCGGGCGCAACAGCGCCACGTTGGACAAGTTTCCACGATCAGTCCTGACCCGCAGTTTCGACTACGGCGCTGAAATGCACATCCTGATGAAAGACATCGATCTGGCAATTGAACAGGGCGAACGCCTTGGAATACCGATGTGGGTCTGTCAGGCTGCGCGTCTTGCTTACAAGCACGCCGTGTTTACCGACGGTGACAAGCCTGACATTACGACACTCATCAAACATACCGAAAGGGCGGCCAACTTCGAGTTGCCGAAGACGCGATAACCAGGCATGGCGCATGCCTGTTGGTTGCCCCGCATACAGGTTCTGCCATAGAGTTTCACAAAGAACGGCACCTGGGAGGCAGCACGCGGTGAAAATCCAGACCAGCAGACTCTGGCTGCGGCTTGGCGCGACGCTGACGGGCATATGCTACGGCATTATCGGCTTGTTTTCGATCTACATGAGCGGAGAGGCGCCGAATGCGGACCTTGCGGGCCGCGCGTTCTGGATGGGTGTGACATTCCTGATTGCTAGCATACTTGCTATTTCGGTCTCGTGGCTGGTGCAAGACCTGTCAAACATCTGGTGCATCCCGGCCAAGCGATCAAAGCAGACGCGGCTTGGCAGTGATGACGGATGAAGGAGAATGATGTGGGTGAATTGTTGGACGGTCATATTGCGGCAGTGACGGGCGGCGGCTCCGGGATTGGCGAGGCGATTGCCCACGGACTAGCCGAGCACGGCGCTGAAGTCGTGATTCTGGACGTTAATGCTGACGCCGGAAACGAGACCGCGAAGTCCATTGTGGCGGCTGGCGGCAAAGCCGCAAGCTACGAGCTCGACGTCACCGATCGCAGTGCTTGCAATGCGGTGGCAACAAAGATTGCGGCGGACGTTGGTCGGCTATCCATCTTGGTGAATAACGCCGGCATCAACCGACGCACGCCCATTACCGGCGACCGCGATGCCGTTGCGCAAGATTGGGACGACATCATTGATGTCAATATCAAGGGCGTATTCAATATTACGCATGCGCTGCTCGTTCCGTTGCGCGAGAGCAAAGGGCGGATTATCAATATTGGCTCGATTCAATCTTTCGTTCATGTCCGGTGGCCGAATTCAGCCGCCTACACAACGTCAAAGCATGGCGTACTTGGCTTGACGCGGTCATTGGCGGCGGAACTGGGTAAGGATGGGGTGCGCGTCAACGCAATCGGGCCTGGCCTAATTGAAACGCCACTCAACAAATCAATGCGCGAAGCCAATCCGCAAATGATTGCTGACATCATGCAACACACGCCGCTCGGTCGCCCGGGCAAGCCACAAGACATTGTTGGCCCGGTCGTCTTCCTGGCATCTGACCTCTCGGCTTATGTGACAGGTGGCATTTTGATGGCCGACGGCGGCTTCCGCAGCATTTAGTAGCATGCCGTCATGGCGACCTGATCAAAAGACGGATGTTCGCTTGGGAAGACCAAACGCGGGCTTCTCCTACCCGCCTTTAGGCCGCAGAGTTGTGCGCAATTCGGTCGGGCGGCTGTCGCTCGGACCAACTGTGTAGATCAGACAGGGGGCACATCATGCGTCAGGTCCATTTCGTCGCGTTTCTTCAAGCCCAAAACTGCACGACCATTCCGGCTGCATGGCGTCATCCCGACGCGCGAACAGATTCCTACTCTCCGGGGTACTACCAGCACATTGCGCGCGTGCTTGAAGAAGGCAAGTTCGACGTCGGCTTCTTTGATGATCGCCTGGCAATGCCGGACATGTACCGTGGTGACCACGCACACACCGTCGAGAACGGCATCCGCTGCGTCAAACTCGACGCCACGACATGCCTGATGACGATGGCAGCGGCGTCAAAGCATCTCGGGCTCGGCGCGACTTACTCGACGACCTACTACGACCCGTTCCATGTAGCGCGCGTCTTCCAGACGATCGATCTTATGACCAACGGTCGCGCGGCTTGGAACTGCGTGACATCGGTCAACGATAACGAGGCACGCAACATGGGCCGCGGCGAGGCGGCGATGGAACACGATCTACGCTATGACCGCGCGGATGAGTTCATGGAGATCGTGCTTGGCCATTGGGACAGTTGGGATGACGATGCCGTCGCCGTAGACAAGGCCAACAACGTCTACGCGCACCCGGACAAGGTTCGACGCATCGATTACAAAGGCGAATTCCTGTCATCGCGCGGCCCGTTCACAGTGCCGCGATCGCCACAAGGCCATCCAGTCGTCATGCAAGCCGGCATGAGCGGACGCGGGCAGCGCTTCGCCGCACGATGGGGAGAGCTCCTGTTCGTCGCCTATCGAGACGTTGAAGTTGGGCGCAAGATGTACAAGAGCCAGAAGGATGCGGCCGCCGCCGTGGGGCGCAATCCGGACCACATGAAGATCTGCTCGCTGTTTTACCCGATGGTCGCCGAAACGCGCGCTGAGGCGGAAGACAGGAAAGCCGCTTACGACAAATTACCAAACGATATCGACCAACTGTCCCTGCTGTCAGAAGCCCTCAACTTTGACTTCTCGACAAAGGGCATGGACGAGCCGTTCACCGACGAAGAAATCAACGGCATTAACGGCATGCAATCGATGCGCGACCGGGTCGTCCAGGCCGGCTACAAAAATCCGACAGTGCGTGACTTTATGCGCGTCACGGGGCGCGGACTGTTGCACGAAGCCTGGGTTGGATCGCCGACGGACATCGCAGACCAGATCGAGGAGTGGTGGTCCGGCCCGGAACCTGCCTGCGACGGGTTCGTTGTCGGGCCAACACACCAGCCGGGATGCTTTGAGGACTTCGTGCGCCTCGTCGTGCCGGAGTTGCAAAGGCGTGGCATCTACCGCAAAGACTACAGCGGACCAACGTTGCGCGACCATCTCGGACTGGAACGTCCAGACATCGGTGCACTGCGGGATGTCGCTTCCACCAAATCGTAGCCGCAGTGGCGCCCACAATCTTGCTCTAATCGACAATCACAAACGGACCCACACATGGACGTTCTCGACGCTATTCAAAATCGCAAATCAATTCGCGCTTTCAAGCCAGATCCGGTACCGAAGGAAACGATCGAGAAGATCCTGGAAGTCTCGCAACGCGCGCCGAGCGGAACAAATACGCAGCCCTGGCAGGTCTATGTCTGCACCGGCGCCGTGAAGCAGGCGATCACCGATGATGTGATCGCCATGGCGAAGTCAGGCGGTGGCAAAGGCTATCACGATTACGACTACTACCCGGAGAAGTGGAAAGACATCCATAACGCCCGCCGCCGCGGCGTCGGTTGGGGATTGTATGGTTTGCTCGGCATCGAGAAAGGCGATCGCGAAGGCAGCACACGCCAAGCGATGCGCAATTTTCTGTTTTTTGATGCCCCGGTCGGCATCTTCGTGACGTGCGACAGCTACCTAACGCGTGGTAGTTGGGCCGACACGGGCATGTATATTCAAACGATTATGCTTGCCGCGAAAGGCTTCGGCCTGGACACCTGCCCACAGGCAGCGTGGATCCCATATCAGGAACCGGTGCTCAAACATCTCGGCGTCCCCGAGGATCAGGCATTGGTCACCGGCATGAGTCTCGGCTGGGCCGACCATGACAAGATCGAGAACACACTGGTGAGTGACCGTGAAGCGTTGGAAAATGTCGCGACGTTTCGCGGCTTTGAATGAGCCGGTGCTCTGGGTTTCAAATTACGCCGCGACGCTTTCTTCCAATGAGGAACAGGCGCCGCTAACGCGAGTCTGGCGCATGTAGCGCCGAAAACGGTCGGCGTCGTAGCCTGCGCCGCGATGCAGCAGGCAACGATTGTCCCAAAGCACGACGTCGCCCGGTCGCCACATATGGCTGTAGATGTGTTCGGGCGCGGTTGCCTCAGCCGTTAGATCATCGATCAAAGCACGGCTTTCGGCTTCACTCCAACCTTCGATTTCGCGGACATGACTGCCAAGGAACAGGTTCTTATTGCCGGTGTTGGGATTGGTGCGCACCAGCCGCTGGCGCACCGGCGGAAGCGTTGCCGCAATCTCCGGTGACACCGCGTCGGGTGCCACTTGCGAGCGCGAGTAGACGTAGTCGTGGATCGCAATCAACGGATCAACCGCACGTTTGCGCTCCAGCGCCAGGCGATCGTAGGCAGATCGCAGTGAAACGAACATCGTCTCGCCGCCTTCGTCTGGCGTTTCGTAGGCACACATGATTGATAGGAACGCTGGGACCGGTTTGAAGGATGCATCCGAGTGCCACATATTGTTCCCGGTCAGAAAAATCGTTTTCTTGTGTCCGGACCCAAGCACCGTGCCATCTGCCTGAACGTTGCCGATTGTGCCGAAATAGTTGGTCTGCCCAACGCTGACATGGCTTGGTTCCGGACTGCCCAGCGCACGAGTCAAAATGAGTTGCGCATCGTCCGTCATCGACTGGTCAGGCAGAAAAACGAAGGAAAACTTGTCGATCGCCGCACTGAGGGCCTCAATAGCAATGCTATCCGGCGGACTACTAAGATCAAGGTTGTCGATGCGGCATCCGAATTCGGGATGAAGTTTTTCGTAGTGGAGTTCAACCATGTCAGTTCCTCCGCGCACGCGTGATGGCCTGTTTGCCGCGAAATCAGCGTCGTGATCGCACCGGACGTTGCTGTCCCAGAAGCCACAGGTGACACTGCCGCAGCACCAACTCTGGCAATCAGTTTAGGCAAGTGCTTCATACGAAGCAATCAGAGTTGCGAAGCTTAGATGAAGGGCACAATGGAAGAAATTGCCACCGGTTATGGTTTAATCGAGGGACCGGTTTGGGATTCAGCCCGAGGTCTCTATTTCAGCGATGTCATTAATGGCGGGGTATATCTTCTCGATCGGGCGGGCGAAGTCAGTCAGGTCATTCCGAAACGGCGCGGCGTTGGTGGAATGGCGCTGCACGGCGCTGGTGGGCTGGTTGTCGGTGGACGCGATATCGCGTTTGTCGACCTCAGCGACGGCAGTTCACGATCGCTCCTCGACACAGCGACTGCGGACAACGCAACCGGATTCAACGATCTGACGACAGACTCCGCTGGACGGATATATGCCGGGTCGCTGGCATTTGTGGTCTTTGCCGGAGAAACACCGAAGCCCGGCAATCTCTACATGATCGATCTCGATGGTAGCATACGCAAAGTGTCGGATGGCATTCTATTGACCAATGGACTCGGGTTTTCGCCGAATGGCGATGTCCTATATCACTGTGATGCCCGCGGAGGATTTATTCGCGCCTATGATGTTCACGACGACGGCACGCTTTCACCTTGGCGCAAATTTGCAACGCTTGGACCGGACGGTGTTGCCGACGGCATGAAGGTGGCAGCGGACGGTTCGGTTTGGGTTGCTGATGCGCACGGCAGCCGCGTTGCCGTATTCGACGCACAGGGCGGACACATGCGCGATATCGCCGTGCCATTGCCGATGGTAACGTCGCTGTGCTTTGGCGGCGATGATCTACGCGAACTCTACATTGTCACCGGGTCGCGCAATGGGCCGCGGGAAAACTGTGGCACGATTTACCGAATGCACGTCGATGTTCCAGGCACACCGCTCGCCGCCGCGCGGGTCAACGTTCAGAAATAGATTCGTCAGTCGTGGAAACGGAGCAAGCAATGCAGTCCGGCACAATGGTTTTCAATCAACTGAACCGGGTGATCTTTGGAAAGGCTGCCGCTGCATCGATTGTCGAGGAAGCGAACCGTCTCGGTGCAAGACGCGTGTTCGCCCTCTCAAGCCGAACGCTTGCCACCAAAACCGATGAGTTGTCCAAGGTGAGGCAAGCGTTGGGTGACCGTTTTGTCGGCTATCACGATCACATGCCATCGCACTCGCCGCGCGACGCCGTCGTCGCTTGCGCCAATGCGGCACGTGAAGTTGATTGCGATCTGCTACTTACAATAGGCGGCGGTTCGGTGACGGATGGCGGTAAAGCAGTAACGCTGTGCCTGGAGTATGACATCTCTGACGTCGACGGGCTCGAGCCGTTTCGCACCGTGGTTGAAAACGGCGTTCGCCGCTTTCCCGAATACCGAGCCCCGACCGTCAAACAGATCACTGTGCCAACAACACTCTCGGCCGGTGAATTCAATGCCCGCGCCGGCGTCACGGACACACGCACACAACTGAAGCAGAGTTACATCCACCCCGCACTCGTCCCCGAGACCATCATTCTTGATCCTGCCGCAACCGTGCACACGCCGGAGTGGTTGTGGTTATCAAGCGGTGTTCGTGCCATCGATCACGCAGTCGAAACGCTGTGCTCGATCGACGCCAACGACTACACGGACGGAACTTCGCTGCAGGCTCTGCGCTCGCTCAAAGAAGGCCTGACGCGCGTTAAGGCGAATCCGGACGACCTCGAAGGTCGGCTAAAATGCATGATGGGCGCATGGCTCTCAATGGTCGGCGTCGTTGCGGGAAGCCGGCTCGGCGCGAGCCACGCAATCGGACACATTCTCGGCGGCTCAGCCAACGTGCCACACGGCTACACGTCCTGTGTAATGTTGCCATACGTGCTCGACTACAACCAAACCGTCAATGCCGAGAGGCAGCGCGAAGTGGCAGCGGCCCTCGGCCAATCGGAGGCTCCTGCGAGCACGATCCTTGACGAATTGATTAGCGGCCTTGGCATGCCGCGCCAGCTACGTGATGTCGGTGTCGCGGAAAGTGACCTGCCACGCTTGGCCGAGAACTGCATGCTCGACGACTGGACCTATTCGAACCCGCGCCCCATCTCAACGCCCGATCAGGTCATGGAAATTCTACGCAAGGCTTATTAGCGTGCCCTGCGCGCTAAGGTAGTTTGAATTTGACGCGCATAACCCCGTTGGCAACAGCGATCTTTCGGATCGACACTTGGCCAGTACTACCAAGCTTTAAATAGGGTGACAGTTGGCCCGCGATCGCTTCACGCGTCGCATCGGCATTGAGCTGTGTCAGAATTTGGCGGGGGATATAGCGCTGGCGCAGCCTATTGATATAGTTGTCGGCCGCGCTCTGACCAAGAAGGCAAAACAGACTGCTTGCACGACAGACGGTTTTAAAACGTCCTCCAACAATTATTTTTGACGCGGTCAGTGCGATTCCGCTGTCATATCTGCTCGGCGTCAAGTGTAATTTGATATGTGGCCTTCGCCAATGCACGATCGGCAATGCGCTGGTAAAGCCGCAGGTGCCGCTAAAGCAGCTGCTGACCAATTCAGCGTCGTTGCTTTCAAAACGAATGACCAACGCCAGCGCCGCCGCGGCTGGCTCAACCCGGATCGAGCTGGAATTGATGTCATTGAGGTAGTAGGCGTACTGGCCATTACCAATACCGGTCAGCGGAAACTTCGTCACCGGAAATTCCAGCGGCACCTCGGTGCCACCAAACTTTACATAGGAAGTCCTGGTCGGATCAAACAATCCGCCAAATATACCTTCGGACGGAACATTGTGTAAGCGCAGGCTGGTGTCAGCGAGCGTCGGGTTAAGCAAGGCGGCAAGCTCCGAAAAGCTAACACGTAATTCAGCAGCTTGCGCGCTTGCGCAGCAAAAAGCGCCCGCAAAACCAATCAATAAACGCCTCAACACGTACAACCCCCTCACACCATTCGAGCGGGCGGATGCTGCTCGGAAAAAGAGACCGAGTCCAGATGTTCAGTGCAAAATCTAACAGCGTTATAGAGGGCGTAACTCCGCAGCAACAAACCGCTCGTGTGCCGATCCAGATGTGCTAAATCATCCGACGTTGGCTCCGTGCGCCTACGTCACATGATGAGGCCTCTTATGTACGAGTTGGTCATGTCCGGGAAAAACCGCAACGCTCCTCGATTGGTGTCGGCGGCGCCATTATCCAAGCCAGACTTCTTCGACGTTGCCGAACGACTGCAGGTTCAACCGATGGCAGCCCACAAGGTTGCATTGATCGCTGCCCGGTTGAGTGGCAAGCAACAGAGGATCGAGACCCTTTGGGATGGTAAGGAAACCCAAAACCTGGCCGGTCCTGACGACTGGATCGTGACCAGTCTAACCGCCGACAAAGCCATCTTGCGCGACAAGGACGGTAACACCAATACCTATGTTATCCGCTCCGAACGATTCCCAGAAATCTATCATCGCCAGCCGGGCCACAATGATTTTGGCGACTTCTATCGGTCGATATCCAAAGTCGAGGCGATCTTTCTGGCAGGCGGTTTTGAGATCATGACACCATGGCAGGAAGTTCAAAGCGCTGCGTCCGGCTATCTACTGCTGAACGGCGATGAGGTCTACGGCAACCGCGCCGCCACTTTTCATGCTACGTATAGCGTCAGCCCCTGAGCCGCCGATAGCGATCAATGGGCCGCACACATAGTTTACACAGATTAGTTGGGGCAGCCCTGGCGATAAAACTGCGAGCAGAACTTAACGCCGACTTCGCCGTCCCGCATCCAAATCACCTGACACTCCACGTTCGTCGACTGTTGGTCAAAGTAAAGGCCGATACGCGGCGTTGCGACTTGATCGCTCGTATTGATCCTCAACCGAGCTCCGGTTGAAGATATATCAACGATACGACAATCCATACGATTGGCGCGATCACCAAAGCTCACCTCTCCAGCGATACGTACGGCGCGACGCGGCGCTTTCCGACGGGTGTCAGAACAAAAGACAGAGCCGGATGTGTGATCACTATCAAAACCGTTGAGTGACACTGGTTTGACCCCAAAATCGAGCGCGATGCCGACGCAAGCTTGTTTTACGTGGCTGACGAAATGAACCATCAACCGCAAGCAAAATGCCTTATTGGTGGGATCCAGACAAATTGAAACAATTTTTTGAATGACTGTTATGTAAACGCGCTTCCCAAATTGGGGCAGAGTGCGCGCGCACTCGCCCCACAATGAGCTTAACGAGATGGACAATCGCCAACTCACACGACAGAAACCGGCGACGGAAGATAACGTACCGGCGCCATCGGCTATTGCATCGTCGACATCCGCGTCGCTGAAATGCGCTGCACATTGATCGCTTCACGATCAATCAACTCCGTTACACGCGGCGTCACGTCGTTCTTCCAATAGTCGCTTTCGTAGACATCGGCATATAGCTTGACGCGTTGCTCCTCGCTCTCGAAACGGCGGATCCAGACGTAGACGGAATCATCTTCTTCGCCCTGAAAGCTTCCGCAAATCACCATTCCTTTTGAGACCTGGAACGGAATAATATCGTTCTGCATGAATTCGAGCCAATCGGTCATCTTACCGGGCCGGATCTTGTATTGCCGCAGTTCGAAGAAGGCCATGGGTCCACTCCCCTTTATTGGTGTGTTGCGTTTATTGCCGGCAGGCGACCAAGCTTGGAGTGGCCGCTGAGACATTGCCGTTTTCTTCCTGACATTGAACGGCCCTACAAGCAATCGTTTCACGGATTGGTCATAAAGATCATCTCTCAAATAGACGTCGGCGCGGGTTTGGCTAAACTGTCCGACGGCTTTGAGGAGTCTTGGCTCGTGAGCGACACTACAACATTCGACTACATCGTCGTCGGGGCTGGCTCCGCCGGAGCCGTCGTTGCCAATCGCCTATCGGCTGATCCGCGCCATCGCGTCTTGCTGCTCGAAGCGGGTCCTGCATCACATCACTGGTCACCAATCCCGCTTGGCTACGCCAAGCTCCTGCACAACCCGGCCGTCAACTGGTGCTATTCATCGGAGCCAGAAGACAGCGCGAACGGACGGCGCCTGCCAGTGCCGCGCGGGCGCATGTTGGGTGGCTCAAGCTCTATCAACGGCTGCGCTTTCGTGCGCGGGCAAGCCCAGGACTTCGACACTTGGGCGCAGATGGGCAACCGAGGGTGGTCGTTCAACGATGTTTTGCCGTTCTTCAAGCGGATGGAAAACTATGAAGGTGGCGGCGATAATGACCTGCGCGGGCGTGATGGACCGCTGCGCATCACCAATCCGAAGCCAACGCTACCGCTCTATCAGGCGTTAATCAAAGCTGCTGGCGAGGTTGGCATCAAGGCGGCCGAGGACTACAACGGTGCCAGCCAGGACGGTATTGCGATGAGCCAGGCAACGATTGCCAATGGTCGACGCCAAAGTACCGCGCACTGCTATCTCGATCCAATTCGCAACCGACCGAATCTCAGAATCGAAACCGATGCGTTGGCCCGGGCGCTTAGCATGGATGGGTCGCGTTGTGTGGGCGTGCGTTTCACTAGCGGTGCGTCAGATCAAGAAGCTCATGCCACCAGAGAAGTTATTGTCAGCGCTGGTTCGATCAATTCGCCGCAACTGCTCGAACTATCGGGGATTGGGCAACCGGAGCGGTTGCACGATCTCGGCATTGCGGTGCATCACGCATTGCCTGGCGTCGGCGAAAACCTTCGAGACCATTTCGCGCCGCGCACCCGCTGGGCGTTTGGCAAGAAAGGCGTGACCTTCAACGACCGAGGCCGTGGCCTCGGCCTTGTTCATCAGGCGCTCCGCTATGCTATTTTGCGCCAAGGCATGCTCGGCATGGTAGCGGCTCCCCTTCGCGCTTTCGTGCGTTCGCGCGACGGTCTCGATGCCCCGGACCTTCTACTCGGCTGGGTGCCGATGCTTTATGAACCCGGACCGAAACTCTCGAAGCAATCCGGCATGACATGCTATGCTCATCCGATGCGACCGGAGAGCAAAGGGCATATTCACATTAGGTCCGCCGATCCAACGGTGCCCCCGGCGATCCATTTCAATTTTCTGTCAGAGCCGATCGATGCCGAACTGAGCATTCGCGCAATCCGAATTGCACGCAGTATCATGACTGCACCGACGATGGCCGACATGGATGTCAAGGAGTTAGCCCCGGGCGCCGAGCAAAGCTCAGACGACGAAATCCTTGCCTGGGCCAAGGAAGCCGCCGAGACGACGTACCATCCTGTCGGCACCTGCAAAATGGGACAAGATGCAATGGCTGTCGTCGATGATCAGCTGCGCGTGCATGGCATTGCGGGATTACGGATTGCTGACGCATCGATCATGCCGACATTGACCTCGGGCAATACCAATGCTCCGACCATCATGATCGGCGAAAAGGCTGCAGATTTGATATTGGATGGCGCAGCAATCACGGCGGTGGCGTAGAAATTCAATCTCAGCGCATCAGGGTAACAACGCCTGCGATTTCATCGAGAAGAGGCAGAGTGGCATCGCTTGCCGCAGATGGAATTGAGAACACGACCCGATCAACACCGGCAGCCTTGTATCGCTGCAAAATCGCTTGATCATGTGGCACATTGAATGCAGTGACGGGGATAGACGCCGGGTCCCGACCTGCACGTTTCACCATCTCGCGGAACTCGGGCAATTTCGCTGTGATATCGTCACCGCCATATTCCGGCCGTGTCGCATGCGGAATCCAACCGTCACCATAAGCGATTGCACGCTTCGCGGCGTATGGAAATGCGCCACCAACGATCACGGGCGGATACGGTTTCTGGTACGGCTTCGGCCACGTCATCATCGGCGTGAAATTGACGAAGTCACCGACAAACCCAGCCTCCGGTTTCGTCCAGATCTCGCGCATCGCCGCAACATTCTCTTCCATGCGCTTAAAGCGTCCCTTGAAGTCGGTGGTTCCATGGTTGGCCATCTCCTCGGCATTCCAGCCAGCACCAATCCCGAACAGAAAACGGCCATCCGACAATTGATCAAGACTGGCCACGGACTTCGCCGTTTGAATCGTATCACGCTGAACAACCAAGCAGATGCCAGTCCCGATTTTTAGATGTTTTGTCACTGCTGCGGCTGCGGGCAACGTTACGAACGGGTCCATGACGTCATAATACTTTTGCGGCAGATCACCGCCCGGTGGAAACCGTGATTGGCGCGATACCGGAATATGACTGTGCTCCGGTGCCCAAAGCGACTCGAAACCGCGGTCTTCCAGTGCACGTCCAAGCTCAACCGGACCAATAGAGTAGTCTGTAAAGAAAATTGCGACGCCGTATTGCATGCCGGACCTCTCGTCAGTTTTCTCTCTATCGGTTGGGAGGCGAACGTAACGACTACCTGTGCGACGGTCCATACGCAGCAATTGTCCGATCTTGCGCACGACGTGGCACGCGCTGAGTTGCCATCGACTGATTCGCCGCGCTATGCCGTGTCATGGCTAAAGAAGCTGTCAAAGAAACCGCCCTCTATCCGCCGATCAAGCGATTGCTGGAAACGCAAGGCTATGAAGTAAAAAGCGAAGTCGGCGCAGCAGACGTGGTTGCCTGCCGAAAAGACGAAGGCCCGCTCATTGTTGAGCTCAAGACCGGGTTTTCACTATCGCTTTTTCATCAGGCGATCGAACGCCAGGCGATATCCGACGTCGTCTATATAGCGGTGCCGCGGGGCAGTGGTCGACCGTTTCAGAAATCGCTAGCCAACAACCTGACACTCGCCCGGCGCCTCGGGATTGGCTTGATGACCGTCCGCCTCAAGGACGGAGTGGTGGAAATTCACGCCGACCCGGCACCGTATCGGCCGCGCAAATCAAAGCGAAAGGGCGCCCGACTGCTCAAGGAGTTTGCCAAACGTGTCGGCGATCCGAATAAAGGTGGGTCGACCCGGAAAGGCCTCATGACGGCTTATCGTCAAGATGCGCTTCGCTGCGTTGGTATCTTGCATGCGAGCGGACCCACCAAAGCCGCAGATGTTGCCAAGACAGCCGGTGTCGAGAAAGCCCGACGCCTTATGGCCGACGATCATTATGGCTGGTTCGAACGAGTTGCGACCGGCATCTATCAACTCACGCCGAAGGGAGAGCAAGCTGTTGTCGAGTATGCGGCAGCTCTGTCGGAATTGACGGATCCGGCAGCCGCTGCCGCGCCGGATCGACAACACAGGCCGAGGTCCAAGAAGCAAGAGCCGATCGCCGAGGCCGTATAGTCAACGTCGCTGTTTGACCGATCCTAAGCCATAAGTCGAAACATCAAGATGCCGGCAACGGTCAGCCCGACCCCTCCCAGTTCAAGCATCGTTATGCGTTCGCGAAAATAGAACCAGGCGATAAGTAGCGTGAACACAACCTCAATCTGACCGACCGCACGCACATAGCTGGCATTCTGCATGGCAAAAGCCGTATACCAGCCAATCGACCCGATGGCACTGGTCGCGCCAATAAAGCTGCCAATCCGAGCACTTGCCTGCATTTCACGAAACACCCCGCGCTCCGTGAACCAGAGATAGGTGCCAACAACGACAGTCTGCATCACCGTCGCGATTACAACGGTCCAACCACCGCGCCAGAACATGGCGCCGATACCCTCGGGAACGACAAAGCCGTCGGCCGGCTCCATCGTCAGCAATGCTTCGCGCAAAAACAGATAGGAAAACGTGAACAACAGTGCACACAGGAATGCAACCTGTGTCGATCGGCCAAATATCTGCGCGAGGATGCCCTCACTGCCCCCCGCAAGCGCTCCGACCCCCATGCGCCCGACTGTCATCAGCAGAACGCCAGCGACCACGACGAGTAACGCGAACACACCGTTCGTCGACAGGGTCTCTGAAAACAATGCCGTTCCAATGATCGCGGTCAGCAGGATATCCACTTTGGTGAGCATCGTCCCGATCGCGAAATTGCGCAACTTGAACATGTAGATCAGTGCCATCGTCGCAAATATCTGCGCCGCAGCCCCGCCCGCAGTGAAAAGCAGATACTTGGCGCTCATCTTTGGCCACGCGCCACCATAGAGGAACAGCACAAAAGCGAGGAATGCCAGCATCGGCGGCAGACCGAATACCGAACGAACATACGTCGTTCCGAGATTCGACATCCGCTGATTGAGCGTCTTTTGCGCTGCCGTGCGCACGGCCTGCATCAATGCTGCAAAGATGCTGATTACAATCCACAGATATTCCATGCCACCGCCGGCCCGCTCGGCCGTTCCCGAAGTCGCTCAAAAAGTCAGAAAAGATGCTTTTGCGACAAGTGTGTATCCATCGACAACTCGCAGGATAGGCGCGACTCAGACTATGGTCGCGCGAACCCGTTCCTGCGTTGGATCACTTAATCGAAAAAGCCCCACCTGGAATCGCACCATGAACCTTCTTTTCCGGATCGTCTACGCCGCGCACGCCAATGGCACGCACCATAAATTGGCTCTCGATGCTCTGCGCCATCTGGAAAGCAGTGATGCCGAGCGATGGCAGCGCCTCTTTCTATCGCACGCAGAGGTTTATCTTGAAGGCTCGAAGGCACCAGACAAGCAGTTCAAGGACTTCAAGAACCATGTCCTTCACGTGGGAGATAACTTTTGGGGAGGTGCTCCGGAAAAAGTTGAAAGCTGGTACGGCAAACTCGTCGACGCGCTGAAAGCCCACTCATGGCACGAAGCTGTCTATGCAGCCGGCATTATGAGCCATTACTACACAGATCCGATCCATCCGTTTCACACCGCCCAGTCACCAGCCGAGAACAATATTCACCGCGCCGTCGAGTGGAGCATATCGAAGTCTTACGATGCGCTTTCCGCACGCGCGAAAGCAAAGCCAGCACCGCGCGTGGTGCCGGGCCACGACGATGCATGGATCAAAGATCACGTTATCGCAGGTGCCGAGACGTCGCATGCCCACTACGAAACCTTGATCGCGCACTACAATTTTGAGCGTGGCGTCGTCGAGCCGCCCGAGGGGCTCGATGAAGTGTGTAAGGATCTAATCAGCGACCTGCTTGCCTATGCAGCGGTAGGTCATGCCCGTTTGCTTGACAGCGCTTTCAATGAAGCTGGCGTGACGCCGCCAGAGGTCAGTCTCACCGCCGAGACATTTATCGCTGGTCTGAAAATCCCGCTCAAATGGGTGACGCGAAAAATGGAGGATGCCGCCGATCGCCAGCAAGTCGAGGCGATGTTTGATGAATTGCAGGCAACGGGTACCGTCACTGAAAACTTGCCCGACGACGACCGTCAGGTTCGCGACCTCTACCAACGCGAAGTTGTTGTGCCTCGCGATACCAAGAGACGCGAAGCGCGCAAGACACGGCGCACGCAATCACCTTTACCGCAGGGCCAAATCCCAAAACTTACCTCTGCACAACCGTCGAAAGCAGCATGGCCATCGCCCCGTCGTGCCGAACAGCAGCCGAACACTGGCGCAAGGTCCACAGCATCGAGCAATGGTGAGGCCAAGCCAACGGCGGGTGAAGCAAGCGTGAGCGTGCCACAGCTCGCTCGCCTACAGGACCGGGTGAGCAGCGCCCAAACAACACCACGGATCCCAGAGATTCGCATTGAAAAAAATGGGTCCACGGATAAAACTCGCGCGCCGCGTCTCTATCTCAAAGTGAGTGATGACATCGAGGCGGCACCATCGATTGGCCCCAAAACGGCAGCACGTTTCGAAGCCATCGGGCTCTACAAGGTGTCAGATCTCCTCAATGCCGATCCAGAGACAACCGCGGCAGAACTAAAAACCCGACACATTACGTCGAAAACGATCGTCGAGTGGCAGCACCAAGCACGGCTCGTATGTACTTTGCCAGGAATTCGAGGTGGCCATGCCCAACTCCTCGTTGGTGCGGGTCTACTTTCCGTGGACGCAATAGCGCGCACGGATCCCGGCGAAGCAATGGCTGCGATCCTAAAGTTTGCTCAGACGTCAGCAGGACAAAGCGTGTTGCGTGACGGCCAACCGCCCGATCTTGAGAAGATCCATTCCTGGGTCAAGAATGCTCAAGACGCCAGCCAGGCGGCATGACGCCAGTCCACCTTCAAAAGAATGGATCGCCGACAAAGCCCCTGCGTGAATTCAACATCTGAATGTCGTGCAACTATCTGGCCGATAGCTGTGACAAATACTGGCAACTCGACCGTCATGGCCGATGAAACGGCAAACCTCTTCTTTGCGTGACGGATTGTGCCTGATCGCCGTGGCGGAGACGCGGATGCCGTAGCTGCGCGCTACCCGTGCAAGGTATTGGTCCTCGCAATAAGGTGTCGCAATCTGACCTTGACCGCGAACCACCTGGTACGCGCCGTTGCATTTGATGCCTGCTTGCGCTTGCCCCACGGCCCCCATCATGCCCGTCACAGCAAGTACCGCCATAATTGTCGTGTGCCATATAGTCCGCATCACTCAACCTCCTGCTGGTTCCGTTGTTCACCGCTTAAGAGCATGCCAGATGGGGTGAATTTACGGCAATCACATTCACTCGATCAACGAACGGACTCGACAATCCGAACATCCAAACGCACAAAGGGCCACCCTGAGAGGGTGGCCCCGTGAGAAAACCTCAACTGATTGCTAAGCTGCCGGTCATTCCCAGCGCTGTTGCATCAACTGAACCGTGGAGGCTGCTCCAACAATCCCTCGACGAACCATAGCTTAGCCCTCAGCTTGATCTCACTCGACATTGGATCACCTCCTTCCGTTTCATTGAACCTGACACCACGTTTACACATTTCGTATTCATCGCCAAGTAAAAGTATAGTCACGGTGAATTGACGAAACGAGGTGTTGCGCCCATACCCCCGTCCCGATTTGGCCAAACCGATAGGCAGCACCGCCGCCTGCGCAAGATGGCTCGCCTGCCAGATGTCACGTTGCAGTTTGCTTGTGAACGATTGAACCTGGCAGAGCAGTGTTTATGAGGAGAGTGTCATGGATCTCGGATTGCAAGGGCGAAAAGCGATCGTGTGCGCCGCATCAAAAGGGCTTGGCCGCGGTTGCGCGGAAAAGCTCGCAGAAGCAGGTGTCGAGCTGACAATTTGTGCGCGCACCAAAGATGCGCTTGAAGCAACTGCCGATGCGATTCGTTCATCATCGAACGTCAAAGTGACGGCAATCGCTTGTGACATCACGTCAGATGCAGGTCGCGCGGCCGTCCTTGAGGCCTGCCCTGCGCCCGACATTCTGATCAACAATGCAGGCGGGCCACCACCAGGGGATTTCAAAGATTTCTCACTCGAAGATTGGCGCGCTGCCGTCGAAAGCAACATGATCTCGCCGATCGCACTGATCCACAGCACCGTTTACGGGATGATGGATCGCGGCTTCGGGCGCATCATTAACATCACCAGCTATTCGGTAAAGTACCCGATCGCCCATCTTGAGCTCTCGAACGGTGCTCGCTCAGGCCTGACCGGCGCAATAGCCGTCCTGGCGCGTAAATCAGTGGCCCGCAACGTGACCATCAATGCACTTCTGCCCGGGCCTTTCGATACGGACCGGCTGCGCGGCACGTCAGCGAAAATTTCTTCAGAGACCGGGCGGCCATTTGACGAAGTTCACAACGAACGGATGCAGGACGTTCCCGCCCAGCGCTTTGGCACTGCTGAAGAATTCGGTGCCACAGCTGCTTTCCTTGCCTCCCAATACGGCGGCTACATTACGGGGCAGAATATCATCCTCGACGGTGGGAGTTATCCAGGTACTTTCTAGCCGGCATCGAGACGAGTTTCCCGGTCACCGCGACGTCGGCTATCGACCGCCTTCGGCTCATGATATTGGTGGTTTCAACGCGAGGCTTTTTAGGCATTGTGCCGCACCAGAGATATCTCCAATGTTGGTAAATGCGCCCGCCAAACCCGCTTCCTGCGGGGCTTCTGATCGAGCCGGAAAATTTTCTGACACAGTCGTCTGATGGTGACGCTCTTGACGCGTCCCCCTGAACCGTGATGACTCCGCCGCCGTCGGCATGAACCGATAACAGCCGACGAACGAAAAGCAAGCGGTGACAGTATGTTCCGCGAGCTTGCTGATCTATTGACTAAAATTCACCACTGACCTGTTGGCAGCAATCCCGAAAGAGGGAGCATTGGCTGGCCAACTAGGCTGTTAAAGACCCACACAGGTGTTCCCATGAGAGTATCGACCATCATCTTCTCAGCCCATTTCGCCGTCATGGCCCTTGCCACAACGGGTGCCCAAGCGGATTGGCGAAGCGGCATGTTCGGCATTCCGGATGAAAAATTTGCGGCCAAACCGGTCAAGAAATCTGCCACCAGTCGCCGCAAAGCTACGCCGCGGCGCAAGGTCAGACGTGTCGCCACGGCGAAACGCCGGCGAACTGGCTCATCCCGTCGCGGCGGCTCATTGCGTGGCATCGCATCATACTATTGGCAGCCACAACGTGTCGCATCCGGCGGCTGGTTCAATCCAAATGCACTAACCGCAGCACATAAGACACTGCGCTTTGGCACCCGCGTGCGCGTGACCAATTTGCGCAACGGGCGTTCCGTTATCGTGCGTATCAACGACCGCGGCCCCTACATCAAGGGGCGCATTATCGATCTATCACGCCGTGCGGCTGGCATCGTCGGCATGCGCAAGTCGGGTGTCGCGCCCGTCCGTGTTGATATCCTTTAGGCTCGCGACCGGCAAAATTGGCAGCAAGCCGACGGCCGGATGCCCCGCATCCGGCCTTTCTTGTTTGAACCGAGCGGCTTTCCCGGTACCTTGTCACTGGAAGAACCCGGATTGTCAGCCTGAAACATCTCCATGCCCCTCAATGACCAGACCGCTGGCCGCGCGCAGGCCATCAACCGAATTCGCCTCGCGCTAATCGAAAAGAAGATGACGCAGGCTGAGCTAGCGGACGCCGCTGATTGTCACGAGAAAACCATCCAGAACTTCCTGGCCGGCCGCACCGTAAGGGATCAGACGCTATTCGATGTCTGCATGGTGCTCGGCCTTGATTTCGATGATTTGAAAAACGATTGGAGTGGCTCCGGACCACCGGGCAAGCCATTGCGCGACGAACCCGGCCAACCGGGACCAGCGACCGAGATTGCACCTGTCTATATGGGCGCCTATAGCCGGGCCGCAGTCGATCACCTAATTGGACATTATCTCACGATCCGCCCGGCATTCACGACGCCAAACATGATCGTTGCATATCGAACCGACATCACCTGGGACGACAGCTGGCCAAGTCTGCTGTTTGAAGAACGCAATCGCCCCGATGCGCCTTATTCGCACCGCGGCCGGCTACATGTGCCGCCGTCGTCGAGTTTCATTCATCTGGTATCGCTGACAAAGGGCGCGATGCGCATGATTGTTGTCTCTCAACTGGACCAAACCAACGTCATGCGCGGCCTCGTAACGACCTTGGCCAAAAAAGGAGTCGCAATCGCGCCGGCCAGCGCCCCCATCATCTATCAACGCATAGAAGAGCCGGAAGCCGCCGCATTTGGTGAGATATCGCCCGATCATGCAGCGTTTGCCGGATACCAATCGGCGCTGCGCCAATCTCTCGAAGACGGATATTGCAGCATCGTTGGCATTTGATGCCTCGCCACCAACAGTTTATCGCCTAACGCCAGCCTGTGGATAACTACGGCTTGACACGAATTTCAGCATAAATTCGAGAAATTTACCTTCCATTAACCATTCCGATTTCATAATTAAACCGTGTGCAGAACTGGAAAACGCCACTTTTGTACTGCAAGTGTCGACCTCGCCACACTGGCGTAGTGCGTATCGCGTAGACGGGGGTCAACCGAATGGTTTCGCGACCAGAAGGGTCAGCCGACATATGTCGGGTGACAACATGCGGCTTTGTGCTTTTTGCAAGCTTGCTCGCAGCCACATCGGGTGCAGCGGTCGCGCAGTCGGGACAATCAAATGACAAATTGCCCTTCGGCCTGTCGTCTTTCTTCAGCGCTTCGGCAAAAACCTCGACGTCAACTCAGCGCACACGCATATCCATCGATCTGCGCCACAAATCGACTTTTGAGATTTTTTCCCTCAACAATCCAAACCGCGTGATCATTGAGCTGCCGCAAGTTGGAATGCGGCTCCCGAATCTGTCACGGGCGCGCTCGAACGGTCTGGTCAGAAAGCTGCGCGCGGGGCGTTACGCGCCGGGCCGCTCGCGCATTGTCATCGACGTGTCCGAGCCCGTCGTGGTTGAACAGAGTCAGGTTAAACTCAATACCGCCGGCCGTGGTGCCAAGCTCGAACTTGTTCTTGTACCTTTCAAGTCCGTTAACAAACGCACGCGGGACGCTCTAAGGCGACCGTCGTTCGGCTTGGGTGGGCCGCTGGCACAACCACCTGTTCCACGTCGGGCGCGGGGTCGAACGGGCAGAAACATTGCCTACAAACCGCTGATCGTTATCGACCCCGGGCACGGCGGCAAGGATTCCGGTGCGCGGAAATTCGGCGTGAACGAGAAAGACGTCGTCCTGGCCTTTGGACGTACACTGCGCAAGCGACTACTCAAGACCGGGCGTTATCGCGTCAAGATGACTCGCAGCACAGATGTCTTCGTCACTCTCGGCAAGCGCCGGCAATTCGCCGAGGACAACACAGCAGCGCTGTTCATCGCGATCCACGCTGATTACGCGGGCTCCACTGCTCGCGGCGCGACGATCTATTCGTTGCGCCAGGGATTGGCCAACAAGCTACGTCAGTCCGCGGCAGCTGATGCCGCAAGAAGTGCCATGTCCGGTGGTGTCATGAAGTACGTTTCCGCCCAAAGCGCCGATCTGCGCGCTGTGCGCGGAATTCTTGGCGATCTTGCGCAACGTGAGGTTCACGCCAATCTCGAGCGGACCAACATGTTCACCAAAATCGCTGTGACACAGATGGGCGCGACAACAACAATGCGCAGCCAGCCTCACCGGCAGGCCGCCTTCAAGGTGCTAAAGACTGCGAAAGTCCCGGCCGTCCTGATCGAACTTGCGTATGTCTCGAACCGCCGCGATGCAGCCCGCCTGCAGTCACAACGCTGGCGCAATCAGGTTTCTGGCTCGTTGGTGACGGCGATTGAAAAGTACTTCTCGCACTCGATGTCACAGATTGCCCAATAGAAGATGACGACCGCGCTCACAACGCACAATCCGACATACATCAGCAAACAAACAAAAAAGACCGGCGCGCAATGGCAGCCGGCCTCTTTGCTATTCTGGTCGGAAGCTGGCTTGTGTCAGGACAATTGACCAGATCAGCCTGTCACTGATCTAAAATCCAACGCTCATCCCTTATGCCACAAGCGGTTCCGACGGGTGCTGAACTAGATCATACTGGGAGGTTGGAAAGGTTTGAGGCGCCAGAGCAGTCTCATCAGCCAGTCTATCGACCGAGAAGAATACTTCCATTGACCGTCAAAACTACCGCTAACACACACGAACCGAGGACGTAGGCACTTCAGCATGAGCCACTCCTTCGTCGTAAATGCTGCTCCCGAGCTTTCGTGACCGGTGGCCAGACCGCACAAAGAAACCATCAAAGCAAGACCCAAAAGGTCTTGCCAATGATGTTGGCCGGTGCCCGAAATTTACGAAAGTAGCGTCTAGGATGTGATTGCAGGCTGCCATATCGCCAAATGGCGAATGGTCAAACAGCACGCGGCGCCATCCTTGGCCGCGCACGAGAGCCGAAGCGTACAAGCGCTCCTCAACCCGCAAGGTGTCCAGATACGTCAAGGCGAAATAAAGCCTCTTGATCCGACGCGCACTTGACGGCGGCAACGCACGAAAACCGCCGTTGAAGAGCGGGTGTGAACCGCTCTTCATCTCTGTTAACTGATTCTGTGTCGCTTATTTTGCAGCTACAGTTCCAGCGATTATGCCGAGGCGCTCGCGGCCAACATCCCATCCTTCTGGGCGGCCTCTTGAACCGCCTTCTGGACCTTTTCGAAAGCCCGAACCTCGATCTGACGAATGCGCTCGCGACTGACGCCGAACTCTTCTGAAAGCGCTTCAAGCGTCAATGCGTCTTCTGACAAACGACGCGCTTCGAAGATGCGCTTTTCGCGATCATTGAGACCGCTCATCGCTGCGCTCAAATAGTCCCGGCGACGCGCCAACTCTTCGCTTTCGCCAAGCGCCTGTTCCTGATCGGGTGTGTCATCGACCAACCAGTCCTGCCATTCACCGGTCTCCGTATCGGCACGCAGCGGTGCATTCAGCGAAGCATCACCGCCCAGGCGGCGATTCATCGAAATCACGTCTTCTTTTGAAACGCCAAGCTTCGTCGCAATCACGTCGACGTTCTCAGGACTCAGATCGCCATCTTCCAGCGCCTGCAATTGGCCTTTGGTGCGGCGCAGATTGAAGAACAGTTTCTTCTGCGACGCTGTCGTGCCCATTTTTACAAGGCTCCACGAACGCATCACGTATTCCTGTATCGACGCCCGGATCCACCACATCGCATAGGTCGCGAGCCGAAACCCTTTCTCCGGGTCGAACCGCTTGACGGCCTGCATCAGGCCGACATTGCCCTCCGATACGACCTCACCAATCGGCAGGCCGTAACCGCGATAGCCCATGGCGATTTTGGCCACAAGTCGCAGGTGTGACGTCACGAGTTTCTGCGCAGCGTCCGTGTCGCCGTGCTCCTGCCAGCTGCGCGCCAGCATATATTCCTCGTCCGGCTCCAGCATGGGAAACCGTCGAATTTCTTCAAGATAACGGGACAATCCACCAGAACCCGCCGCAATCGTCGGTAGCGCTCTCGATGCCATCGTATTTCTTCTCGCCTCCAAAACTGTCGATCAGGACCAAACGTCAAGATTCAAGGTGCCTATGGCACGTCCCCCAAAACTCACCGTCCTCCTGTTGACCAGCACCTGACCATGCCCGCTCCAAGCAGCACATCGCCAAGCTTCAAACCACATCAAACCGGCTTCCTGCCCAGTGAACCACCTTCATCGATCCACAAGAACAGTCTAACTCTCACCGGCCCTCCGAACCGAACTCACTATACCAAAACCCGGACCTGCACATACACACATCATCTGACGAAACCGTCAGCAGGCTTTGTTTCGTTAACGTTTGAAATGATCCGACGGATCATCCCGAACGTGTGCCGTCCCTAATTCGCGAAGCAACAACACGCCGTGAACTTAGATCGAAACTGCGGCGGAATTAGTACAAATAGAGCGTAAAGCTTGAATTTCCAGGCCTCGGACGCAAAATTCTGCCTAAAAATCGTACAAAACTACAGAAATTCACGCGTTCCATCGTCTGGCAGAGTTAACGCGCGCTCGTCCGTAACCCGTCTTGCACGGCGGCGATGTCGGCCGGGATCGGGCTTTCAAATTTTAGCGCAGTGTCATCGGCAGGATGGCGAAAGCCGAGCACGCCGGCATGCAATGCCTGCCGCGATAGATCCGCTAAGGCGTTTTGAGCAGCCATGGGCAACAACGCTTCGCTCGCCTTGAAGCCGGCACCATAAGCCCGATCGCCAAGCAGAGGATGGCCGATTGCTGCCATGTGAACCCGGATCTGATGGGTTCGCCCTGTTTCAAGGCGCAGTCGCAATCGGCTGACCTCAACACCGGCATCGGTCGCCATCACTTCTTCGATCTTATAGTGCGTGACCGCGCGCCGCCCCGTACCAGGCTTGGCAATGGCCATTTTGCGGCGGTTGATTGGACTGCGCGCCAACGGCTCGTCGACTGCGCCGACCGGCCGGTCAAAGCGCCCCCAAACAAGGGCAAGATACTCTCGCTGCAGGCGACCATCTCGTCCATGCGCCTGAAATTGCGCGCTAAGCCCTTGATGCGCCTTATCCGTCTTTGCCACAACGAGAAGGCCGGATGTATCCTTGTCGAGGCGATGCACGATTCCAGGTCGCCGAACTCCCCCAATACCGGACAGCTCAGCGCCGCAATGCGCAATCAGCGCATTGACCAATGTCCCCGTCTCATGCCCTGGTGCCGGATGCGTGACCAGTCCAGGCGGCTTGTCAATGACAATCAGATGCGCATCTTCGTACACCACATTGAGCGCGATATCCTCTCCAAGTGGTTCTGCGGCGACGGCATCAGGCACGACCAGATCAATGACCATTCCAGGCTTCACTTTGTGCGCCGGATCCGGTTGTGGTGTGTCATCGATGGAGACTTGACGGTCCATGATCAGGACCTTTATCCGCTGTCGACTGAGCTCATTGATCATCAGGCTCAGATAGCGGTCGAGGCGCTTACCTGCATCATCGTCATCCACGACTAGCCGCTTCGACACAATTGCGCTATCCGACACCATCTACGTGCATTCTCCCGGCGGACGATCCGTCCAATAAAACTACGTTATCAGACCCTGTACGCGCTTTGTCATCCACCATCTTGCGAATTGATCATGCCAAGCAAACTTCCGCCCCACGTCGCAAAGCCTTATTCAGCCAATGACAACGGACCGCTCTCTCCAGGCCAGGTTAGGGTCCTTAAAATTGCAATCGCCGTTATGGGTGTCATGATTGTTGCCGCTTTGCTCGCAATCGTCGGCCGCGTCATCTATCTTGCAGCTACGCCAAAGCGGGTGCCCGAAGCAAGCGCCGTTTCGTCCGCACTGGCACCCAAACACCAACTCGCGTTACCGACCGGGGCTGCTGTCAAAACCATGTCTTTGCAAGGCAATCGATTGCTCGTGCACTACCAGACGGCAGCCGGGCCAGGCGCCATGGTACTTGATCTTGCAACCGGCAAGACACTCAGCCAGGTCGAAATCTCAACGGGCGCAAAGAAGTAGGCGCCGACAACGTACAGTACGCTGGGCCCTTAAGCATCAGTACAAAAATCGATGAGCTGGCGAACGGCTCTTTGTCACCGCCACCGAACTTTAGCGTTTGGCCAAACCGGCGATGCGGTCCATTAACTTGCCGCGCGACCGCTTCCCGTCTGCTGGTGCTGGGTCAGCTGGCTCTTCACGATGTTGCGCTTCTGGATCGCTGCCCGCGTCGACAGCGCTCAAACGGGCTTCTAAAGACTGCTTTTTATCGCCGCCGTTGACAATCGTCTTTGCCCGCTGTGGCACAGGCTTGGCGTGCTCACCGACATCAGCCGTTGCAAGGACTTTACCGGCTTCCTCTTTGATCGACGAACTCGCTGCAACGCGGCTGCCTTCGCCTTCGTCAGCGACCACCTTCTCTGGTTGCGGACGACCGGTCTTGGCGCCACTGCCAAGGCGGCGCAACTCGTCTTGATAGTGAGAAGCCTGACGCGCGATACGTTCGTTGGCCGTTGCAAGTTCGCGCCGCAAGCTCTCAATCTGCTTGTCGCGCGCGGCCAGTTCCTTGTCCGTTACAGGAGCACGGGTTTTAGACGATGATTTGCTCTCGCGACGTATCAACGAACGGCCTTGGTCCTCTGCACCATCCTGGAAGGTAGCCAGCTGCGCGGACAAGGCTTCGACTTTGGCCGATTGCGCAGCAAGTTTGGCTGTAAGGCGCTCAACTTCTGCCTGGTGTGGCGCCGAAGCGTCCTCACGATCGACGTCAGGCAAATCCCGGTCATCATCGGCGTTGGCGGGCCTCAATGGAATTGGGCCGGACGGATCAGCCCGCGCCCCCTTGACGATGTCGCCTATGCCAGCATCGTCCTCGGCCGATTGCGCGTCGCGCAATTCACGGCGTAGCTTGGCAATAAGCGCAGCCTGATCACGTGAGCGTAGCTGCAAACTCTCCAATTCGGCCCGCAGCGCCGTCTCAGTCTCCACTCCGCTTGCCGCGTTCTGCGGTCGTCCACCGTGGCCGGCCAAAGACACCTTAAGACGATCGATCTCGGAACGCTGTTGCGCATTGACCTGCATCGCATCATCAAGCGCGCGAAACGTTCGACCGGTGTCGTTCTGCAACGCTGTCATTTCAGCATCACGCTTGGCCAACAGTTGCCGCGCCTCCATCAGGCGCGCCTCAATCTCCGGCACACGTTGTGTAATTGTCGCTTCGAGCACCCGGCGTGCATTTTCACTGCCTTCACGCTCAGTCTCGATCTGCTGAAGCCTGCGCTGCAACGCACTTATCGTGCCATCACGCCGATTGATTTCGACCTTCTGTCGTGCGTCGAAGAGGCGGGCCTGTTCGATTTTTGCCGTTAGCTGATGGACGCGAATCGCATTTTCGGCCCGCAACCGGTCCCGTTCCGCGCTGATTTCCTGCTCGGTGAGCGGCAAAGACGCCCGCATACGCTCTGTCGTCAGTCGTACAGCGCGCGACCAAAACGCCGGCGCAATCACGAACCCTAGCAAGAGTGCGCAAAGAAAACCCAGTGACACGAACATGATAGACTGGAACGTGAACACCGTTATGCTCCCGCACGAACCAAATGATGAGGCCGGATGATCAGCGAACCCTAACCGGATTTGCCGTATTCACAACCCCATGCGCCACTCGGCCCCCCCAAGAAAAAGAGACCTGGCAGAAAGGTCCTGGAGCCTATGCAGCCTCAGAATGGATTCCAAGTCGGACGCCGCGTGTATTTCAAATAGCCTATATTGGCCCCTAAGCGAAGCCCTACGCCTGTACGGATCGGCGCAAGAGTAACGTCACGGTCACCGCGCAAGAACTGCACGCTGACGCCACCGACCAAGTAGGCCGAACCCTGTACCCCGCCGAATCGACGATAAATATCCCGTGGCGATCTCAGATTATAGACAAGGGTCATCGTGCGATTGCCGTCACCGCCAAAATCATAGCCGACGCTGGGGCCCTGCCAGAACACTCGGCGCACCCCATAATTCTTCGTGTAGAGCTTGCCTTCGCCATACCTGAGGCCGGCAATAAAGGCCCCTCCGGCATCTTCACCCAAGATGTAGCCGTTCGGACGGCCCGACTTTTTGAAAGCCCACTGGATAGCCTTGGCAAGTCCGGTGCTGAGTGATCCGAAAAAGCGGTGGCCCGCATCAACGACCTCGTTTTCCGAGTACGTCGTCCTTCCGCCATCAGGCATCCGCGGCGAACGGTCGTAACGTCGATCATCGTAACGCTGATCGTCATATTGGCGGTGATCGTTGCCGTAGCTTGGACTATAAGGCTCGTTGGCACCGTAGCGGCGTGGATATCCTGGTTGGGCCGGCGCCCGATAGGGTTCAATGTGGCGACGCTGCGGTGGCCTGTAAGCCGGAACCCGGTCAGCCCGGGGCGCTGTGTAGTCCGGGCGCGGTGCCCGGTCGCTGTATATGCGCGGCCGTTCTCTGGGTTGACCGTAGTCGTACCGACTTGCCGGCGGGCTCGACGCATAAGCGTCTGGCGCCGCTGGTCGACGCTGAGCTTGCCGATAGCGTTGGTCAGCTTGATTATTTGGGTCGTATGCGGGTCTCTCGCGGGCGCCATTAGCCCACGGCAATTGCTCTTGAGCCGTCGCCGCGAACCCGCCACAGCTAACAGCAGCTGCGATCAGCCAAGCCCGAATCACGAAAGGGTAATGCTTCACCATCGTAACGCTCCAGGAATCCATTCCAGCGGAATCAATGGCTTTGGCCATAAGCGTACATCGACCTGTTCACCAAACCATTCAGCGCATCGAACGTCGCGCCGGAGCGCGATGTTATGGTTGAAAGATCGTAAAAAGATATTAAGAAAGTGTGGCTTAACGGCGTCGTCGATTAGACCGTTTCACGGCGCGCACGCACGGCATTGGGCCATCTTTTGAGACGCAGGACTGTGCGTCGAAGGTGTTAATCCGCGCTGAAATGCAATTGCGCTTTTAAATCTTCGCGGCCCCACGCGACAAACGGCGGCGTACGATACTTCGCAACATGATTGCCGTAGCCCAGCGGCTCACCATCGAAGCCGGTGACCTCGCCCCCGGCCGCTTTCAAAATGGCGTGCCCGGCCGCGATGTCCCACTCAGAGATGGAACCGAACCGCGGATAGAAGTCGGCCCTGCCTTCCGCCAATCGGCAAAACTTGAGCGACGACCCCGCTTCTAAACGACTACTGATCGGTTTGTCGGCCAGCGCCTGATCCAGACGCTTTGAAGGATGTGAATTGGACAGCGTCACAACCAAGGCGTCCGGGTCTGGCGTCCGAGAACGCACCGGTTCGAAGTTCATTCCATCGGCATCTCGTTCGTTTTGGACATCAACTTTGGCAAATCCAACCGCATTTGGTCCAAGCGTAACATATAGCTGGCCAGTCGCGGGCAACAGGATCAATCCAAAAACCGGAGCCTGATCAACAACCAGCGCAACATTGATGGTGAAGTCAGCGTTCCCTTTGACGAAAGCGCGCGTGCCATCAAGGGCATCGACCAGAAACAGGGTACCGTCGACATCGGGAATGATGCCGGCACTGTATTGCTCCTCGGCAATAACCGGCACATCAGGCGCCACCTCGGCCAGAGCTTTAAGCAGGATCAATTCGGCTTCCTGGTCGGCGACCGTCACAGGCGAGGAATCCGCTTTGCGCTCAATGGCAAAATCTCCGCGAAAGTAATCCATCTCTACCCGCGCCGCCGCGAGAGCAGCCGGCACCAACCCATGAACAAGCTCTTGATGTGATGGAATATTCATTCAGCCCTCAACATTGCCCCGAACAGGCGCCTCGCGGCCTTATGCAACTATCAGGATTAGAGCCCTTACAAAAGGCCAACCGAGTCGTTCCAGCCACGCATGCTGGCAAACAACACGCATCAGATGCGAATTCACTGTGATCCGAGTGGTCAGGCCCGCGCGAACAAGGTATGCGAATCGAAACTTCGAGAACACCTCTGCGCAATCGGTATCCTGTATGGATGGCGTCTGATAACCGGTTCGTCCTGTCTTACCTTTCGCAAGCTGGAGCCGTCATGACACACGCTGCCGAACCCTCTGATCTCGAACTTGCAGCCTTGATTTCGAGCAAGATCTGCCACGATGTGATCAGCCCGGTCGGCGCGATCTACAACGGCCTGGAAATCCTCGGCGAAGATGGCGATCCAGGATCACGGGACTATGCGATGGACGTGATCCGCAACGTCACCGTGCAGGCTTCGGCGCGGCTGCAATTTGCCCGGTTCGCATTTGGCGCGGCAGGTTCTGCTGGAGCAGAGATCGACCTCCAGACCGCACGCGAGATTTCAGAAGGTTTTATTGGCGATGCCAAACACAAACTGACGTGGACATCGCCATCCGGTTATCTGCCCAAGAACCAAGTAAAATTGCTCCTTAATCTGGTCGCGATCTCGCTCAATGCGCTGCCGCGCGGTGGCACCATTGCGGTATCGATTGAAGAAGATCTGACATTGCCGCAATTCACCGTCGAGTGCACCGGACCAAGATCCCGGCCACCCCAACACCTGCCTGAAATCGTTTCCGGTGAGATGCCGGAAATCGACGCGATGTCGGTCCAAGCCTATTATACTTGGCGTCTCGCCAAGAATGTCGGCGCGCAGATCACCCTGGAGCATGACGATGAGGTCGTCACGATCCGCGCCAGCCATCAGTAAAGCCAGCCATCAGTCAAGAACGCCCGCCTCTTGGCTGGTGTAGACAAACGTGTCACGCGTAAACGCACTATTAATGATGCGCTCGGATAATGCATTTGGTTGGCCGTGACGGCCGCGGGCTTCGTCAGAACGCCTGCTGCAATGCAATCATTGAAAGAGGCGCCCCGTGAAACTCTGTCTCGTCGTTGATGACTCCAACGTGATCCGCAAGGTTGCCAAGACGCTACTCAATAGCATCGGCTACGAAGTTGTAGAGGCGACCAACGGCCAGGACGCGATAGAAATGTGTGCCGAGCAGATGCCACATGCGATCTTCATCGATTGGGATTTGGCGGATATGAGTGGTTTTGACTTCCTCGTCGAGTTCAATCGACAGTTCACCGGCCCCAAACCACACATTGTCTACGTGACCACCGAGAATGATCCGATCGACATTTCGCGGGCGCTCAAAACCGGCGCTGACGAATTTCTAATGGTCCCGTTCGATCGGGAGGCGATTGAGGCAAAATTCCCGCACGCCGCCCTTGCCGCCTAGCAATTGCAGTCACAATAACCCTGTTGGCAGCCAGAAAAGCAAACGCGGCTAGTTATTTGCGACTCGTTTCGGACGGCTAGAGCGGCCCTTCCAGCAGAACGTTGCCGTGGCCTTGCAGGTGTGCTCGTCGAAAAATCCGAAATCTAGGAAAAGCTCGCACGTCACCGACTTTTTGCCGGTCCGATAGCGCTTGATGCCACGTGCGGCCGTCCACTCGGCGATGTACTTGTCCAACAATTTCTTGGCGTCACGGATCGGACCCTCTTTGCCGTAGTCGTTGACGGCAAACCCGAGCTTTTGGCACGCAGCCCAGGAATTCGTTGACGCAAAGCACATCATGACGGCCAGAACAGCCACAGTCAGGGGGGAACGCATGGGGACCTCAAATAATAACTCGATAGCGAAGCGCTGTATACCGAGGCTTGAACGTGGCAGCTATACCCGAAAAGACGCACTCGCGGACAAAAACAAAGCAATCCACATTTGAAATTCAGCCGTCGTTACAGCAATGGATTGATCTGAATATCTGCCCATTTCGAGCATAAGCATTCGCCGCAACCGATGATCGAGGCATGGACATGACGCCGATCGGTTACTGCATATAGGGCGAGTCACCGCCACGCGGCGCGATCGCTGAGTCAAAGAACCAACCGTGATCGAATGGGCCGGATACCGTTTGCCGATCGGAAAACGGATCGCGGTAAGAATTCACGCTGCCATAGCGCGTGCGGCTATCACCGGCGGTATTGGCCACATCATTCGCGGAATATGAATAACTGCCGCGCCGCGTGCGATAACCGCGCACCTGGCTGCCACCAGATTTGCTGTAGCGACTCTTACCCTTAGCGCCGGCCTCTGCCGTTGTCGGCAAGGTCGTCGGCACCAACAACAATGCGGCAACCGCGATTCCGAATAATCTGAGCATGGCGGGCGGTCCTTATCAGGTAAAGTGAGCTTGAAAGTCTTCCATTGATCTGACGTTAGCTCAAACCTATTGCCGCGTCCTAAACACGTTGTCGTGCTGGCAAATTTGCCGACGCAAGATGCTTGGCGGGCACACTTGAGATTGACGGTCCAATCATCGCGGCAGAGCCCGAAAAACCTATGAATATCAAAAGCAACCGTTGCAGCACAAGATCTGCCGCAGTTCTTCAAAACGGGATTGCAACAATAAAAAAATCTATGAAAACGGCAGAGCACTGTCTTTGGCCGGCGCTATGGTGATTGGACGACGGCCACAATACTATTTCGCCGATCGCTGCGTGATTTCGTAATCCAGGCACGGAAATCGGAGCGAGCGCGGCAACCAACGCAGTTTACAGGCTACGACGCGACCTGGATGTCGATCGCCTTTGGACCTTTCCCGCGCTTATCAGGCTCTGTGTCAAATGACACGCGCATACCTTCGTCCAACGCACCTATCCCAGAGCTTTCTACAGCCGTGACATGCACAAAGACATCATTGCCGCCTTCATCAGGCGTGATAAAACCGAACCCTTTGGTTTGGTTGAAAAATTTGACTGTACCAGTCTGTCGCATTCCCAATTCTCCTGCACACACTTCGGCCTGACGAGCGGCCGATACACGCACAAACTTGCGTGCGTATCAGGCCACGTCTTTCGTTGGGAAAGATGCGTCGGCACAAAATGACAGCACGAATACGGGTGATCGATAAATAATGGTAAGCACCCTAAAACGTGCCTGCGCCCACCTGAATAGATAAAATATGAGTGATCGACGGTTCAGTGGCAAGTCCATAATGCACCGGCCGCAACGCCTTGGCGAACATCAGAATTCTGCACGCATGACGCGTTGTTACATTCTCAGCAAAAAACGCGCTGCTTCAAAATAGAAAAGAGTTTCTTATACGCTCGAAAAATAGATATGATTCAATTGAATATAACGTTTTGCTCATCTATTCATCAACCAGCCATGTAACGCGCCACTCCGCCCCCGCCTGCTGAGCGAGCTTTTCCGTCAGCCATGGAAAAATGATCTGCAATTGCTCATCGAGACCAAAAGTAGGGTTGTGAATCAGCAATCCTGAGCCGTTGAGCCCGCGCGACGTATCGCGATGACGTACCAGTAATTCAGCCGACAGCAACCGGCGATGCCCGGATTGCGCCATACGTTTGAGAAACGAGCCCGACTCACCACCTGCCTTGATCGGGTACCAAAGAATTGTGGTGCCGGTGGCAAACCGCGCCACGACTTCATCCAGCGTGCGCTCAAGCCGGGCGAATTCGCCGGCAAGCTCAAACGGCGGATCGATCAACAGGACGCCACGCCGTTCTTTCGGAGGCATCAGCGATTTCGCGGCCATCCAGCCGTCCAGTTGAAGTGCCCGGACGCGCTCGTCACGCTTCATCAAGCGACGCAGGAGGACGGCATCCGCGTCGTGCAGTTCATTGACCACCAGACGATCATCGGCGCGCATCAATCGGCGGGCAAATTCCCCGGAACCTGGGTAGTAGCGCAGATCTGCACCATCACCGCCACAACGCGCTGCGACGCCGTTGTTGCCGTTGATCGCGCGCAGCACCTGGATATAGGGCGCTAACAGCGCATCCAATGAGGATCCGGCCGCAACGTCCTTGGCTGAGAAGCGCTCCACATCAAGCAGTGCACCGATCCCGCCGCGCCATTCACCTGAGCGCTGCGCCGCATCGCCGCTGAGGTCGTATAGCCCAACGCCAGCGTGCGTATCGATCACACGGAAAGGCTTGTCCTTTTGCTTCAGATGTTCGATGACCCGAACGAGCACGATATGCTTCATGACATCGGCGAAATTGCCAGCATGGAATGCGTGCCGATAGTTCATCGAGCGCTACTCAGATGTGGGCCAGGATCGCAGTACGGTAACCGTCGTGACAATTTATGCGTGTACGGATTATTTGGCGCATGCGGATTAAATGAGCTGGAATACGGCTCGGGCATCATTGCTGCTTTTCCCAGCGACCGGCTTCGGTTTGACGCCAATACGTTGCATCGCTGTTGGACGATTTGGCTGTTTTCCACGCTTCGCGTGCGCGGCCCAGCGCTTCCGGATCGGCGCCATCGAACAGATAGACGAGCCGAGTATAGCCCTCAGGGTCAACCAGATCGGCGCCTTCAATCAGGAACCGGACATCGGACTGGTTCGGGTTGCTATCATCTTGCGTCAGGTACACGGGTTGCAGCGCGGAATTCCCGTCACGTTTCATGCCATGGGGCAGAAAGCTCGCGTTGCTATAGGTCCACAGCAGATTGTCGACCGCTTCAAGCCGCTCCTTCGAGCCGGCCTGCACAACCGCCCGCCAGCCGCGATCAAGTGTACGCTCCAACAGGTTGGGCAGCACCTCATCCAGCGTCTGGCGCTCCAAATGATAAAACCAAATTTCTGCCACGGCGCACCCAATTTTCTACGAGCTTTTTTCTATCACAGAAATGAGCCGGCAGCGGGGCGATCGCGGGGTGGGTTTAGCGTCTACGTCGACGGCTGCGACTTCCACGACGACTGCCGCTCCGCCGGGACTTGACGTAGCCGTAGTCCTTGAGCGCTTGATAGCAGCCCCAAGACAGCTGGCGGCCTTTCGAACGCATGCACGAACGCATCCGCGATGTTCCAGCTTTGTAGCGCGGGCACAACGACTTATAGTCCCCGCGGCACTCTCGCTTGACCTTGCGGGGGACGGCATTGGCGCTTTCAACGGCGATGCCAAACGCCATGATGGCGATACCCAATCCCAAAACCACGCGCGCGAAAACTGAACTCATTCCCGGCGCTTTTATTGCAGCGTTACGCATTATTTGAGGTCCGAACTTGAAGGGGGATTAACTCGTATCATACAAGCGCTTATCGCACTTACGTGAAACTTCCTACAATCTTAAGCCGGCGTTGCTGTAACATTACAATAGGGCAGTGCAATCATTTTATACAACTGAGGCGACAAATGCCGCAGGTGTGGTTAACCGCGCGCCACCAGAACCCGTTGACGCTCATTTACGATCAGCAAACGGATTATCACTTTTCCGCAGATTCAGGCGGATCGGCGTGCCAGGCAGGTCAAAAGTGTCGCGCAGGCCATTGAGCAGATAACGGACATACGAGGTTGGCAAGTCAGCCGGTCGTGACGTGAACGCGATAAATGTCGGCGGGCGCGATGAGGGTTGCGTGATGTAACGAATGCGAATACGGCGCCCACGAACGGCTGGCGGTGGGTGGCGATCAACGGCGCTCCTCAGCCATTCATTGAGAGAGGCCGTCGCAACGCGTTTGTTCCAAATCCCATGCGCCGACATAATCGCCGCCATCAGCTTATCCATGCCACGTTCGGCAAGCGCCGACACCATCACAACCTGGACACCCGGCACCTGTGCCAGTTTGCGCCCAACAATATCGCGGAGAACCTTCATCTGGCTCTGCTTTTCAGTCACCAGATCCCACTTGTTGATGGCAATGACGATGGCGCGACCTTCGTCTGCAACCATCGACGCGATCGTCAGATCCTGGTGCTCGAACGGGCGCTCCGCATCGATCATGACAACGACGACCTCGGCAAAGCGCAGAGCCCGCACGGTGTCGCTGACGGATAGCTTCTCCGCTTTCTCAGTTATCCGCGACTTGCGCCTGAGCCCGGCTGTATCGACGATGCGCATGGCACGGCCGTTCCAGTCGAAGTCGGTCTCAATCGAATCCCGCGTAAGACCCGGTTCCGGCCCCGTAATCATGCGATCTTCGCCAAGCAATGCGTTGACCAGCGTCGACTTGCCGGCATTGGGCCGTCCGACAATCGCGACCCGAATGGGGCGCAACGCTTCGGCTGCGCCATCGCTGTCCGGCTCGCCATCGTCATCCTGCAGATTGGTGATTTCCAAACCAAGCCCGGCAAGCACTTCACGTTCAAGTTCACCAATGCCTTCGCCATGTTCTGCAGAGATCGCAATCGGCTGGCCTAGCCCGATCGAAAATGCCTCGTAGAAGCCGTCATCGCCCTGTCGACCTTCGCATTTATTGGCGACGAGAATTGTCGGCCGGCCGGCCTTGCGCACGATGTCGGCGAACTTTTCATCGGCCGGGGTCACGCCATCGCGCGCGTCGATAACGAACAAAATCAGGTCCGCATCCCGAACCGCCTGCTCACTCTGCTCCCGCATCCGTGACGGGATCGAGCCGTGCGGCGCCTCTTCCAGACCAGCCGTATCCAGCAGCCGAACGGGAATGTCGAAGAGTTCACAAACCTCATCGCGACGATCGCGCGTCAGCCCCGGCATATCGGATACCAGCGCCGAGCGCCGACCGGTCAGGCGATTGAACAACGTTGATTTTCCGACATTCGGCCGGCCAATGATCGCAACAACAGGCAACTCGGCCATAATTCGCATCCAAAGCAAAATACACTCGTCTGCACCACATGCGTGCAGAGCACCCGCGACTATAGCATGGCGTGCGAAATGAGTTGCGAAATCAACTGCCGGCAGTTGGTTCACAATCGCTTCAGACACTCGAATGCGTCAGCGGAAAGCCATTAGTTTCGCGCCGTTCGTCAGCACATAGAGCCGACCTTCGGCAACAACTGGCGGCACGTAGATCTTGTCGCCGACGTTGATCTTGGTCGCAATAGTACCTGCCGTCGCATCGACGCCGACGAGTTGGCCGCTACTCGACCCGAGCCACAGCTTGCCGCCGGCCAGAACCGGGCCGGACCAAACCTTGGCGCCAGGCAGCTTCGTCATCCAACGGATCTTGCCGGCATTGCGATCAACCGCGACCAATTGGCCGCGCGTATCAACAACGAAAACGGAGTCACCCGCAACCCATGGGCGCTGCACACCGCCGATATCGAGACCCCAGACGCGTTCGCCGCTGCTTTGCTGCGTCGCCACGAACTTGCCGCCGTGACCAATCGAGTAGGTAACGCCACCGACCATCGCAGGCGCGGCCGCATCACTCATCGCGGCAAATGATGTGGTGGTGCGTGTCTTCGCGAGATTATCCTGCCACAGCGGCGTGCCGTCATTGACACTCAGCGCGACAATGTCGCCGTTCGGATAGGGTACCGTCACGACATCGCCATCCACCGCCGGACTTGGGCTATGGCTCAGGCTGGTGACCTGCGGCAAGCCACGGAACTGCCAGAGCTCCGAGCCATCTACGCCACTTAGGCAAAAGAACACACCGCCCTTGCTGATCAGAAAGACACGATCACCGGCCGCAGTCGGGGATGCGCGCACCGGGACGCCGAGCTTTTTCTCCCAGACGGTCTTGCCGCTGCCGGGGTCGAGCGCCAGTACGCTGCCAAAACCGGTCGATACATAAAGTCGGCCACTGTCCACGGCGAGGCCACCGCCATAGCCTTCGTAACCTGTCTCTTTTTCAGGAACCAGCGACCGGCGCCATTGCACACTGCCGGAAGATGCGTTGAAAGATGTCACCCGGCTTGCCGCATCAAGCGTGTAGACGCGGCCGCCAAAGACAACCGGCGCCGCCGTCAACCGTCCTTTTGCGCTGGTGCCTTTGCCAGCATCAGCGCTCCATGCGCGACGCGGGCTGGCGGATGTCGCAAGATGTCCGGGTGCGTTGTTGGGCGTGCCACCCGGCTGGGTCCAGTTGGTATTGACCATCGGCGGTGGCAACGTCACCGGAATCGATGCTGTCGACAACTCCCCGCCGCCGACCCGATCGCTCTGCGGCATGATCGAAATGCGTTTGCCAGGCAGCGGCGTTTGTTTCTCTTTAAACGGATTGAGTTCATCAATTTTGGGCAAACCGCCGGAGCAAGCCGCCGTTAAAACAACTGTCAGGGCAACCGCCACGCGGCTTGCAATTCGCACAAAATTGCACGATCGGCCGATCTCGCGCAGCCGTGCGGTGTCACTTGCTCTTACTGGCGTCATCCGTGGCGCCTGCTCCATCTGCGGGGGTGGACGCAGCGCTTGCGTTGTTTCCCCCTGTTGATTTGGCACCATCTTCTGCGCTTTTGTCTTTTTTGAGATCGCCCTGCGCTGGTGCCGCCTTGGTCTCTTCGTCTGGCTTTTTCGCTGCGCTCTCCCGCGTGATCAAGGCCAGTGCCGTCTGGGCCCTTTGTCGGATTGTCTGCGACACCGTCGGATCAGACATCAAACTGGTATAGGCCTGTCGCGCCTCGTCCCATTTCTTATGTCGAAATGCCGCCAATCCGAGCAATTCACGCGCGGTATGACGCCAAGGGCTTGAGTCATCCGACAACTCGTTGAGCCGATTCTGCACTTCGGTCCAGGTCCCATGGTCAACTTTCAACGACGCAAGCTGCAAACTGGCAAAACTGCTCAGGAGCCGATCGGCGGCGCTATCATCCGCAACCGCCTGGTAGAGTGCCATCGCCTTATCCGTTTCGTCGGCATCGCGATGCACCGCGGCGAGACGCAATTTTGCCAGCAAGGCGTAAGCCGGCGTGCCTTCCTTGGCGATCTGCTCCAACGCCGCCAGACCGTCCTTCTTCTTGTCGCCGTCCAGCAGCTGGACAGCCTCCTGGAACTGACTGCCGGCCGTCTGCACGCGGTCAAGCTGGTAGGCGGTGTACCATTGCCAACCGCCCACCAGCAGGACGATCGCGGCCAATCCACCGAGGAAAAGCGTGCCATACTCATTCCAAAGCTTGGTGAGCCGTTCACGCCGGATTTCTTCGTCAATCTCGCGAATGAGTGCTTCGCTGTCGTCGCTCATGTTGCGGTTACCGTCCTCGGCTTTGTGATGATCTGTCGAAATTTAGAGTGTGCGGCGCTTTGAGACCGTACTCATAACGATCCAGGCCCGTTACGCAAGTAACAGCGGCGCGTTCCCGCGCCCTGCATGTGGGTGCGACCGGAGCGTCCCTTCACCCGGGTGCGCCGGCCTGTCGCAGCTGCGGCTCCGATTTGATCGGTGTCACATCGCGCTTGAGTGAGATCTTCGGCCTAGAGTGCCGAGCGCCCTAACCCGGCAGCTTGACGCGATGCTCCGGCGGCGCGTGAAGGATCTCCACCAAATCGCCAATCCGCACATCACCAGCCTGAAGCACACGACACGTGACACCCCCGCGCCATGCAGGATGCAACGCCTTCAACAATCCGGCATGGGCCTCATCCATGCGCCCGCAGGGCACAGTCTGATTGGTAATCTCAAGCTGAACATCGCCAACCGCGATCAGACCGCCCTTGGCGCGCGGCAGGTCGACCGCTTCAACCAGCAGGTTGGCCCGCCGCAAGGTCCACGGCAAATCCGGCTGATCGGGGAGGTCGGCAAGTGCTGCCCGCCAAGCTTCGATCGTCATGATCGTCACTTGTCGCTGCGGAAACTTGGCGCCCTTATGGTCGCCCTCGAGTCCGGCATCACACGAAATCGAACCCGTTTCGATTTCCTCCATCGGTGCCCGCCGGGCATGGCGGCGGGCAATACCGATCAGCCGTCCGCTCACGCCCCAACACCGGGCATCGGCGCCACCCCGATGAGGCGTTCGTGCAGCAAGAACGCAAAGGCGGCATAAAGCGCGAGGCCAACGACCACAACGACAAGATCCCCAACAAGACCACCGCCCACCGCTTTGGCCGTCTCCGCGCCCTGACGCCGCTTGATCGAAATCCGATCAACAACCGCATAGGCGAGAAAGCTGCCGAACAGGATCATCGATGCCAGATCGCCATTCGCGAGAAGATGAGCGAAAGCCCAGACCTTGATCGCAGCAAGCATCGGATGCCCGACGATGCGCTTGATATTGGAGGGCACGTAGGCCGCGACGAGCAGCACCATCGAGAACATCATTAAGACCAGCGCCAGATGTGCGGTCCACGTCGGCGGCTCCCAGATCTGCGGGTTCTTACCGGCCAGCGCCTGCAGTTTGCCGTAGCCGAGAATGATCAGCACGAACCCAACGGCGGAAATCACAGAAAACGCGCCCTTGTAGGCACCAGCACCAAAGCGCTCGATCAACCCAGCGCGCAGTGCCGGTTGCATAGGCAGGGCATGGACGCCGAGAAACACAAAGAGTCCAAGTATCAGAGTTGCCAATTTAGTCCTCCGCAAGCGAATTTTGAGGCTTGATGCCCAACTTTGTTCACCTCTTTGCCACAACTTCGCCCGCCCGGTCGATGACAGATACTGGATCGGCTGGGAGAGAGCCGATGACTAAGAATGGGGCGGGACGGACACCTCATTATTGTGACCCTGTGGCGGTGGTCTTTAGTAACAGTGCGTATCCCGGTCGGGACACCGCACCATAGGCTCGGGCAGTTCCCCGACAGCCGATAAGCACCGGCGGGCTGCTTCGGTGAAGCTTGTGGTGGCGTTGGACCGGACAACCGGGCCAGGGGGCCATCTTGAAGTATGACCAGTTATCGCAGGAAGCGTCAAAAGAACGAAACGAAGAGCTGACAATCGAAGATTTTGCTGCCCCGTCCGAGTTGCGCGGGACACACAATTTTGCCAGCTCGGCGCAGACGATTGCGAGCCTCGCGGTACAATCGGCACCACCGCCGTTGAGCCTGGATCGGCAGGCCGAGCGCCAAGCGGTGGCGGCTGAGCTGGCCGCGACGCAGACCGCTGTTCCAAAAGCGCTCCAAGAGACTGATTTTCTTATCGAATCACGCCACGCCGAAGCGGATCCACCCTTTCGCACCCCGTCGAGTTGGCAGAACCAGCAACCGGTCGTCCGGTCCGATCGCCATTGGAATTGGAGCGAACGCTCGACGGCCGCGTTCCTCGGCTTTGCCGCCGGCATACTCATCATTGTACCGCTGGTGTTCTTTATCAGCACAACATCTCACGAAATGGTACCCGCATCCGAGCAGGTGCTGGCGCCGCCGGTCGCAGAAGAACCGCAACCGGTGGCAGCAACCGTCGTCCCGGTAAAGACCGTCGCCGTTGCCAGCATCGCAGCCGGCAGCTGGTTTGACACAAGAAAGTCGACGACAGAACCTTCAGTGCCGCAACCGGTCGCCGCATCGCAAGAGACGCTGAGTACGGCAGAAGCGAAAAGCCGCGCCCGCATCGCGCTTGAAGCCGGCCGCACCGCCGAGGCGCGCGCCGCCCTGCGTATGGCGGCTTCGCCTGACAATCCACAACTTTGGTTCATGCTTGCCGAAACCTATGATCCGTTGGCAGCCAAAAGGCTCGGAAAAGCGGAGGCGGCAACCGCAAGCAAAGATGGCGCCGCCGACACGTTGCGCGAAGCCGATCTCAAGTTTGCGCGCTACTACTACCAGCAAGCCCTAACGCATGGCGTTGGCACCGCCCGCGACCGGTTGGCGGCCCTGCCGAAGCCTTAAGCAACAATCCGAGGGTGCGAATCGCTGTAACAACAGGTGCATGAATCAGCGATCGCCCCGTTCTGCGCCCATTCGCGACAATGTCGCCGCGCTCGTCCAGCACGAGGCGCTGGCGCGCATCCGACAACGGCACATTGCAGCGCACGACAAGACCATCGACGCGACGCCACGTGATGTGACGCCGACCCCGTCTGCCGTGATCGCAACCGAACGCGATGACCTGGTGCGCAATTGCCGGATCATGAAAAGTGCGCTGTTTAACGCCAGCAAGCGGCTCGAGCGCAAACACAGCGCCGGCCAGTTCACCTTTGCGCTATCGGGCATGTACGGCTTTCTGGTGCCGCTCTTCACGCTCCAGTTCGAGCCGTTTCTGACGGCGCTGGTGACCTATGTCATCAGCTTTACCGCGGCGACCGCCGGCGCCGTCTCGTTTGTCATTGCGATGCTTTACCAACAACAGGATCTCGCCAGCCGCGCGCGCCGCTTCTATGAAACGGGCCTCAAGATCAACAAGCTCGGCAAGGACCTCAAGATCGCGCAACTGACGGACATCGATGCCCTTCGCCGCTTCATGCATCACTACGACGAGATCCTCGCAAACGGCGAGAACCATGAAGAGATCGACTACCAGTACGCCACGCTGGGCGCCCGTCCGCGCGTCAACAAGGATGGCCGTCTTGATCGATGGATCAGCAATCGCCGTCGGTTGGATATCCAGTTCGCGCTCAAGACCTACAGCCTGTTGGCCGCCGTTTGGCTGATTCCGCCGGTGATCGGCATTGGAACGTGGCTGTTGCTCGCCAAGTAATGGCGTGCAGAACGTTTGGCTTACTCCCACTCGATCGTGCCTGGTGGTTTCGACGTGATGTCGTAGACGACGCGGTTGATGCCGTCGACTTCGTTGATGATGCGCGTTGCGATGCGTCCGAGGACAGCGTGGTCGAACGGGAAGTAGTCGGCCGTCATGCCGTCAGTGGATGTCACGGCGCGGATCGCGCAGACGTGGTCGTAGGTCCGCGCGTCGCCCATGACACCGACGGTGCGCACTGGCAGCAGAACGGCGAAGGCTTGCCAGATGTCATCGTAAAGCCCCGCCTTGCGGATCTCGTCGAGGTAGATCACATCGGCCTTGCGCAGGATATCGAGCTTTTCCGGCGTGATCTCGCCAGGAATGCGGATCGCAAGCCCTGGGCCGGGGAACGGGTGGCGGCCAACGAATGTCTCGGGCAGGCCGAGTTCACGGCCAAGCGCGCGTACTTCGTCCTTGAACAACTCGCGCAGCGGCTCGACAAGCTTCAGGTTCATGCGCTCGGGCAGACCGCCGACGTTGTGGTGTGATTTGATCGTCACCGACGGGCCGCCGTCGAATGAAACACTTTCGATCACATCCGGATAAAGCGTGCCCTGGGCAAGGAAATCGGCGCCGCCGAGCTTCGCCGCCTCTTCTTCGAATACCTCGATGAACAGACGGCCGATGGTTTTGCGCTTCTGCTCGGGATCCGAGACACCGCCCAGCTCGCCGAGGAATTTTTCGGACGCATCGACGTGGACGAGCGGGATATTGTAGTGCTCCCGGAACAGCGAGACGACCTGGTCAGCCTCGCCCATGCGCATCAGGCCGTGATCGACGAAGATGCAGGTCAGCTGTTCGCCGATCGCCTCATGAATGAGCACCGCGGCAACGGCGGAATCGACGCCGCCCGACAGGCCGCAAATGACTTTGCCCGCGCCGACCTGGGCGCGAATGCGCTCGATCTCGGATGACCGAAAATGCGCCATCGTCCAATCGCCGGCGAGGCCGCCGATCTTGTGCACAAAATTGCTGAGCAGTTTGGCGCCATCGGGCGTGTGCACGACTTCCGGGTGAAACTGGACGGCGTACATTTTCCGCGCCTCATTGGCGATGGCTGCGAACGGCGCCCCGGCTGAAACGGCAATGACCTCGAAACCATCCGGCAACTGTGTGACGCGGTCGCCGTGGCTCATCCACACCTGC
>JAGDYV010000005.1:0-21599 GCA_049116495.1 Hyphomicrobiaceae bacterium | reverse complement strand
ATCGGGATCGAACGCGCCGTTGCCAATGCGCAATAATCCATACCCGGACAGGAGATGATATCGCTGATCAGGCCAATGTTGGCTGTGGCCAGTCCCGCCGTCTGGAGACGAGCAAAGATTGCCGGCAAGTCTCGTTTGCGCAAGTGTGGTAGGACAACGTTCTGCTCGTGACTGATGCGCAGCTCGTCATGGCCGTACTCCTCGGCGATGTCGGCGATCAGGCGCATCTGGTCACTCGTTGCATCGCCAGGCACCTGGCCGATTGCTTTGAGCGAGATGGTTGCGATCGCATAGCCGGACTGCCAGTGTTCTGCGAGATTGTGTCTGCTCCAGGCGTCAAACTTTGCATCTGCGGCGCGCGCCATCTCGAATGTCTCATCGTTGACATCGAATGTCTCGAAGGTTGGCGGTGCGAAGTAGCTCTCGATACGAGCCACTTCCTGCGGATCCACAGCGACCGACGATCCGCTGTGCTGCGCCATGAGATCGCTGAATTCCCGCTCAACAAGGGCGCTAAACTCTTCAAGGCCGGTCTCTTGAACCAGGATCTTGATCCGGGCCTTGTATTTGTTGTCGCGTCTGCCAATCAGATTGTAAACGCGCAGGATGGCTTCGACATAAGCGAGCAGATCAGACTTCGGCAGAAAGGCACGAACCGTCTTGCCAACCATCGGCGTGCGCCCGAGGCCGCCACCGACAATAACCTCGTAGCCAGGGTCACCCGCCTCGTTACGCACCATGCGCAAGCCGATATCATGTGCCTTGGTCACAGCCCGGTCGTTCGGCGCCCCCGTTACGGCAATCTTGAATTTGCGCGGCAGAAACGCAAATTCTGGATGATCGGTCGACCATTGTCGCAGCAGTTCAGCGGTTGGCCGTGGATCTTCGATCTCGTCAGCAGCGGCGCCGGCGAAATGATCAGCCGTGACGTTGCGGATGCAGTTGCCGGATGTCTGTATGGCGTGCATGCCAACTTCGGCCAACGCATCGAGTATAGCGGGCGTATCATTGAGCTTTGGCCAATTGAACTGAATGTTTTGGCGTGTCGTGAAGTGGCCGTAGCCGCGATCCCAGCGGTCCGCGATCATCGCGAGTTGGCGCATCTGACGACTATCGAGCGTGCCATAGGGAATGGCGACGCGCAGCATGTATGCATGCAGTTGCAGGTAGAGGCCGTTTTGCAGGCGAAGCGGTTTGAATTCGTCCTCTGTCAGAACTCCCGAGATCCGCCGTGCAACCTGGCCACGGAAACGATTGACGCGGTCGCGCACAAGGGCGTCGTCAAATTCATCATAACGGTACATGTCACAGCTTCCCTTGCGTTGTAGCGTTCTCATCAAGGACGTCGACGTGGGCAGAACGGATAAATTCAGCGCTGAATGTTGGCCCTGTATCGCGCAATCGTTCGCGGAAATGATCCGGCTCGACGGTGTCGTCATCGAGCTTCACGTCAAGCAGGTACGGGCCGACAATCTTGGCTGGCTGATCAGATTCGGCGAGCAGCGCATCTGCGGCATCGACCGACGTCGCAACAGCTGCTTCGGAAATCCGACGTGTCCAATTGCTGTCGCCATCCAGGTAGACAACGTCACCATCGAACAGGTCGTTGGCACTCACGATCTTGGGTTTGAATACTTTGGTCATGTCAGGACGCTGTCGCCTCTTCGCTTGGAAATTCTTCGATGTGCCGGATGGCATCACGCGGGGCCAATCCGAGGAACAGGATCGCGGGGCCCTTGAGATCAGCCGCCTTGAATGCACTGGTCATCGTTGCAAGTGTCGCCGACACGATCTTTTGGTCTTGACGGGAGATGTTCTCAATGGCCGTAACGGGTGTGTCGGGGGCGGTGCCGTGGATCATCAAGCGCCCCTGGATGAAGCGAGCGGCGCGGACCCCCATATAAATGGCCGCCGCTGCACCGGGCTCGGACAGGCCTTTCCAATCATGTTCGGCAAAGCCATCGACATCCTGGCCGGTGATGAAACGAAAGCTTGAGTTGCGCCCGCGCTTCGTCAAGGAGACCTTGGCCACGGCGGCTGCGGCGGAAGCAGATGTGATGCCCGGTATGATCTCAAAGCCGATGTCGGCAGCATCGAGTGCGTCCATCTCTTCGTCGAGGCGGCCGTAGACGGTTGGGTCGCCGGATTTGATGCGGGCAACATGCGCGCCGTTTGCTGCGTGCTGGACCAGCAACATGTTGATGTCGTCTTGCGACCAGCTCTTGCCCCCTGGCACTTTCCCAACTTCAATGAACTCTGCCTCGCGGCGCGCAAGCTCGAGGATGTCTGCGGAAACAAGACGGTCATGGACAATAACGTCTGCATCGTGCAGGGCGCGGCTGGCTTTGTGTGTCAGAAGCTGTGGGTCGCCGGGACCGGCACCGACGATCGAAACTTTGCCGGGCTGCTTTCCGGCTGCCGCATTGCCGCTCAGATGTGCCTCGATCAACTCTGCTAGCGCTTCTTCAAGCGCGGTCAGTCCACCACGCGCAAGCGCCGCCGGGCCGACGTGATCATAATACTCAGACCAGAATTCACGGCGTTTGCGGCCCTCGGGAAGTTTGGCGGCCAGGGGCCGGAAGTCCTTGGCGACGCGGGCCAACGTGGCGACAGTGCCGTCCAGCTGCCGCTCAAATTCGCCTTTCAAGCGCCGGCCGAGGACCGGTGCAGCTCCTTCAGTTCCAATCGCGACGACCACCGGATCGCGATCAACGATCGCGGGCGTAATGAAGTCACTATCGATGAGGTTGTCGACGACATTGATCCAAGCCCCGGCCGACCGGCCGATCGCGGCTGCCCGGGCATCTTCGATTGCATCCGCATTCGCCGCATAGAGCAGCCGTGCGCCGGTCACATCGCTTCGCTCAACCTCACGCGTCTCCAGGATCAGGTGTCCCTTCTCAGCCCAGTCTTTGATCTGTGGGAGAGGTTCCTTGCCAAACACGGAGATTTTCGCACCTGTTTTCAGGAGCAGTCTCAACTTCGCCGCTGCAACCTCGCCGCTGCCGGAAACAATCACCCGGGCGCCGTCAAGGTCAGTGAAGATTGGGAAATATCGCACGGTCTCGCCTCAATTCATTGATTCTGCATCATGGATTGATTTAGGAATATATTCCGATATATGTCTATATGAGCGATCAAATAGAAAAATTGTTCCGGTTAACTGTCGCTTGTCGAAAAAATTTGGGAAAAAAAGTGTGATGGCGGGAACGATAGCGAAGCTCGACGAACTCGATCGGAAAATCCTAGTCGCCCTTCAGGAGGACAGCGCCCGGTCGCTCGAAGAAATCGCCGCAACGGTGGGCTCTTCGAAAACGCCGGTTTGGAACCGCATAAAAAAATTGAAGTCGAGAGGCATCATCGACCGAGAGGTCGCCGTCGTAAGTCCCAGCGCGATTGGCCTCGACATGTGCTTTTATGTGCTTGTGCGAACAGCGCGGCACGAGGCGGACTGGATCGAACAGTTCCTCGCGGCATTGAAAAGGCGGCCTGAAATCATGGAAGCGCATCGACTGGCCGGTGACGTTGACTACATCCTCAAGGTGCGCGTCGCCGATGCGGCTGCCTATGACGCGTTCTACCGGTCGCTGACCGCCGATGTCAGCATCTTCAACGTCACGTCGCTACTATCGATGGAAGAATTGATCTCAACCACAAAGCTCCCGATTGCAGAAGCCCCGGACGCTCAGTAGATGCTGGCAATCTCGCGAAGACGGCACGGCGACCCACCGTCCGCCGCAACATCGCCAAGTGATCCAAATCCGGTGTCGCCCTCGCCTTTCTTCAAGAAGCACGCTGTGGCGCAAACCGATCGTCATCCTTTGGATGCCACCACTTGCCGGCGATGACCACGCCGTCGGAAATGATACGACGGTCACCTTCCAAGTGCTCACCAACCACGTCGACGTAGTCGAATGCACCTTGCCGTACCGAAAGGATCGTCGCATCGCCGGCCGAGCCAGGCTTCAACGATCCCAGCTCCGGCCGCTTCAGCGCCATGGCGGCATTGACGGTTGAGGCTTTAACAACGTTGGCCAGCGGCATGCCAAGACAGAGAAATTTTGACATCGTCGTGACCTGGTCAAAGGCCGGGCCATCGATGCACATCGTATGCACGTCCGATGAAATCGTATCCGGCTCGAAACCGCCGGCGAGCATCGCGCGCGCCGTCTTGAATGCGAACGATCCTTTGCCATGGCCGATATCGAAGATGACGCCGCGTTTGCGCGCGTCAAGCACGACGGGCTTGATCGCGCCCTGTCCGTTGCAGGGTGTGTTGGGGAAAGGCCGGAACGCATGGGTCAGGATATCACCCGGGCGCAGAGCCGCGACCACATCCTCGTAAGACGGCGGTGGATGATCGATGTGACACATGACCGGCAGGCCGACTTCGTCGGCGACCTCAAGGGCCATGCTGAGTGCATTCCAGCCCTGCGTGCCCGAGGCGAAGCGGCCAACACGGACCTTGATACCGACAATGACATCACGATGCTGATCCGCCACGGCTGCGCAATCGGCCGGCGCAAGCATCCGCACTTCTTCGCTTTCACCGACCATGACGTTGTCCGAAAACGCATAGATGCCGGCAAACGACACATGCAGATAGGCAAGGATTCGGACTTCGCTGGGCTCGATCACATGGCGGCGAAAGCCGAGAAAGTTGCCGGGCCCGGCGCTTCCAGTGTCAACCGCCGTTGTCACACCGCTCAAGCGACAAAACTCTTCTGCGCTGATCCCGAGAGAGGTTCCTCCCCAGTAGACGTGAGTGTGCAGATCGATCAAGCCGGGCGTGACAATATGATTGGAGACGTCCCTGACCTCGGCCGCACCCGGCGCCAGATTGGAACCGACCGCCGTGACCTTCCCATCGCGAAACGCAACATCGGCAATCCCGTCAAGATCTTGCGACGGATCGATGACATGTCCGCCCTTCAAAATGAGATCGTGATCCAAGTCGGCCTCCTGCATGCTTTCATTGCCTACGTGCGGTTGTTGCATCGTGGCGCTCAGGCTGGATGCTAGTTTGTTTTCGATCTGAATGAAAGCGGGATAGAGCGCCGGACGACGGACACGATGGCGCTCGACCGCGATCGCTATTTCGATTGCACGCGCACAACCGCACGCGTAAGCTTTCGTTGCGCCGGGCATCAGGGGTTCGACTATGCGTCTCTTCGCAGCTTCTCTAGCAACTGAAACCAACACATTTTCCCCGATCCCGACATCGCGTTCGAGTTTCGAAGATTTCTTCTACGCGCCCGCAGGCGAACATCCCGAAGTACCGAAATTGTGCACGGCTCCCCTGCTCGTCGCCCGTCGACGCGCGGCACAGGAAGGCTTCACGCTCATTGAGGGCTCCTCGTTCTGGGCCGAACCAGCAGGCACCGTCGACCGTGCCAGCTTTGAATCGATGCGTGATGAGATTCTGGATCAGCTCGAACGGGCCATGCCGCTTGACGGCGTCCTGATGGGGTTTCACGGCGCGTTCGTCGCTGACGGCTACAACGATCCCGAAGGCGACATGCTCGAGCGCATTCGCGCGATCGTCGGACCGGATTGTGTGATTGGTTGCGAATACGATCCGCATTGTCATCTGACCGAGAAGCGCGTCTCGTTCGCGCAGATCTCCATCCTGTTCAAGGAATACCCGCACACCGATTTCATGGAGCGCGGCGAAGAGCTGGTGACGCTGGTGCTGCGTACGATCAAAGGCGAGATCGAGCCGGTAGCCTCACTCTATGATCCAAGGCTGATCGATTTCTTTCCAACAACCACCGAACCGATGCGTGGGTTCGTTGACGACCTGAAGGCGCGCGAAGGCCGTGATGGCATCCTGTCGATCTCGATCGCGCATGGCTTCATGCATGGCGATGTCGAGGACATGGGCACGCGCGTGCTTGTTTACACCGATGCGCGCAAGACCGAAGGAGACGGTCTCGCCAGGGAGATCGGCGATCAGCTTTGGGCCAAACGCGGCACCTGGGCCCCTGAACCGGTGTCGCTGGACACAGCGCTGGACGAGGCCCTTGCGTTGCAAGACGGCCTGGCGATCATTGCCGAGCCAGCCGACAACGCGGGCGGCGGCGCCACATCCGACAATACGCTCTGCATACATGCCCTACGCGCACGCAATGTCCGCAAGGTTGCCGTTGCCCCACTCTGGGATCCGATCGCAGTGTCGTTCTGTCATAGTGTCGGACCGGGCGCGCGGTTGTCCTTGCGACTGGGCGGCAAGGCAGCACCGGGCGCGGCACAGCCCGTCGACGCCGATGTCGAGGTAATCAGCGTCGCCGAGGATACGTGGCAGCACTTCGGCGAAGCGGTGGTGCCGATCGGCGATGCCGCCGTCGTGCGTATCGACGATGGCATTGACGTTATCCTGATCTCCAACCGCACGCAGGCGCTTGGCCTCGAGCTATTTACGCACCTGGGTCTGTCACCAACGGACTATCGGTTGCTGGTATTGAAGTCGGCGCAGCATTTTGCAGGTGCGTTCGGTCCGCTCGCGCGCTTGATCATCCGGGCTGAGACCGGCGGGTGCTGTCCAACCGATCCGCAACAGCATCACTATGTCAATGTCACGCGGCCGCTCTGGCCGCTCGATGACAGCGTCGAGGGGCGCTGCCTGATTTAGTCGCGGTGTCGACGGTCTCTTCCCGTCGCCGGCCTTGCCGCCGGCCGGCTCACGCCCAATGTTCACCGGCGATCAACGCATCGGCGAGCTGGCGAGCCGCGACATCGAGCAATTGCTCACCCTTTTGCGGCGTCGCACACGTCGCATCGCCCAGAACGCCCGTCGGCGTCATGTCCGCAAACGAGCGCCATACCATCAGCGCCCCGCCAACCGCCGCGCCCATGGACCGGTTCGGCCCCGTCGCTTCTGCCAGCCGCTCGGCCCGGACGCATTCCGCCTTGACGGCCATCATCATCGAGGTTTCCGCTTCACACGCATGCTGAACACCCGTCTGGGTCTCGAGGATTTCCTCGAATGCGCCGCTGGCATGCGGCAGGCTCCAGTAGCTCGTCGTTGCGATCGGGGCATCGAGCTCCCGCGTCAGATCGGTCGTCAATGCGGCAAGGGCAGCCATGTTGCCGCCATGCCCATTAACAATGCAGATACGCCTGAAACCGGCGTTCAGGATGGAGCGGCACAGATCACGCAGCAGCGCATGCCACGTTGTAAGTGATAAGGAGAACGTGCCGCCAAGGGCGACATGATGCTCCGCAAGCCCCATCCAGACCGTCGGTGCCACGACGATCGGTCGATGCGCCGACACGAGTTGCGCCGTGCGCCGACACGCCTCACCGCAAAGGAACGTATCAACGCCAGTGGTGAGATGCGGCCCATGCTGCTCCGTCGAAGCAACGGGCAGTAATACGATTGCATCAGCGTCGGCCAGTTCGCGCAGTTCTGGCGCCGTCAATTTGTTCCATTCAGTTTCGACCATGGTGTTCCTCACTCACAGCCGGTCGCGCCGGCCCGCCTTGCTGCTAATGGTCTGAGGTTGGCACAGGCCCTGTTGATCAATCAATCAGCCAATCCAGTTGACATGAGCGAGGCGCCTCGAGCAGTGCCGACTTGGAGGAACTGTTTCTGCCGAATCGGATTTGGTCCGAGCTCGAGTGCACCGTCGAAAGGCGTCGCGGTGCATCGAGTGGAATCGAACGCGCAGAGGCCGAGGCAAACCCGTCCGGCCCGCAGGGTTGCCAACGGGCACAGTCGAACTCGTCGTCGCAACGGTCGAAGACATCTCGGCTGGCGCCGTACCGTGCAGAACTTCGAATCACCACCCTGCTGAACCATCCACGATTTCTCAGCGTTGGTTCCCTGGCGTCTCAAACATCGTGCTAATTTGTCTAGTCCACAGGACAATGCTGCAAGAAGACCCAATAGTTTGACTTGCAGCGCGGAAAAACCCAGCTTCACACCAGGATACTTTGCTTGATGTAACTATAGGCATTTTCGACGAGAGGCTGACCCATGAAGGACATGCACCAAGCAAACGAGGACGAAGTCCTAAAGCAGACGATGACCGCTCTTGATCATTTGCGACTGGCACTCGATCGGGCTGTCGAGCAGAACAACGAAAATGCCATTGCAGAGCTGTTGGTTTCAATCAAGGTTGTATCAACTGCCGCGCATGACATTTCCGCCGACCACATGGTAGGGCAAGCCGCGGAATAGTCTGCTCCCCAGCTAACTAGCCCAATGCTTCGAATATTTCTGGCAATGGAACGCGCAACAGACGGGCAATTTTGTATAGCTCAAGTGATGTTGCGCGACGCGTTCCAATTTCGCATTCTTGGTACTCTTGAATTGTCAGGTCCGCTGCGGCGGCCGCCTCGCCTTCGCTGATTGAATTTTTCAATCGTAGCGACCTCAATTTCGCGCCGATTTTGCCATCCGCGATAACCACGTAATGCGGACTGCTCATCGTGATCTGCATGTTGATCTCATTGATTGTTTGCCCTGAGCGGACCCGTCTGTGTACGGAACCAAACGTTCTGGCGATAGAAAAAATATTTGCGCCCTGCAACAGACAATTAGAAGCTTGAACACCGTTCCTCAAAGCTTTGCACGGTTAATTGCATCTTCGAATGATTTTCTAGCCGCTGGTGATGAGATGGATACACATTCACCGTATCGATCCGGGCTGGCGGTCTCTGCCTGTTTCAGCTTCAACGGACCCATTCTGTGAAATGTCCGCTGTCTACATATTGCAGCGCACCATTTTCACCAATTCGGCAGAGCAGGCTCGCATGGGGTCACATCACCATCGCCAACCTGAGGTCTGCCTGTCACACACCCTCCTCGCATTGCCCTCAGACGCAGATAGTCTAGGGTGGAGGCCGCGATCGCGGATGACACAAATGGGAGACCGGCAATAGCGGCAAGCGGGGCAGTTGGCTACAATCGGCCGATATTGGGCGCCCTCTGGATGCTCGGTACAGTTGCGAGCTTTGCGCTCATGCAAGTCGCAGGACGTGAGCTGTCAGGCGATCACGACGTGATAACAATCATGCTGTACCGCAGTATGGTCGGCCTGCTCTTGATCCTACCTATCGCGCTGGCGTTTGGTGGCGCCAACAACATCTTGACCAATCGGCCGCTGTCGCATCTGCTTCGCAACAGCATTCATTTCTTGGGCCAGATGTCCTGGTTCTTCGGGATCGCACATCTGAGTCTGGCCGATGTCAGCGCGCTGAATGCGATGGTACCGATCTTCGGTGTTATGCTCGCCGTCGCTTTCATGGGCGAGACGCTGTCGTCAACCCGGCTCTTTATCATCTTGTGCGGGTTGGTCGGCGTTCTCGTGGTCGTTCGACCCGGCTTCATTCCGCTGGAAGTCGCAACCTACGTATCCTTGGCAGGAGCATTTTTCTACGCCGTATCCATTGTCATGATGAAGGCGCTGACCCGATCGGAGCCGCCGTTGCGCATTATGGTCTACATGATGGCGATACAGTTTGGCATTGCTCTCATTCTCGCGCGCGGCCAAATCGACATTCCAAACTTGCACGACGTGCCCTGGATTGTCGTTGTTGGGGCAAGCGGGCTGACGGCACACTATTGCCTGGCGCGCGCGGTCAGCATTGCCGATGCGAGCGTGATCATGCCGATCAGCTATCTGCAATTGCCGGCCATGGCGATTGTCGGGCTGATGTTCTACGCAGAACAGCTCGACCTGTATACACTCGGTGGCGGCTGCCTGATTATCGCAGCAACGTATCTGAACGTCATTTGGTCGAGACCACCGGTCAAGACACGTTCGTAGTCGCTTCTTATCTGCCGGCTTCATCGAAGGCTCGGCGCTTTAAGGTCAACGAAGGCCGTGATCGGTCCTTCATCAATGACGAGTATGTCCATGCATTGGAGTGACAGCGATGCGACAGCTTGAGTTCGGTTGGTATCTGCCGACCAACGGTGACACGACATCTTTCAGTGACGCTGATGCCACTGTTGCGCCGTCACCTGAAATGATGGAACGCATCATTCTTGCCGCGGAGAATGCCGGGTTTGAATACATCCTCATCCCTGTCGTGAACTATTGCTGGGAAGCGATCGTTGTTGCCTCATATCTGTCAGCGAAAACCCGCAACATCAAACCGCTGATCGCCGCCAAGCCTGGTTACGTAAATCCGGTGCTGTTCGCCAAAACCATGGCCACGCTCGATCAGATGACGAAGGGGCGCCTCGCCATTAACTTGATTGCCGGCCAGGCCGAGTCCGATTTCAAATCGGACGGCATTCGCTACAGCAAAGAGCAAAGATATGCGTTGATGGCCGAAGAAGTCATCATCATGAAGAAACTCTGGCAATCGGACGAGCCGATTGATTTCAATGGTACCTTCCATACGCTGTCGCAAGCGTCGATTGTTCCTGAGATCTTTCAAACACCCCACCCGACGTTCTATCTGGGCGGCGGGTCACCCGAGGCCGCCGAGGTTTCCGTTCGTCACGCCGACGTCCATCTCTTCTGGGGCGATACACCGGAGCGGATTGCCGCAAATATCACGCAACTCAAGGCAAAGGCGGCCCGACACGGCAGGGGCGACAAGATCGGCTTCGGTATGCGGCTGCAAATCATGTGTCGCGAGACGGAAGATGCCGCGTGGCAGGCCGCGCGCAAGTTGATTGAACATGGCAGCGAGGCCAACCGTCAGGAAATTTTGGAAAACACCTTCAATTCCGCCGCCAACCGGCGTGTCCAGGAACTCGCGCGCGAGCACGGTGAAATGATCGGGCCGAACCTCTGGACGGGAATAACGAAAGTCCGCGCCGGTGCGGGTATTGCCATTGTCGGCAATCCCAAGCAATGCGCGGCGCAGCTCCAGGCATTCATCGATGTCGGCTGTCACTCGTTCTGCTTATCCGGTTTCCCGCATGACGAAGCCGCAACGGGATTTGCAAGGCTCGTTCGGCCGATCCTGGCTGAGGCCAATAGAGGGCGTATGCCAGGCGACGGTCGAGCTCCCGGCTGTCATCCGGACTGATCGCCTGAGACTAGCTGGTCGCCCAACAATCGCCGATTGAGGGCAACGACCGGACAGTTTCACAAGAGTGCGTAAAAATCGATAAGACGCCGCCGATACTCGGGAACGGCAAATGCAAGCTGACCAAGGCTGCTGTTATGCGCGATCATCCGGTGCACCGTAAAACTCGGCTGGGGGTGGTGTGTATCTGTTGTCGTCTCGCACAAATTTCTCACTGTCACCGTTCAGAAGCGTGCCAAACAAATCCCGATTCAAGTCGCTGGTCCCAAAGAGGGCGTCACAGATTGGAAAGGTCAGATTGAAGTTGCGGGTCTGCATTTGCCCGAGGTCGTGATGGACGCGGTGCATACGACGAATGGTGTTGACGAGCGGGACGTGGCGCAGCCAGGGATGTTTTTCGTCTTCAAGATGAGAAAGCGTGTGCAGGCCCTCGTACATCAGGTAGTAGACGGACATCATCCCAACGGCAATATAACCGACGTTCGCGCTCCACAATGCACTCAAGAGCAAAGCTGGTGGAACCGCGGCAAGGATGAATGCGACAGGCGCAAATGGTGGGAACAGCAATGCGCGCCAATCCTTGTGCCCGTTGTAAGATAGGTCGTGGTCAGTGAAGAATTGATGATGCACCGCGCAGTGGCGTTTGTAGATGGCTTCGAGCCCCTTGACCGGACGGTGCAAGATATATCGATGGGCTGACCACTCGATAAAATTACCGAACAGCATCATTGGAATGATCACGAGCCATTCGAGGAATGTCGCGTTTTCGATTTGCGACCAGCAAAACCAGATCGTGCCGATCGTCACGGTCAGCATGAAGGCGAGATGATACTCGCCCCGATACCAAGCCGGCGTCTACTCAACGAACTGTTTCCGGAAAGACTTCTGGCGCTCCCGTTCACGGTCTGCCCGATCAGGATCCTTGTTTGTTACCGTCGCCATTCCGAACCTCGCAGCTTCTAGAAAAAAAGCGCCCTGGCTTCCATTTTCGCACGGCGTTACTTTCCGCCTCGTCTAAGTTAGGCTATCGCGCCTGCTCAATTCAATCAATCGGGCGTTACATTTGTCAATGCGAGCGCCCCGGCTTCCATGGCAGCACTCCGGTAGCACTCGGGCGGCACGCGAACTTCAGCATTGCGGCGAAGCTTGCTTCCTCCAGGCAATGTCACTTAGCGGTTTCCAGACCAAGGCGCGGACAGCCCATGCAGCATGACAAATTTCGTTTGGCCGTCCTGGCGCTAACAATTGGCGCTCTGGTCTTGTTTGTCAGTGGCGGCGCGCGCTTTGCAATCAGTTTGACCCTAAAACCAATCGAAGCGGAATTCGCCAGCGGCCGCTCACTTATCGGCGGTGCCGTTCTTGCATTTCAGGTTGTCTCCGCCGCTGCGATGCTGTTCGCAGGCCGGCTGTCGGACCAGTACGATCTTCGCCTTGTACTGAGTGCCGGCGCCCTCATAGCTGCGACCGGTCTGGGTGCCGTAGCGTTCGTCCAGACGCCCGTGCAACTCGTCATGTTCTATGGCGTGGTGTTTGGCCTTGGTACCGGCATCGCCTCGCTGATCCCGATTGGCGTGCTCGCCGCGCGAATATTTCCCGCTCATATCGGGACCGCCAATGCCCTCGCCATCACAGGCATGGGGCTCGGTCAGTTCGTCATGATGGCGATCTTCACCGCCTACCTCACCGAAATCGGCTGGCGCCAGATCTACCTCATTCTCGGATTGATGCATGTCGTGCTGATTGGATTTATCTGCTTGGGCATAAACCGCGCGGCAGCAGCCCCACCAGATCAATCCCGCGAGGTCGGCCGGCACGCATCGTCACCGGCGGCTGAGGGGCTTAATCTCTCCGAGGCAGCCCGGACCGGCAGGTTTTGGATATTGCTTGCCGTCTATGCGGTTTGCGGCTTCCATGATTTTTTCGTCTCAACCCATATTGTCGCCTTCGTCCAGGATCGTGGCGGTAGCGCATCGCTCGCCGGCAACCTGCTGGCCTTGATGGGGCTGATGATGCTGCTCGGCGTGTTGGTGGCTGGATGGGTCAGCGATAAGACGGGCCCTGTCGTGCCGACACTCGTCGCCTTCATCCTTCGGGTGTTCCTGTTTGCAGCGGTATTTTGGGATGACGGAACGGCGACGGCGGCGGTGTTCGCCCTGTTTTGCGGCGCGACATTGCTCGTGACCGCTCCGCTCTGCGCGGTCTTTACCCGCAATGCCTTTGGAATGCGAAATCTTGGCTTGATCACCGGGCTCATCACCATGGTCCACCATATCGCGGGCGGCTTCGGTGCCTGGCTGGGCGCCGTCTGGTTTGATGCAGCTGGAAACTATGACGCCGTGTTGCTGGTCATGCTGGTCACGTCTATTGCCGGCACCTTGTTGACGCCACTGATCAAGCCGGCCAGGTCCCAGAGCGCCGAACTTTAGGTCGCCTGCGTTCAACGTTCGCTACCTACGATTTGCTGCCTTGCGCGGCAATCTTGGCCAGATGTATCTCGCGCAACGCAATATACAAACCGGAACAGAAAATCAGGCCGATACCTGTCCAGGTGAAAATGTCTGGAACATCCCCGAATACGAAGTATCCAATCAGCGCCGCAAAAACGATGAACGCATAGGCGTAGGGTGCAAGGACCACTGCCGGTGCGTAGTTGAATGAGGTGATGAGCAGCCCTTGTCCGACCACGGCAAAGGCAATGAGCGCGCCGAGGTGCGGTGCAACCGAAATGGGAATCGGTTGCCAGAAAAGCTGAAAGAACGGCGTTAGAGCAATCGCGCCCATCAAGGCATTGTGCGTCACGCTCAGCAACGGCGGTTGTGCGCCGGCCAGCTTGCGATTTGCAATGAAGTACAGTCCCATCAAGATGCCCGACAGTAGTGCAATGTAGTAGCCGATCGTTTCACCACCGAACCCTGGCTTGAGGATCACAACGACACCCAGAAAGCCTACGGCAATGGCAAGCGTTCGCCGTATTCCGAGGCGCTCATTCAAAAGCATCGGTGACAAAATCGTAACCACCGCGGGTGCGAACATGAACATCGCCGTGGCATCGGCCAATGGAATGTAGGTCAACGACCAATAGAGTGACGCAATCGCGGTCGAGTTCAGTGCGCCGCGCACAAATTGCGCGCCCAGTGGCGCCGGTCGGAACACGCGCAAACCATACTTTGAAATGGCAATCAGTGCCATAACAACAAACGTTCCGACGAACTGTATCCAGATCATCTGGACCGGCCCGACAACATTAAGAAAGCTTTTGGCCAGTCCGTCCTTGCTGGCGAGTGTCGCCACCGCAATCAGCATAAACGTGATACCAAGCAACGGTCTTTGAATGGGCATGGCGCAGGCTTGGCTCTTTATGATCGGATGCGCCAGCGATGGCGTTGAATTCGGGACCGTTGCCGGCCATAGCCATTTTCGGCTGTGTTCGGGAAGCAACGAACCCGGCTTGGGTATATCCTGCCGTGGTCAGGACACCAAATTGCCGTGCGAGCGGATGATCAGCATTGCGCTACAAAACGTCGAGCAGAGACATTCGCACGTTGAGCCGTTAAATAGACACTGCACAAGAGCAAGAAATCAATTGTCGAGGAACTCATGCCCAAAGCTTTCTGGATCGCCGCTTACCACGCCATTCATGATCAAGAGAAGTTCGACGCGTATCTGAAACTGGCTGGCCCTGCGATCGAGGCAGCGGGCGGCAAATTCATCGCCCGGGGCGAGGCGGCCAAGGTCTACGAAGCCGGCATCCAGCAACGCACAACACTGATCGAGTTTGAGTCGCTGGACGCAGCCATTGCCGTCCATGATGGGCCGGCGTACCAGGCGGCACTCAAGGCGCTTGATGGCGCTGTCACGCGCGATCTGCGACTGGTGGAAACGCTAGAGTAGTCAGCCAAGCTTTGCCGGTGCCGATTGCAGAAAAGTATCGACGCGCGTGTTCCACTTTTCGGGATGGCGGCGATAAGAATAGTGGCCGCCGTCATCCAGCATCATCAGCTCTGAGCCTTGAATCGCTTTGTTGAGATCTTCTGCAAAATAGTAGGGGATCGTGGCATCGTCGACCGTGCCAATAACCAGCGATGGTTTGTCAATGCGATGAAGTTCGCTTGACCGGTCATGAGCCAGCATCATGGCAAGACGGGCAGTGAGAACTTCAACAGAGCCTACTGTTTCCAATGCGCGGCGCTCCAGTTCCATAACGGCCGGCAGATTGTTGCGAAACTGATCGGCGCCGGAGGTAAACATGGAAGACACTTTCACATACTCTTCCGGCCCATAAGACTCCGCGATACGTTTGCGTGTGAGGGCAACACGCGTGATGAACTCGTCGGCGGTTATCCAGGTGTTATTGAAAATGCAGGCCTGAACACGATCTGGATTGTCGAGTGCCAGATTTTGCAGAATGCACCCACCGGTTGAGGTGCCGACAATGTGAGCCCTCTCAACGCCGAGCGTATCCAGCAAAGCGATGACATCGTCGGCAATCGCTTTGGTCGTGTACGCATCCTCGCCGACCGGTTTGTCACTCTCGCCAGTGCCACGATGATCAAACGTAATGCATCGGTAGTTTTTTGAGAAATGCTCAAGTTGAAACGACCAAGCATCGTAAAGACCGACAAGGCCGGGAATGAAGACAATGGCCGGGCCTTCACCGACATCTGCACAATTGAGCGTCAGGCGTCCGACATCTATGCGGGGCATTTGGCGATCTTATCCTACTTGCTGAATTCGATCTTACGCGCAATGTCATGCATTGGCTCTTCAAGTGGCACGTTGAGAGCGTCGTTGATGCGGTTGAGCACGCCCATTGCGGTAGCAACGATCGACACCTCAACCCGTTCCTGCGCCGTCAGCTCTTTCAATATCCGCTCCTGCACCGCCTGAGGTATGTTGGAGGCATCGACGGTCAGAGCCTCAGCGAACGCAAGCGCCGCACGTTCCTTGTCGGTGAAATCGGGATGCCGCTCGTAGTCATGGATGTTTTCGATCTTCTCTTGCGGAACGTCCTGGCTCATCAGAACCTTAACCTGATGCGCGGAACAATAAAGGCACGCGTTGATATTTGAGACGCGGTGCCGGATCAACGCTTTCATGGGCTTTGGCAAATCACCATGATCCCACACATCATCGAGAAATTTTCGAACGATGCCGCCGAGCTCAGGGGCATTTGCCATGGCATGCACATTGTTTGCCGTCATCCCGACACGCTTGGCGACGCGCTTCGCCGACAGCTCAAGCTCCGGTGTGAATTGCTCCAAGGGGACCAACGGCACGAGGCACTTCTGGGCCAGACTGCGATCAAGTTCGTTCATGCGACAACCTCACTTAAATCCACGTCGTCTGGATGAATATTGCTGAAACACCAGAGCCAAACAACCCCGTGACATCATCCCCGTCATGCCAACTGGCAGGAGCCCGGCGGATAGAACCGTCTGGCGTTTCATGCAAATCCGCTGAAAAAGACATGACCCGGGACCGATCGCACCTTTATCCAGCGCTACAATAGATCACATTGCAAATGGCGTGCGGCGGCAAATCGGCTAGTCTTCCCGGATCTCAAGAAACATATGGAAATAGCCCGTGTCGACAGACCACCATCCCTTTTTCAATCCTGAAGGCAGCCCGCTCTCCGATGGTCCGTTTTCGCAGGCCGAAGTGCGGCTCGCGAATCGCAATCCGGGGACGCTGCTCGAAGGGTTGCGCCATGACCTGACACCGGCCGGACTGCACTATCTGCTGATCCATTTCGATGTCCCGTTTGTGCCCACCGCCGAGGGTTGGACGCTCAACATCGGCGGATTGGTCGAGCGGCCGACAACGATCACGCTGGAAGACCTGAAGCAGCGGCCACAGCGTAGACTGCCCGTAACGCTGGAGTGCGCCGGCAACGGTCGTGCCGGGATTTCACCGCGCCGCCAGAGCCAGCCATGGTATCATGAGGCGGTCGGCACCGCGGAGTGGGTTGGCACGCCCTTGAAGCCAATCCTGGAGGAGGCCGGGCTCACATCCGGCGCGCATGACGTCGTGTTCTATGGCCAGGATCGCGGTTTTTCCGGCGGCATCGAACATGACTATGGCCGCAGCTTGTCGCCGCAACAGGCAATGCATGACGACGTGATGCTGGTCTGGGAAATGAACGGTGCGCCGCTGTTGCCGCAGCACGGCTTTCCGCTGCGCCTGATCGTGCCCGGCTGGTACGGTATGGCAAGTGTCAAATGGCTCGACCGCATCGAGGTGATCGACCGGGCATTCGACGGCTACCAACAGGTCGGCACCTATATCTACCGCGACCGCGATGACGTGCCAGGCGAGCCTATTACATCAATCCTCGTCAAATCATTGATGGTGCCGCCCGGCATGCCGGACGTCTATACGCGTCAACGGCTCGTCGACAGCGGCCGTGTTGAGCTGTTCGGGCGCGCGTGGTCCGGCGCCGGCGTGCCGATCGAGAAGGTGGAAGTCGCGATCGATGGGACCTGGCAGGAAGCACGGCTTGATCCCGTCATCGGACAGTATGCCTGGCGCGGTTGGCGGTTCAATTGGGAAGCCGCGCCCGGTGAACATGAACTGATGTGCCGTGCGACCGACGTCAATGGCAATACGCAGCCGCTCGAGCCGAATTTTGACATCGGCGGCTTCGGCAACAACTCGGTGCAGCGTTTGCCAATAACGGTGCGGTAGATTCTTAGGGCCCTTCAGACTGAAAGACGATCTCGCGACTACATCACGCCGTGGCCGCGCGAAATCGTTTTGCGCATGGTCGGGGCGGTGACCTGATCCGACACGTGGATGTTCCAAACCTCGGCCTCGCCTTGTGCGTCGAACGCTTCGAACAGAGCCGGCAGCTGTGCGACGTCGGTGACCTTGGCGCCGCGCAGGCCGAAACCCTGTGCGATCTCGTGGATCGGTGTTTGCCCGAAAACGGCAAGGCGGTCGTCGAGGCCGTCGGCGCGGAGCTTGTGGATCTCCGCACCGTAGGCACCGTCGTTGAGGACGCAGATCAGCACGCGCAGGCCAAGACGTTTGATGGTCTCGAACTCCTGTATGTGCATCAGGATACTGCCGTCGCCGTCAATCAGGACGACCCTGCTATTGGAACCGGTACGGCGCGCTGCGGCTACTCCGATGGCGTATGACAGGCCGTTGCCGATCGCGCCAAACTCGCGGATCGCGAGGAATTTTTCGGCCTGGCGCCCGCGCATGTGGGCGTTGAAGTAGGATTGATGACCGGAGCCGCTGACGACGTCCCAGTCCTTGGGGATGACGGTATCGATGCCCTGCACGGCGGCGCGTGGATCGAGCTGACCGGGGGCGATCTCGAAAGCGGCGGTGTCGGCGATCGACGTGCGGATCTCTTCGGCAAGCGCGTCCGTGCGGACCGTAGCAACGGGCGGGGTACCTGCGCCACGTTTTGCGATTATGGCATCGCAGATGGCAGCGGCACCAGCTTTGGCATCGCTGGTCACGAACAGATCAGCGGCGGGCATGCCGTGCTGCAGGCCATTGACGGCTGTGTCGACCTGGATCGTGGCAGCATTCGAGAAGAGATTGCCGCCGTCTTTCGTGTAGTAGGAGAGGCTAGCGCCGAACGCGATGACGAGATCCGCCTGTTCGAACTGCGCACGGGTCAGGTCAGAGCTATAACCACCGGCAACACCGAGCGAAAACGGATGCGCGTCAAACAAGCCGCGAACCGGCAGTGTCGTTGCCAGCAATGCGCCCATCTCGTCAGCGAGTGCGGTAATTTCCGACCGCGCACCAGAGCGCAGTGCGCCGCGACCGGCGATCACAATCGGATGGCGCGCACGCATGATCCGTTCGATGACTTCAGCAACCCGCGCAGGATCAGGCTGGGCACGGCCTCCGTCCGCCAGCAGTTGACTGGACGACACATAAGGCGCCGTCGTCGGGAGCGGCTCCTTCTGCAGATCATAAGGGATGCCAAGGACGACGGGGCATCGTTCGGCCTGGGCGAGGTGGAAGGCTTCGCGGACATAATCCAGCATCCGCTTCAAGCTATGGGCCCGAACGTAATGCGCGCCGGTTGCTGTCACCAACGGCGCCTGATCGATGTCCTGGTTGTAGAATTTGGCGTGGATCGGCGGTTCACCGGAAAAAACGACAAGTGGCACCTGGGCACGAACAGCCGCCGGCAGGGCCGTGATCACCTGTGTGAGGCCCGGACCGCAGGTGACCGAGGCAACCCCGACCTTGCCGGACGCAACCGCGTAGGCAGTTGCCGCCGCGACCGCACAATGCTCGTGGCGCACGTGCACGGACTCCATGCCCGGCAACTGGTCCAACGCAGTGGAGAAATGCATGTTGCCATCCCCCATCAGCACGAAGTGGGTATCGACACCCTCGGCAACGAACGACTCGGCAAGCGCCTGATAGGCGGTTTTGGCTGACATTCTCATTCCACTTCGCGCGTGTTGGGATCGTGATTTCAGACAGAGCTTCGCAAACGACAGGGGGCCTGTCCATCGGCCGTGTCGTCATATCAGCCCCTGCATGAACCAATACGGTGACCGCCTAGTATGTCGGAGCCGGCCCGCCTGGCGACCGCTCGATATGCTCTGCCAGGAGCAGAGCAATTGATAGAAATAATCGATCAAAATACCAAAAAATATAGTCTCGATTTGTCGAAGTTGGATGCCTAAATATTCCTGACGGGGTTGCGGTCGGCGCGTATGCTGAACCGGTCGTCGATCCCAACCGAACGGATCATGATCCTCCTTAGCTAGGAGATTACAAAATGAAATGTCCCATCGATAACGAGACACTGGTCATGACGGACCGCAACGGCGTCGAAATCGATTACTGCCCGAAATGCCGTGGCGTTTGGCTGGATCGCGGAGAGTTGGACAAGATCATCGATCTATCAGTTCCAAATGTGCAGGCTGCGCCCGTCCCCACGCCGTCGTTTGCAACCCGCGAACGCGAAACCCAGCGCTCGTATCCAAAGAAGAAGAAGGACTCGTTCTTGAGTGAGCTGTTCGATTTCTGATGACAGACGATCGAATTCAAAGATGCGCCATAGTGCCAACCCTATCTGGTCACGATTCAGAGGCACGCAAGCGCGCAAGTTTGTTTACCGGGAGGATGATTCATAGTGATAATCATGGATGATGCCGAATTCGCTGCACGGTTGCAGCATAGCTCCAACATTGACGAACTAATGGAAGGTCTAAATGACCGCCCCGCCCGTGCACAAAAGACAGCGGCCCAGGCACAATCAGCCCCCCTGCCACCAATCAACGAGGCCAAGGCAAGCCTTCTTAGCCCTGCGGATCAGCGCGACAGGCTGATATTGATGCCCAAGCCATCTTTTGGTCGGGCTGCGTAGACAGGTAGAGCCGCCAACGTCCTGGCTCAACCCAACTGAATAACGATGTTGCCGCCGGCATCGAGCGTGGCCTTGGCGCCGGGCGGGACAACGCAGGTCGCGTCGTACTCCTCGATGATGCACGGTCCGGTACGCTCTGTCGCAAGATCGGATCGGCGCAAGATCGGGGTATCATGCCAACCGTGGTCAGGCCCGAAATAGGCGCGACGTGCTGGACCGGGCTCCGGCTCCGGCCGGCTCGGCATGACACGGTCGGGTACGCCGCCTGTGTCACGCAAACCGATACCCAGCACCTGTATCGAGACCAGTTCGACCGGTTCGTCAGGACCGGCACGGTGGCCGTACATGCGTTCGTGCTCGGCGCCGAACGCTTCGGCTAGGGCGTCTAGATAGGCGGCATCGATCGAACCGGCCGGCGCCGGCACGACAAGATCAAAACTCTGGCCCTTGTAGTGCAACGCAGCCGAGCGGCGGATCTGCATGTGATCGGCGTCGAGGCCGTCGGCGGCCAATTGCGCACGCGCCTGCGTTTCAAGTTCACTCCAAGCGGCTTGGATTTCGGCTGGATCAGCCTCCGTCGTCACCCGGCGCAGGGTGCGTGAATAGTGGTGTTCGAGGTCGGCATACAGCAAACCGAATGATGAGAACAACCCTGGCGACGGTGGCACGACGACCCGCCGCATGCCGAGCGTGGCAGCCATCTCGCAGGCAAACAGTGGTCCGTTACCGCCGAACGCAAACAAGGCGAACTCGCGCGGATCGCGGCCGCGTTCGCTCGACACAGCACGGATGGCGCGGATCATGTTCGAAGCGGCGATGCGGAAGGCGCCGTGCGCGGCATCTTCGAGCGACAGACCAAGGGGATCGGCGACCTGCCTCTGAAATGCTGCACTCGCACGATCCGCTTCAAGTGTCAGCGCCCCACCAACAAGATGTGCCGGGTTGAGCAGGCCAAGGACGACATTTGCGTCGGTGACGGTCACTGTCTCGCCGCCCTTACCGTAGCATACCGGACCGGGAATCGCGCCGGCCGATTGTGGACCGACCTGCATGGCACCGCCGCCGTCGATCTGAACCAGTGAGCCGCCGCCGGCGCCAACCTCGGCGAGATCAATCGCCGGCACTTTCAGCGTATAACCGGCACCCGACAACAGCCGCGAGCCAACCATGATGCCTGCACCGACGGCATATTCCTGCGCGCGCATGACGTTGCCATCCTCGACCATCGAGGCTTTCGCGGTGGTGCCGCCCATGTCAA
>JAGDYV010000004.1:0-102904 GCA_049116495.1 Hyphomicrobiaceae bacterium | reverse complement strand
CCGACATCGCCAAATTCGTTGACGATCACGGCGAGGCGCCTACCTTGCGGATTCTCCAGCAAGTGTCGAATGACCGTCGTCTTGCCGGCACCGAGAAAACCCGTGATGACAGTCACAGGTGTCTTTTCAAGATTGCTCATGATGCCACCTCGATCGGTGGAATGCGGGCAATGCAATTCTTCCTGAAATGCTCCGGACGCTCACGCCAGGGAACAAGACCGTCAGTTGTCGAAGCGTAGCGGGTTACGCCATCGACAACGGTCGCTAGTTGAGTTTCCGGATCAATGTTGCCGTAAACGTACGTCCATCGGCCAGGACTGCGTAGCGCGATCGTGCAACCCTTCGAACAATTCGATAAGCATTGGACAGAGCGAATCTCGACACCTGCGGGAAATTCTGCACCTTCGAGACCGGCGTGCAGCAAGGCACCCGGGCGTGGCGCTTCCGAATCTCCGGCTTCGTCTCGGCGACAGGTCGAACAGATCAGCAGTTCGACCTTCGCGCTGTCAGGCGCAACGGCGGCATTTTCTGCTGTTTCTTGTGATGGCATTGCAAGTCCCTCAAAAGGGGACAAGGGCTACATGGCGGGCAACAGCAACGCTGACCCGTCACCGAAACACCCCGTCCGGTCCACGTCCGCGCTGGCAGGTCTCCCGGCTAACGGATCTCTGAGCTGACGCTCAGACAGCCTGCCTGCCTTCCCAGCATTGCGCCAGTGGCATCGGAGGCCTCTCCGGTTACGGTCACGGGGGTGGCTGCGCTTCGAGCTCGCGCCCTATCGCATTCCCTTTTCACCTGCTGTACACAGGCACCAACCCGTGATCGATGCGCCATCCAGCGCATGGCTGTCAAGCTTTAGGATTCTCGATGACCGACAAAAACACCCAGCATCGCGATAAGATGGTCAAAATCAAAGCCGCGCGCGACCGAATGATGGAGGACAAGAACACCGAAAAGGGCTTGATCATTGTCCACACCGGGGCCGGCAAAGGCAAGTCGTCATCAGCGTTCGGCATGATCATGCGGTGCATCGCCCACGAGATGCCTTGCGCCGTTGTGCAGTTCATCAAAGGCAACTGGGCGACCGGCGAGCGCGATTTCCTACGGAAACGCTTTGCCAATGAGTGCGAATTTCATGTCTCTGGCGAAGGCTTTACCTGGGAGACGCAGGACCGTGAACGCGATATTGCAGCCGCCCAGGCCGGTTGGGTCAAAGCCAAAGAACTGATCCTGAAACCAACGATGCGCATGGTGTTGCTCGACGAGATCAACATTGCGCTGCGCTATGACTATCTGGATATCGCCGAAGTGGTGGATTTCCTACAAACCGAAAAGCCGGAGATGACACACGTCATCCTAACCGGGCGCAACGCCAAGCCGGAGTTGCTTGAGATCGCCGACTTGGCAACCGAAATGACGCTCTTGAAGCACCCTTTCCGTGACGGTGTGAAGGCGCAAAAAGGCGTCGAGTTCTAAGGCCTTCCAACCATGACCGCGTTGATGCTGCAAGGCGCCGGTTCGAATGTCGGCAAATCACTTTTGGTGGCCGGGCTCTGCCGCGCCGCCAGGAAGCGGGGATTGTCCGTCGCACCGTTCAAACCGCAGAACATGTCTAACAACGCGGCTGTTGCTGTCGACGGCGGCGAGATTGGACGCGCGCAGGCCATGCAAGCGACTGCTTGCGGCTTAGATCCAATCGTGGACATGAACCCTGTTCTGCTTAAGCCGGAATCCGAAATTGGCGCCCAAGTCGTTGTGCACGGTCGGCTGCAAACAACCGTGCGAGCTCGGGATTACGCTGCATTGAAACCAAGCTTGCTGGAACCTGTGCTACAAAGTTATGAACGCCTTCGGAGCCGTTTCGATCTCGTCGTAATAGAAGGTGCCGGCAGTCCGGCCGAAGTGAACCTGCGTTCGAACGACATTGCAAATATGGGCTTTGCGATCGCGGCGGACGTCCCGGTTGTTTTGATCGGAGACATCGACCGCGGCGGCGTCATTGCACAGATGGTCGGCACTAAAACCGTGCTCGCACCTAATGACGCTGCACAAATCCAAGGCTTCATCATCAACAAGTTTCGCGGTGATCCTTCATTATTTGATAACGGCTACCGCCTCATCGCTGAGCGGTCGGGCTGGCGCGGTCTCGGCGTGCTGCCGTATTTCAGTGAAGCGTACAAACTTCCTGCCGAAGACGCTATGGATCTGCGCCAATCGCCGGAACGTGGTGGTTTGCGCATCGCCGGCTTGGCGCTATCGCGGATCGCCAATTTCGATGACTTCGACCCGCTCGCCCAAGAACCTGGTGTCACGTTCTCGCTAATCCGCCCCGGCGAGGTCCTGCCGGGTGACATCGATCTAGTTATCATCCCGGGCAGCAAATCCACGCGCTCCGATCTCGCTTTTTTGCGCGCGCAAGGTTGGGACATCGATATTCAGGCGCACGTACGCCGGGGTGGCCACGTGCTCGGCATTTGCGGCGGCTATCAGATGCTTGGCAACGTCGTGCGAGATCCGGACGGCATTGAGGGGCCTCCCGGCGACACGGACGGTCTGGGCCTCCTACAAATCGAGACAACTATGGTTTCCGAAAAATCGGTCCAAATCGTCACCGGCCGCCACGCAGCGACAGGTAGAAAAATCAGCGGTTACGAAATACACATCGGGCGTAGTGACGGGGTCGATCGAGCCCGGCCGTTTGCCCAAGTTTATGGCAAACCTGAAGGCGCCTGCTCAGCAGATGGCAGAATATGCGGCACCTATTTGCATGGGCTGTTCGTTGATGATGATTTCCGAACGGCCTTTCTGAAAGAGCGCGATGTCTCCGCCTCCGGTCAATCCTACGGAGCGACAATTGACACGACATTGGACCAGCTGGCAGCACATATGGAAACACACCTCGATATTGATGAGCTGTTGAAGATCGCACGTTAGTCAGATGGCTTCACATCAAGGGCCGCTTCAAGCCTCTGCCATTCGATGTCGCTGCCAGGCAACGCCAGTCGCAGCCAACTTTCCGAATAGGGAAAGATCCTAGTCCAAATCTGATGACTTGCCAGACCATCCCGTGACTTGGCAGCATTCGACGTTACGTAGGTGCGGAACAGCGCCGTGCCGCCGACTAATTCCCAACCAGCTCTATAGGCAAGTCGATCCAGTCGCTCAGCTTCGCGCTGCAATCGTTCGGTGGTTTGCGATCGCCACGCATCATCATCAAGCGCCCTTTGGCCGATCTCCAGTGCCACTCCTGACACAGACCACGGTCCCGCCATTTCGTGCAGTGCAGACAACCTATCTGAAGCTCCGATGACGAACCCGAGCCGAAGTCCCGCTAAACCGTAGAACTTGCCAAAAGATCGCAGCACCAGGAGCCCCGACCGGTCAGCAAAAGGGGCGAGCGACAGTTCAGGTGAAAGATCGGCAAAACTCTCATCGACAACCAAAAGCCCAACCTTATCCGCTAGGGCTAAAAGGTCGTGACGAGCGTACCGGCGCCCGTCTGGGTTGTTCGGATTGACGACCACAGCCAAACTAGCACCGTCAAGGCCGCCAATTTCTTCGACTTCGCTAACCTGCCAGCCAATCTGACGCAGCGCCGCTGCATGCTCGTTGTAGGTCGGCGCCAGCACACGTGCGGTGCCGGCCGTCATCAATCGTGGGATCAACTGAATCGCGGCCTGTGCACCAGCGACGGGCAGAACATTCGCCGTCGTGCTGTAGGCACGCGCTGCTTTCGAGGATAAATTCTCCCGTGCGGAATGTGTCGGCAAATCTGTCCAGGCCCGTTGCGAAACTGACGGGATTGGGTACGGCTGCCGGTTAATGCCCGTCGAAAGATCGATCCAACGCGCGGCTTCCCCGCCAAACCTGGCGATCGCCTCGTCAATATTGCCGCCATGATCGCGCATGCGCCTGTCTCTCAAATCATTGCCAATAACGCAAGCATGCCAGCAAGCAGCAGCATTGTACGCACAAACAGCGCCAGCCCCCGTTCAAGATCCATCGCCTCAGCGTCGCGCGCCGCAAAATTCAACCAGGGTTCATCGGACACGCCGGCTGCATAGGCACGCGGGCCCGACAGTCGCACGTTTAGTGCACCGGCCAAGGCTGCTTCAGGCCAGCCGGCGTTGGGCGATCGGTGTTGGCGGCCATCACGCAACATGCAGGCGAACGCTGCCCTGAAACGGCTTGAAATGATGCAAAACATTCCGCCTGTCAGACGCGCCGGCAAGAAATTCGCAATATCGTCAATACGCGCAGCAGCCCACCCAAACGCCTCATGACGTGGCGTGCGATGACCGATCATCGAGTCCAGGGTGTTAACGGCTTTGTAGCCAGCTATCCCCGGTAAACCCAAGAGCAGCCCCCAAAATACCGGTGCTACAATACCGTCAGACGTATTCTCCGCGAGGCTTTCCAAAGCAGCTCGAGATATGGCCGCCGGCTCAAGTCGGTCGGGCTCTCGTCCGACGATCATTGCAACCGCCTCGCGCGCCTTGCCAATATCATCGCTTGCCAAGGGCCGCGCGACCGCCGCGACGTGCTCGTACATCGAACGAGTCGCCAACAGCGGCCAGGCTATTACGCCGCCAATCAGTACACCCCAGAGGCCATTCGGGAGCAAATGGGCCATAATCCAACCCGCGAAACCAACAAGCCCGATGGCGCAAATTGCCGCGACCATCCCATAAAATCTGCGCAAACGATCAGGCGTGTCCGCTCGATTGTACCGGCGATCCAGAAAGCTGATGAAACGTCCTATCCAAGTGACTGGATGGCCGATTCTCCGATGAAGCCATTCTGGCCAACCAACAGCAACCTCGATGATCATCGCAAGCAATAGGATCGCGGCCATGTTCATAAGGTCACTCGCATGCGCCGTGCTCGTCCAAACATCATGTGCATGACGGGCGCCAGTTCGTGCAGGCAATCGAAATGGCGTCGACAGCATGCATGCGCAACACTGTCAACGACAACGGTTCCACATCAAACGACAAGGCTGAGGCTGCGGCGTCGTGCTTCGATGCCGCAAAGCTAAGCGCGATCGCAGCGCGCACGACGCCGGCATGGGCAACGATGGCGACGCGGGATTTGCCAGTTCGCGCAGCGATGTCGCGCATCGCCGGATGCACGCGATCGCAGACATCCTTGAAGCTTTCACCAGCGGGCGGACGATGATGCGCCAAAGAATTTGGTGGCAAGGCACCGAGATCGGGCACATCTGCGTAAGACAAGCCGTCCCATTCACCAAAATCCTGCTCCCATAAACGTGGATCTTCCGTGGGCAGCACAGCGTCGCCCCAGATCGCCGTGAGCGTCTGTCGACAACGCAAGGCAGGGCTTGATACCCAATGAGTTACAACCCCGGCGGCCTGTCGAACAGCAGCAATCTCCATGCTGTCCGTGACATCCGCGGCAACATCCGTGCGGCCGTAAAGATGCCCTGACGGATGCGACGGCGCATGCCGAATGAGCAGGAACTCTGTTGCCAATCCGATTACCTCTTTATGCGGGCTAGTGCCAACTTGGCGCATTTTTCGCTTTGCCAGCGCCACCTATTTGCTTATTCCCGACTGGATGAGCAAGATATTTCTAGTCACGGGCGGCGCACGATCGGGCAAAAGCGCGCTCGCCGAGCGCCTCGTCGGCGGCCTTGGCGACAATCCGATCTATATTGCGACTGCCGAGCCGTACGATGACGAAATGGCCAATCGAATAACTCAGCACCGGGCTCGCCGCGGCCCGGAGTGGACGACGCTTACAGTGCCGATCAATCTAACCGCCGCGCTCAAGGAAACGAACGGTCGTGGGCCTCGTCTGGTCGACTGCCTGACGCTTTGGCTCAGCAATCTAATGTTAGATAATGCGGATTGGGAAGCGGCGGCGGGCGAACTGACAGCCGCTCTTGCGGACCAGCACACGCCCGTCGTCTTTGTGACGAACGAAGTTGGCGCCGGCATCGTTCCGGAAAACAAGTTGGCGCGTGCGTTCCGCGACGCGGCTGGCTTGCTCAATCAACGCGTGGCAGGTGCTGCCGATGAAGTCCACCTGGCGGTATCGGGCCTCTCACTGCAACTAAAACCCGGATCAGCACGATGATCCACTTCGATCGCCTCTCCGATGTAGCCGATTTGATCGCCGACCTTCCGAAGCCTGATGCCATAGCTATGGGCACCGCAAAAGCACGACAGGCGACACTGACTAAGCCGCCCGGATCACTTGGACGCCTGGAAGAACTCGCCTTGTTTATGGCTGGTTGGCGGGCAACACCGCGTCCAGAAATCAAACACGCTCAGGCGCTTGTGTTCGCTGGCAACCACGGTGTTTGTGCGCAAGGCGTCAACGCTTTCCCGCAAAGCGTTACAGCTCAGATGGTGCAGAACTTCGAGACCGGCGGTGCGGCGATCAACCAATTGTGCCAAATTAACGGTGCCGCGCTATCTGTTATCGCGCTTGAGCAACTCACCCCGACTAGGGATTTCACAATTGACGAAGCAATGACTGAGCCACAGGTCGTTGATGCCCTCAATCGGGGCGCCAATGCCGTCAGACCAGTTGCAGATATTCTGATCTTGGGTGAAATGGGAATCGGCAATTCGACCGTTGCCGCTGCACTTTGCGCAGCACTGTTTGGCGGTCCCACTGCGCAGTGGGTTGGTCCAGGCACGGGCTCCGGTGCAGACGGTGTGGCTCTCAAAATCGCATCGCTCGAATCCGGCCTCGCTCGGCATGCTTCTTTGCAAGGCAATCCGCTTGCAGTCCTCCAAGCCTACGGCGGGCACGAGCAAGCCGCACTTTGCGGCGCAATCCTCGCAGCCCGCTTGCAACGAACGCCAGTGATACTGGATGGGTACATTTGCACTGCCGCCGCCGGTATCTTGCACGCGCTCAATCCGTCACTGCTGGATCACTGCCTTGTTGGCCACATGAGTGGCGAACCGGGGCATCACCAGCTACTCAAGAAAATTGGCAAACGGCCATTGCTTGACCTTGACATGCGGCTTGGTGAAGGGACCGGCGCCGCCTTAGCTCTGTCCGTCCTACGCGCCGCACTAACCTGCCACAACGGCATGGCGACATTCGCCGAGGCGGGAGTGTCAACGCAATGAACGTGGCGCGCGATTGGGTCTTGCAGCGGTTGGCCGAAGCGCGTATCGCATTGATGACGTTAACTCGATTGCCGGGGGGCCGGGTTCGCCCGCCCGTGCCCGCTACGGCATCGACTGTCTGGGCGTTCCCACTTGTTGGCCTGATCATTGGTGGTTTAAGCGCAACGGCTTATGCCGTGGCACATGCGGCGCATTTACCCCCGCCTCTCGCTGCAGTTGTCGCCATCGCCACCGGTATTGCATTGACCGGTGCCTTGCACGAAGACGGCCTTGCCGACACCGCTGATGGCCTTGGTGGCGGTCAGGACCGGATCGGCAAGCTGGCTATCATGCGCGACAGTCATGTCGGCAGCTACGGCATCCTCACGTTGATATTGTCGCTTGCGGCGCGCGCAGTGTGCATCGCGGCCTTGGATGCACCGCATGTCGTTGCTGGCGCAATGATCGCCCTTGCCTCCGCAAGCCGCACTGCGATGGTGATTGGTCTGTTCGCCATGCCATCCGCGCGCACAGACGGGCTGGGCAAGTCGGCCTCAGGTGTTGCCATGCCGCGATGTGTAATTGCTGGTATTCTAGGGTTGGTTGCACTAGCAGCCTTTACAAGCGCATGGCCAATCATCGCGATTTCTATGATAGTAGTCGGTCTGATACTTGCCTCGCTCGCTTGGCGCCAGATCGGAGGCCAGACTGGCGATGTGCTAGGCGCGATCCAACAAAGTACCGAAATAATCGGTTGGGTTGTTATCGTTAGTTGGAGTTCTGTATCTGGCTGAGACCTAAATCATCAAAGATCGACCACCACCGTGCCTGAGCCCTTGCCCGGTACGGCGCAGCAAATCAACACGTCGTCAGCTGCGATAGTTGCAGATGGCTCAGAACGATAAGCAACGCTGCCAGATCTTAGTTTCACCGCACAGGAGCCGCATGATCCACTGCGACACCCGTAAGCCGGAGAAAGCCCTTGCTGCTCTGCAGTTTCAAGGATGGTCGCATGACCTTTGTTCCAATGCTGTTCGAAACCGGCTTGCGCGAACTTGATGACTGCCGCTTCTGCTTCTTCTTGAGGTACGAAAACTGCGTGGCCAGTATCGGGGTTTCGCTTGAGGGAAGCGGGACCGAAGGCTTCGGCAAATATGCGCTGGTCTCGCACGCCCAACAACCGCAACGTGTCATAGATTGATTGCATGAACGAGACCGGACCGCAGAGATAGAAATCATAGTCATCCAAAGCCAGAACCTGCCTCAGCGCATTCGCTGAAATGTGTCCGGTATAATTGAAAGCGACACCCCGCTTCTCATCAGATTGTGGCCGGCTGATGAATGAGAAATAGCGGATTTCACCATCGGACCGTTGCTGTAGTTCCCGAAAATCATCTGCAAAGGCGCGATGCTCGGTTGTCTGCGCGGCGTGCAGGATCGTCAACGGTCGTAGATGGCGCGTTCGGATCCCCTCCGATAAGACGTGTTGCGCCATTGAGATAATTGGTGTGATGCCGACACCGCCCGCCAACAGCACAGCCGGTCGCGTTTGGCTCGGATCAACAAAGAAGCTACCAGACGGCGCCTTGACTTCGACGATATCGCCCGGCTTCAGGGCATCGTGGAGATACTTTGAAACGCGACCGTTAGGCTCACGTTTCACTGAGATACGATACACCTCATCGCCTGGCGAAGACGAAACCGTATATGTGCGCACGATCGGCTTGTCGGCATCGTCTGGCTGCACGCGAATGGTCAAGAATTGACCGGCCTTGAAGGATGGCAGGCCATCACCGTCTACTGGTGCCAGATACAATGATCGAATAACTGAACTCTCATCTTCGATGCGAGTCAGCCTATACGGCCGCCAAGCGTCACGCTTAGCTTGTGCTGCCAAAGTTGAAGCCGTCTGCTGCCAGTCACCTGTCAACAAGGAATTCGGCGAATACTCCTCCATCGGCGCGCGGAACGGCAACGCGTCTTCAATATAACGACCATGATCAAGGGTGAAGCGCCATGCGCGCTCCGCGCCCATAAACGCTTCGACTTCAGCATCGTCTTCCCAGATCAGTTCGACTTTTCCAGTCAGGTAAAGTACGTCACCTGTTTCGAAATCTACGAATGTCAGGCCCGCCTTCGGGTTGGCCAGGAAGTTGCCAAGCGTATTGAAATGGTAATTGCCGGGATAATCTGGAATGGTGAGCGTACTGCCATCGACCTTTACGAAGCCGGCACGCCCGCCACGATGCGATACGTCGACATCGCCGATGCTATTTTCTTTGTCTGAGCGCGCGAAGCTCGCGACAAAGAACGTGTTGGCGGACGCAATCAAACCTTGAGACGGCTCATCCAAAGAGAAGAAATCATTTGAGCCACGACCGACACTTGGCGTACCAGGCTCGCGAACGAACTCAATTGAGCGAGTCTGAATGTACTGCGGGCAGTTACCAAATGACTGGTCGACGGCAACCGCAAAACCACTATTGGCAGCTTCCGTGAGATGACCGTTCATCCGATTGCGTCGGCGCGTAGCCGGCTCCATGCCGAGTAAGCCCAGCCGGGCATCTGGTACGAATGCTTCTTGCAATGGGTCACCTACAGGCAAATGTCCATCAATCAGCAAAGTACTAGCGTCCGGAGATTGAATAAAACCCGGCCGGCCTGAGACGACAGATGCCCAAGGCCATCCTAAGCCATCAACGCCGCCGACAATCAGGAATGGTAGTTTCTCGAAGAATACGCGGTGTTGGTCTGGCATGAACTTGCGAATAACCCGGCTCCCCAAACGCTCCATTTGCTCGCGCTTGCCAACACGCGCTTGTAGTTCCTGCTCACCGGCATGAAAGGGTGAGTCATTGACATTTTCACTTGGCTTTTCGACCATGTTGGCCCTCGATTTAGGTATCTTGTTCGGGCATTCTGGTGCCCAGCTACTGGTTTCCAACTTAGCAAGGGGAGGCCGAGCCCGCCGTTTAGGTGATTGTTACGGCGGACCAGCTTGGGTCGAACTTCATGCCGCCAAGCCAACTCTTGTTGATGGCATCGGCACAAACCCGTCCAGTGCTTCAATATTGGCAAGCAAACGACGTACGTTCGGGTAAGGTTGCAACGACACATCACCTTCGGGGGCGTGTGCCGTGTAGCTATAGATCGCGATATCAGCAATCGTCGGCGCATTTCCGACGAGGAAGTCACGGCCCTCAAGATGTGCTTCAAGTTTTCCCAAAACTTTTGAAGCCGTCGCCTTGGCGAAATCGGCATCAAGCGGTGCCTTGAACACGTTGATCAAGCGAGCGGCCGCGGGACCGAAAGCAATCTCGCCGGCAGCTAGCGTCAGGAATTTCTGCACTTCCGCTTCACGTTCCAGCTCTCGCGGGAGGAAATCCGGTGCATACTTACGCGCGAGATATACCAAAATAGCGTTTGCATCCGAGATAACAACATCGCCGTCCTCGATAACAGGGACCTGGCCCGACGGATTTAGCGCCAGAAATGCCGACCGCCTTTGCTCTCCAGCAGCAAGGTCGACGTTGATCACCTCATGCTTGATACCAGCCAGGTTCGCGAAAAGTTCAACCCGATGTGCATGACCGGAAAGTGGGAAACTATGGATCTTTATGACGTTCGACATCTGACGTTCCTTTGCTCTAGACGCCGCCTAAATCACTAACGGCCAATGACGAACACCTAGCGCATACCCATATTGGTTATAATACATTGATATTGGGAATGTTTAGGCACAAAATGTGGACAATCAAGCCGATTTGGAGCTGCCGGATGGACACGATCGAGGGCATGCGGACGTTCATTGCTGTTGCCGCTAAGGGATCATTTACGGGCGGCGCTAAGCGCCTAGGCATGACGACACGCTTGGCAAGCAAGTATATCCGCCAGCTTGAAGAGCGCCTTGGCGCGCAACTCTTTAATCGTACGACTCGCAGCGTCACGCTGACCGAGACCGGTCGCGCCTACTACGCCCGTTGCGGCCCTTTGCTAGACCAGTTCGATGAACTTGAAGGCCTCGTACATCAGCATGAAGCGGAACTCGCCGGTCCGATCCGGATTACCGCGCCGACGGGCTTCGGCAGCCGCGAACTTGTCCACGCGCTACATCCATTCCAAATGACTCATCCCAACGTATCAATCAGCATGCACCTGTCGGATCAGCACGTTAGCCTCATCGATGAGGGGTTCGATATCGCAATCCGATTTGGCGCCCTAAAAGACTCGAGCTTGACCACGCGCAAACTGATGGACATGCGCTTTGTCGTTTTCGCCTCGCCCGATTATCTGGCTGAACATGGTACGCCGAGGCATCCCCACGAACTTGCGTCGCATCGTTGCCTGATCTTGCTGACGTCACCAACGCCATACACGTGGATGTTCCGTATCAATGGCGAAGAGGTTCCAGTAGATGTCGCGAGCACGTTTAGTGCCAACTCCCCGCGCGCGGTTACGCATATGGCCATTGGCGGTTTTGGTATCGGGCGCGGACCGCACTACGCGGCGCGTCCATTTCTTCAAAGTGGAAAACTCAAGATAATGTTCGAGAAGGAAGAAATCCCCGCCGGTGGCCTCTATGCCGTTTACCCGCCCGGCCGGCATTTGACGGCTCGCATCCGCGCCCTAATTGACCACCTTGCCACAACGTTTCGATAACCGACATGCGAAGGCTACACGCTTCCGTTCGCGTCGCCGTTGACATCTGGTGCTGGGCCTTGACCAAAGGCTTCACCGTCGGACGCCAGGAACACTATTTCCAACTCGGTGGAAGCGCGACCAAGCACGGCGTTGCGATGCGGAAAGCGCCCGAAGCGGGCAACGATATCTCGATGCCGCGTCCAACCCCAGATGCTGCGTTGAATGTACGGATGCCAGTCACTCGGCGATTTGCCAAGCATGTCATTCAGCAGTCGAAGCCCCCTATCCTGTTCCTCAATTTGCTCAGAATGATGAAACGGATGGTAGAGCCAAATGCGCGACACCGGATGAAGGTCTCGATCCAGTTTTCGATCAATCGCGTATTGCACAACATCGAACGCAATTGGATCGCCTGCATAGGCCTGAGGCGTGTTGCGATAAATGTTCCTAGTAAATTGATCCAGCAGCAACACCAAGGCGAATGCACCTTCGGCCTTCGATTGCCAATCGGATAGTTTTCGGCAACAGGCCTCTTCGATAAGAGTACCAAACCGTGCTCGAATTTCGTCGTCGACCGTTACACCGCCCTTATACCACCAATCACGTCGTGCGAACGCTGCCTTTGGCCCTTCGAGACTGGCGCCCAACCAGAAGCCAATGATGGCGTCAATATCGCTCGTGCCCATGGCTATTCCTTAAAAACGCCGCGAGAAGGCCCAACCACAAAATCTTGAGTTGCGACCGAAAGAGAAGAAATTCTCAGGTCTGCTTATAACGTGCTCTTACATCATGCCGCCCGCGGATGATCGCACGACATACGATCTTGAAAATAGGGCAGCACTTTTTCGGAGACGATGCTGGCAGCTTTTGCGTGCGGATAGCCTGACAAGCAGAAACTCGTGCAGCCAACATTGACAAACTCTTCAAGCGTCGCTGCCACTTGCTCCGGATTGCCGACGATGGCAATGCCGGCGCCTGCACGCACTTTTGAAATTCCAGCCCAAAGGTGCGGACCAAGCTTCATGTCATCACCGGACTCGTCGAGCAACTTCCATACCTGTTGATTAGCTTCCGACGTTCGCCGAATGCCCTCGACCGGATTTTTATTTGTGCGCATGTTGGCAAGCTTCATTCCTTCAACACCATCGATCAAACGGTAGGCACTGGCCCAGGCTTCCTCTTCCGTATCAGCGCAGACGATCTGCAGTCGCATTCCGAACCGCAGCGCTTCTTCGCGACCATAACGTTGCGCACGTCGCTTCAAGTCCGCAATCTTCTCGGCGATACCCGTTGGCCGGTCTCCCCAGAACAAGTGCACGGAGGAATGCTTGGCTGAAATCTCCAAGGCCTGCTCCGAGCCGCCGCCGAGAAAGAACGGAGGGTGCGGTTGCTGCAGCGGTTTCGGCTCAATTGCTGAGTCGACTTGATAGTGCTTACCCTTGAACCCAATTGGTTCATCGCTAGACCACAAACGTTTCATGATCTGGACTTCTTCGTCCATTTTCTCGTAACGCACTTTCTTGGTATCGGGAATACCATCTGACTTGGTGTCATCGTCATTGATGCCGGCGATGAGATTTATGCAGAGCCGCCCTCCCGAAAGTTGATCTAAAGTGGCAAACATTTTGGCTGACAGGACCGGATTGCAATAAGCTGAGCGCAACGCTACCAACGGCGCGATATTCTTCGTTCGGGCCAGATAAAAGCCCCCGGTCACTGTCGCTTCCCAGCAATTTGTATTGACCGGCATGAGCAAATACGAAAACCCACCACGGTCTACCACATCAACGATTTCATCAAATAACGCACGACTTTGCGGAATGTGCCCTGCCGGATCGCCCAGTGCATGGCTGTCGCCACTGGTCGGCAGGAACCAGCCAAATGTGAGGGTTTCCTGTGCCATGTTTGCGGGCCTCCGTGGCTTTCAATCGTAAAACTATTTGTCAGTCTCCCATTCAAACGTGCTTTGGCTAACCCGTTCAAGCAGTTTCGCGCTGCTTATTGGGGCGTTTTCGATGCATCCGTGTTGCGATTGACGGACATGCTTCACCATTTCACGCTACAGTCAGCACTCCGGTGACAAGTAAGAAAGGAAAGCACATGAGCAAAAGTGACCTCCACGCGAAAGGTATGGCAATCCGGACGGAACTGCTTGGTGAAAAATATGTCGAGCGCATGAACCAGAAAACGTACGAAGACCCCGTGATGCAAAAGTTTCGGGATGTCGCTGCGGAGAATATCTTCGGTGCACTGTGGACCCGGCCCGGCCTCGACCTCAAGACACGGACACTGATTTGCGTGATCTCAGATGCCGCTACCGGTCGTGATCCTGAGTTGGCCTTGCACATCCGCATGGCACGACGGCAAGGCTGGACAGAAGAAGAACTGACCGAAGCACTGCTGCATTTGTCCGGATATACAGGTGTGCCATTAATTCGCGAAGCCATGCTGACGGCAAGCAAAGTGTTCAAAGAGCTTCGCGAAGATGGCATGGACTGAGAGGCCCAAAGCTGAATGCATATGAGAACTTCCAGCCAACGCGAGCCGTTTGTGACAATGGAGCGCCATCCACGCGAGCATTCGTCTATGCATCGCTGCCTTCTGCGATCCTCGTCAATTGGTCGAGATCACACATCGTGACCAGAATACACTGCTCCAAGTCAATGACGCCTTGAGCGCGAAACTTACTAAAGGTTCGGCTGACGGTCTCGATTGTCAGCCCCAGGAAATCGGCAATATCCGTTCGCGTCATCGGTAACACAACCGTCGTTGGATCCTCACCATGGCGCGCATTGCGCTGCGACAGCGCGAGCAGAAAACCGGCGATCCGTTCTTGTGCAGTCCGATGGCTGACTGACATTAGTAGTTCACGGGTAGCACCGAGTTCGCAAGCGATGGCTTCGTAGAGTTCAAGGCCGAGCCTGGGATTCTCGCTCACAACATGACGTAGCTCCGAAACCGGCAAACACCGTAGCTTCGTCCGCTCAGTGGCTTGTGCACTCATAGCGTGCTGCCCGCTGGCGCCGAGCCCGATGAAATCGCCCGAAAAAGCAAAATCGATTACCTGACGCCGACCATCGGCAAGCAGGCGGTAAATGCAGACATGGCCAGCCTCGACCTTATAGATATGACTGACCGGATCGCCCTCGAAGAAGACATGCTCCTTGCGTTCGACGACCCTCGTCGCGGAACCCATGACGCTTTGGTCGAATTCTCCGACGGAAGGCGATACGGTCGAAGCACAAACGTCAGTCTTAGGAAACGTTCGGGTCTGTATCGCAAGCATCGGCAAACCTCCTGGGAACTGGGCCCATGCCAATCATGAGCTCAGTGCAATAAACAACCGCGATGTTCCGATACGATGAGACGCGTGTACCAATTTGTAAGAGTTTGTAATAATGATCGTCGAGTTGTCTGAACTGACTAGCAGAAAGCTTCAAATTGACGATAAATCAACAAGTTAAGAACATCCTCGTCGTCGATGACGAAGCTTCCGTTCGCGAGCTTCTGAGAGACTGTTTCGAGATGGAGGGATTTGTTGTCGCCGAGGCGGTCAATGGTGATGATATAAATGCGATTCTGGCAAAGCAACCAATCGACCTGATCACCTTGGACCTCAACCTTGGCGGTGAGAACGGGTTTGACTTGGTTCGTGAAATCCGCGCAAAACGGAATGTGCCAATCGTCATGATCACAGGCAAAGGCGATACGATCGACCGTGTTGTCGGACTAGAACTCGGCGCCGACGACTACATCGCCAAACCCTTCCAACTGCGTGAAGTCGTTGCAAGGATCAGGGCCGTCTTGCGCCGCTACCATTGTACGCCCGATCCGGCCCCCGAACTATCTCCCACTCCTTCTGAAAAATACGTCTTCGACCGCTTCGAGTTAAACGTACCACATCGTGAGCTGAAGTCCGATGATGGGCAAGATCATCCTTTAACAACCAGCGAATTCGATCTTCTCCTGGCCTTTGTCAGACGAGCTAACCGCGTTCTCTCACGTGACAATATTATGGACATTGTCAAAGGACAGGAGTGGTCACCAACCGATCGTTCGATCGATGCCTTAGTCGTTCGACTGCGGCGCAAAATCGAGCCGTCACCTGCCACGCCGACCTTAATAAAGACGGTCCGAGGTGTAGGATACGTTTTTGCGGCGAACGTCAAGGCACCTTGAGAAGCTATCGTATTGTAATCTCATTTGAGACTGCCCTCCTCCAGCACGTCGCGCAAGGTCTTTGCCAGCGCAGATAACGTGTACGGCTTGCGCAGCCAGGGTGTTGCGGGGAGCAGGTTGGCGCCATCTGGCGCATAACCGGACGACAATATGGATCTGACGGTCGGATACCTCAGCCGAGCTCGCCCAACTAATTCAACGCCTGTCATTCCTCCCGGCATCACAACATCAGTCAGAAGCACGTCAACTCGAGTACCCGCATCAAGAATATCGAGCGCGTCCGCGGCATTGGTCGCTTCAATGATCCGATAACCGAGATGCTCCAACCGATCGACGGTTACTTCCCTCACGTTTGGATCATCTTCGACCACCAGTACAGTTTGACCGGTAGCTTGCTCGTCGGAACCCTGCAAATTGTTTTGCAAGCTCATCACTGGCGCCGCACTGGCATTTGGCAAATAGAGGCTAATCGCCGTTCCATGGCCGATCTCACTGTAAACGTCGACGTGGCCACCAGATTGTTTGGCAAATCCGTGGACCATACTGAGGCCAAGCCCCGTGCCTTTACCTTGCTCCTTGGTGGTAAAGAACGGTTCCAAAACACGCGCCTGAACGTCTGGGGTCATTCCGGTTCCGGTATCGCGCACAGACAGCCGCACATATTGTCCAGGCTCGGCGTCCGCGCGCGACTTGACGGCACTCTCATCAAGCTCAACGTTTGACGTCTCGATGATCAGCCGCCCACCGCACGGCATGGCGTCGCGGGCGTTGATCGCGAGATTAAGCAGCGCATTGTGAACTTGAACAGGATCGGCGAGCATACTGCCTATGTTAGGCGCAAGGACCGCTTCCACTTCGATCGTCTCACCGAGAGTCCGGTGCAGCATATCCATCATATCCAAAACCAAATCGTTTGGATCGACAATCTTTGGCTCAAGCGGCTGCCGCCGGGCAAACGTCAGAAGCTGGCTGGTCAATTGCGCCGCACGTTCTGCAGCACCGGTTGAATTGTCAAGGAACCGGTTCATCCGTGAATCATCGCCAATACATCGACTTAGCAGCTCATTGTTACCCATGATAACACTGAGGAGATTGTTAAAATCGTGTGCGATTCCGCCGGTTAACTGACCGATCGCCTCCATCTTCTGTGACTGCCGTAGAATTGCTTCGCTGCGCTCGATCTCAGTGATGTCCTGTATGACCGCTGCAAACACCGGTGGAGTCTCGCTGCGCATCAGTTGCAAGTGAATCTCTACCGGGTATGTCGACCCATCTTTACGCTGATGCGACGTCTTAAAAACAAGCACTTCCTGAGAGCCGTTACGCAAGGGGCGCAATAAGTCCTCAAACTGAGGCTGCGTGAAGTCCGGTTTTATATCGACAGGCGTTAAACTTCTGAATTCGGCACTCGAGTAACCCATGTTCCGCCGCGCACCATAATTCACCTGAATGAAGCGAAGCGTGTTCGATGCAAATACGTAAATTTCATTCAGTGACCGATCGAGAATGCGTCCGAGCCGATCGCTAAAGGCTTGTGCCTGTTTGAGTTCGCTTAGGTCGTGCACGACAGCCGTGAACATGCGCATGCCGGCAACCATAAATTCGTTCACTGCCAAATTTATCGGAAAGACCGTGCCGTCCTTGCGCTGCGCTTCAACTTCGCGACCGATCCCGATGATCTTTTTTTCAGCAGTCCGGCGGTAATTCTCAAGATATCGGTCATGCTCGCCGCGATACGGCTCAGGCATTAATATTTTGACGTTCTGGCCAATCACCTCACTCAATTGATACCCGAAGAGCTTTTCAGCCGCCGGGCTGAACGAGGCGATAGAACCATTCTCGTCAATCGTGACGATAACATCCGGCACCAAGTCTAGAACAGAAAAGAGGTTGGCTCGCTCGTGCGCGCCGTCCTGTGGCGCATCAGCCGCTACCTGCTGGTCTGGATTGTCACCGCACAGGGATTTCATTGTCTACTCGCAATCGCAGCATGCGCTAGCCAACTTGGCTCAAAGGATGGGCCACATATGATAACTGGACTTTGGGTAGAGGCCAGAACAATCTCAGGCGTCAGACTTGTTACCTCCATCGTTCCTTGGACGCGGTGAAAATAGACGGTTTCGGCGCGCGCGCCGGAGCCTGTGAACTTCCATTTCCGACATACCGTAAAGTGACGCGATTTGACTGTCAGTCAATGCGGCTAGGAGACGATCAATATCGCGCTCATCAATATCCCGCCGGCTAGGCATTCGCGTGACTTCCTGGGCTGTCCCACTCCCACATGCGGTGTCGAAAATGACCGCATCGCTTACGCTAAAACTCTTGCCAGCAATTTTCGGACCTAGAATTGATGTAGCTCAAACATGCAGTTCGCGCTGGTCGATAAGCCACGCACGACTGCACTTACCCCGCCTTGTCGCCTTCACCCCACAACTGTTGCAGCCGCGAAACCGTGTAGGCTGCCGACCAGGCCATCATCAGGATGCCGGTCAGTGCTTCAAACCCACACATCGTACGAATGAAACCAGTTGGACGAATGTCGCCGTAGCCAACCGACGCGTAAGTGACGACAGAGATATAGAGGTAGTCCGCGCTGGTTTCAGTAAACGCGCCTTCCAGCCCGCCGAGAAGTAGTACGTTCTTGGCGAAGTAGATGCCAGCCGCGAACAACCAAATCTCTACCGCATGGGCAGCGAACAGAAAGAAAACTCCGGCAATAACCATCAGGCGGGTGCCGCCCCACGACGGTCGCCGATTCCAACGGTGAACAATCCGGATCGCTTCATAGTGGATCAAAATTGTCAGCGCAGTTATCAAGGATGTCAGTAGCGTTGCGATCAGCATGCGTCGTGCTCGACAGTAATCACGTCCGTCTATGATAGTTGACCTGGAACACTTGGTGGCTCTGAACTTCCAGCCGATTACGCTCAATCCTTCTCAGGTCCATGTGTCGGCGTCAACCGGCAGCCTCAAGACAACACTGACATGTTGTTGAGAACAGCACAGATCAACGGATCGCTGCGACATCGGCGTTCAGCCCGGGCGGCAGGCGGGCCCAGCGATAGCCCCGCTTTCCCAGATCGAATCCATGCTGAAAAAGCGCACGCATGTACTTCAAATCAAATGGCTCCTTGCTGGTCATCGTGAAGCTATCGGGAATTGAAGCTTGAAAATACTTGATCCGGTTGTTGCGCGCTTCGACATAAAGCTTATAGAGATCGCCGATCGCTTGCTGCTTCATGATTGTCCATAGCGAGCGACTGGCAATCGCCGTCGTACGTGCTTCTACGGTCTGAAACTTTGGCGACAGCGATCCATTCATCACAACATACAGCTCAGCAGTGACCGGGCGCCTGCGCCTGTGCTTAGGAACGATGTTCCGCACCAGCAATTGCGGTGGCAGAAAAAATACTTGCCCCGTTGTACCGCCATCAACATGCAACTCTTGCAGGTTCCTGCCATCTGCTCGCACGTTGATCACCACCGGCGGGAATACGGCTGGGACTGCGGCCGACGCAAGCAGGATCTTACGAAAAAGGGCAAGCGATCTTTTACTGTCACGTTGAGAGATACGCCCCATGTCCCAAACAACGGGACGCTCTGCATCGATGTTGGTGGTACTGATCAGGAGGCGCCGACCGCGCCTATGCTCGCGCGCCACAACCCGCAGGAAATCGCGGTCAACGTAAGATGCAATAACGGACGCAAGCTTCGAGTTATCCGCAATCGCCGCACCACCCAGAAGACCGGCAATGACCTGCTTTTGGATGAGTTGTTCCGTGCCGTAACGCGTGTAGATTTCCTTAAGTTGACGATCATACTTAGGGCCGAGAAATGCGAAAGGCGCTGACAGCGCCCCCGTACTGACACCGGTCACGAGATCAAACTCGGGCCGGGTTCCGGCCGCAGTCCAGCCAACCAAAAGACCGGCCCCGAACGCGCCATGACTACCGCCACCAGAAATCGCAAGGAATTTCACTGCCTTTCGCCGGCCGTTCCTGAAGAGATGCGGACGCTTCCGACGGCTCTGCCGATCGGATAAGGCAATTGCCTGGCGAATATTTTTTGGCAGTGCATCGCCCCAATAGCGCACATCCGGCGCATCAGCGATCGCTGCTTGATCAACCAAGTTGGCCGGCACAGGAGTGCGCACGAGCTGCGCAGCGCAGCCACCTATGACAAGCGCCGCGACAGCGATCACCGCTATTCCAGCCCAACGTCGCGTTACCGGCACAGACATCTACGACCTACCAAAAGCCAATCAATCATCACCTGGCGGAAGATTGCGATACTGTCTCAACGTATATAGCCACCATCGCAGTACTAGCCAGCTATGATGTCGACTTCACAATCAACGGTTCTGACATGTGTCCAGGTTGTCGCATTTTGTGCCGAACGGCGTCCACCCTTGTTTGAGAGTGGCATCGCTTCAAAACGAGATGAGCACAACCTAACCCATGGGGGGTAACCCAGTACAACTTCGGCAACACAATGTGAAGCCGCTCGCGACGGCGGTGCGCGCTCCGTCACCCCGACAAACTGCCGACAATGAGTTTTACGAGGCAAAGACCAAACACCACGGTTCTCCGCGCTCAGCAAAAGAGGTACGTGTCAAGGATCACTGCAAAGCACTCCCGATTGATCATGCCACCAAAGGCAAATTGACTTGGCCCCACTAGAAAATCTCAAGAAGCCGGCGCCCGAGCCCGAAAGGGCGGGCGACAACGTACGTCTTGGCATTTTTTTGATCGCTCTATTTTCTTTGACGATCCCAATCATCGGGTCGAGCGTGAAAATTCTTGGGCAAACGCTGAACATTGCGCAAATCACATGGACGCGGTTTCTTCTGCAAGTCATCCTCATTGGCCTCGCCATTGCAATCACGTCCAATGCGTTTTCACAGCCGTGGCCACGACCGATCTGGCCATTGGCTTTACGTGGCGCCGTCATCACGCTCGGTTCAGGCCTGTTCTACGCTGCGCTAACGATCCTGCCGCTCGTCGAAGCGACCGCGATCCTATTCATTCAACCCTTGGTTCTGACCGCGATGGCCGCCCTGTGTCTTGGCGAGCGGGTCGGACCGCTGCGTTGGGCAGCGGTCATTACAGGCCTGATCGGCGCCTATATCGTGATCGGCCCGAATTTCACATCGATCGGCTGGGCGGCGCTGCTGCCAGCTGGTGCCGCGGTCTGCTTCGCGATCGCCTCGCTCATTACACGCGTTTGGGCGGCCACGGCCGGCGCCATGATGTTCCAATTCATCACGGCGGCAACGGCGATCACCTTGCTCTCAGTCATGATGGGGCTGGGCACGCTGGGCGCCGTCGAAATGTTAACACCGCGCTGGCCCACCTCGAACGAGACAGCGCTGCTGCTGTTTGCCGGAACGGGATCGACGATCACGAATCTTATGCTTGTTCAGGGGTTCCGTATCGCACCGCCATCCGCGGTTGCACCGTTCTTCTATCTTGAAATTGTCGGTGCGACTATTCTTGGAGCTTTCATCTTCGCGCAATTGCCAGGACCGACAACCGTTCTCGGAACGGCGATCGTCGTTGCAGCGGGCCTGTTCGTTTGGTGGCGTGAAACGCGGCAAAGCAAAAAAGCTCTGGGGCGCAGATAAAATGGCATTGCGCTAGCGATCGCGTACCTGCAATCGGTCACGTGAACCCGTCTCGCCCGGCGCCACAGATGATTGCCGCAGCACACGTGTCAGGCGCCAATGAAACGGCGCCGGACTGAAGCGCGGCTAATGCAGCCGCCCCCGACAATTCGGCGGCAATGCCCATCTCAAACCACAGCCATTGGGCCGCCGTCTGCATCTGATCATCCGTGACGGTGATGATTTCATCGACGAGATTCTCGATTATTGAGAAATTGAGCTCAGCGCTGCGTTTCGGTGCCAGCGTATTGGCGCGCGTCTCGATCTTGTCCAACGTCACCAGCCGGCCAGCTTCGCGCGATGCCCTCAGCGTCGGCGCTCCAGCCGCTTCGACACCAATCAGGCGAGCGCTCGGCTTCATCGCTTTGACGGCTGTCGCCACGCCAGAAATTAAGCCGCCCCCGCCGATCGCGACAAGGACATTATCGATATCCGGGGATTGCTTCATCATTTCTCGGCCGACTGTGCCCTGCCCGGCAATGATTGCAGGATCTTTGAATGGATGCACATATGTCATGCCATTGCGTTCTGCGCAGCGCAGCGCCAACTCGTTGGCATCATCGAAATCAAGACCTTCGATAACCACGTCGGCATCCCAGGCGCGCAACTTTTCGGCCTTTTCCGGTGGTGCGCGCTCGGGCAGATAGACGACCGCACGAGCCCCCGATGCGCGCGCTGCGTAAGCTAGTGCCAAACCGTGGTTGCCACCGGATGCCGTAATCACCCCGCGCCTGAGCGCTGCCTCATCGAGTTGGAGAATCGCATTGCTTGCTCCGCGCGCCTTGAATGATCCGGTGACCTGCAAGCACTCAAGCTTCAGTAAAAGCGGTCCGTCGTGCAACGGTGTCTTTATGAAGCGTGTCCGAAGGCAGGGTGTTCGACGGACACGCTGCTTGATCCGCTCTGCGGCCGTCTCGATATCATTCAAGTTTGGCGGCGTCATGATCCGTCCCGATGAAGTGCACTACCGATCCGATCGACTTCGCGGATCAAGAGATCGAGATCGGAGAATCGTGTGCGGTGATTGGTGATATTGACCCGTATGGCCAGCTGACCATTAAGGCGCGTCGTCGATGGTGCCGCAACTCCGCTTTCCTGCAGTTCAACCACAATGCTGTTGTTCAGGGCGTCAAGGTCTCTGGCACCAGCAGGAGTAAACCGGAAGCACACAATGTTCATCGCTACGGGCGCAAGCAACTCGAAGTTGCTCGTGGCCTCGACGGCTTCGCCGAGATATTGCGCCTGTTCGCAGTTACGCGTAATCACGGCGCCCAATTTCTCGGTACCGTGTTCAAGCAGATGAGCCCAGATTTTCAACGCACGAAACCCACGTGATAGCTCTGGACCGTAATCGACCGGCCAAGGGCTACCAGCGGCTAAGCCGCGCTCTGCGCCTGCAAGATATTCGGGCCGTTCGGAAAAGGCACGCAAGTGGGCATCGCTGTCACGCATTAAAACACAACCGGCATCGTAGTTGACGTGAAGCCACTTATGAAAATCAAAAGCAAGAGAGTCGGCACGCTCCAAGCCTTTCAATTTTGGACGGACCGCTTCGCTCAACATACCATTCGCACCAAACGCCCCGTCAACGTGGAACCAAAGCTCTTGTTCAGCCGCTACAGTCGCAACGGCGTCGAGATCATCAATTGCACCGACGTTGACCGCGCCGGCCGTTCCTATAACGACGAACGGTACTTTGCCGGCCGCCCGATCCGCCCCAATCATGGACTGTAGAGCGCTCAAATCCATGGCAAAATCTTCACCGCATGGCACTTTGCGCAACGAGTCGCTGCCAAGCCCCAACAAATCGAAGGCGCGAGCGACGCAGGAATGTGCCTGATCGGACGCGTAGCCGACCAATTCCTTACTGTCATTGCCAGTTCTGCGGTTCGTAAATCCTAAACGACGATCGCGTGCCGCTTTAACGGCGACAATCGTTGCCATCGAAGTGCCCGAGCAGATCAGGCCGCTTGCATTAGCTGGAAATTGCATGATTTGACGGCACCATGCGATCACCTGTCTTTCAACGTAGATGGCACCATGATCACGCCCGCCCAGATTTGCATTCATGGCTGCTGCGGCGACTTCCGCCAGAACACCACCGGCGTTTCCCGAACCGTGCACCCAGCCGAAGAACCTTGGATGCGTGTTCCCGACGCCATAAGGCAGTAAACCGGACAACTTCTTAACGAGTTGATCATGCGACAGTCCGTTGCGAGGCACTTGCGCGGTCAACTTGTGTTTCAGGTCATCCGGTAGTGGTGTCCATACAGCCCCTTCCCTGGCATTCTCCAGGCGATCAAGCGCGCGATCCAGCATGTTGTGGGCACTCGCCCGCAGCGCTGCCCAGTCTTTGGGGTCAAGTGTCACGTCATCCATACAATGGGTTTCTTTCTACAATCATTGCCACAACGGACCGCCAACTTCGAGAGCACACGGAAATTTCGATTCAGTCAACGTTGCGATTTCCTGGATCCCCTTTGGTCCAGGTCCTAGAATCCGGCTTTCATGCGACTGCCGTCTGGGTCAAAAAGCGCTCCGATAGTGACGGTCGCATCGAACCTATCCCGCGCGATATCGACGGTCACAGGTGTTCCGGCCGCGACCGGCGTCTTGACAAGACCAAGCGCGATGGGCCTGCCAACTCGATACCCGTAAGCGCACGATGTAGTCTGACCGATGATCTGACCATCATGAATGATTGGCTCATGGCCCAGCGGCTCCGCGGCATCGGCTGAAAACGAAAGCGACACAATTCTCGACATGGCGCCGCCGCGTTCGTGGTCTCTCAGCGCCTGGGCCCCAACGAACCCGCCGGCTTTCCTGGTCATCGCAGACAGACCAACATCAACCGGCGATATGTCGCCGTCCAATTCATGGCCGAACGCGCAAAAACCTTTTTCGATGCGCATCGATGTTTGTGCAAACAAGCCGGCCGGCTGCGCACCGGCTGCCGCCAAGGCACCGAACACTGTACCGGCATCCTGCCAGCGGCAGGTGATTTCCCAGCCAGATTCGCCGACATAGGAGAGACGTGCCGCTCGCACGTCGCATCCGGCAATTCGTGCCTCACCTAGTTTAAAGTAACCCACTCCAATCAACTCGGGCGCTCCGACATCAGCTGCAATCCGCGCGGCTTCCGGCCCCATAAGGCCGAGGACAGCATAGCTCTGCGTGCAATCTTTTAGCGTAACTTCGAAACCCTCGGCATGCCGTCGCAACCACGCAAGGTCGCGTTTGACGGCGGCCGTGCCAACGAACAAGCGATAATGATCTGGCGCAAGGCGCTGAGCTGTCAGGTCGCTCTCAAACGTGCCGCGCGTATTAAGCATCGCGGTGTAAATCACCGAACCCGCTGGCCGCCCCACATAGCCGGCGCAGACCCAAAGCAAGAAAGCCTCGGCGTCCGGGCCAGAGACATCGATTTTGCCGAACGCCGATACATCAAAGATCGCTGCCGAGTGATGTGCTGCCATCACCTCACTTCGAACATTCTCAAACCAGTCAGGTTGATCGAAGCGCATTTGGGGTTCAGCTGTCTTTCCGAAATACAGCGGTCGTTCCCAACCATAAACTTGACCGAAGTGCGCTTGGTGATCGTTGAACACTGTATTGAGTGGCAGCTTCCTTAGGTTGCGTGCCGTCACCAATTGCCGTCCCGGATAAGCAATATCGTAGTGCGTGCCAAGAATTTCCGGCGCTCGCGCCACTAAGTGTTCGACCGAGTTGAACACCGGTGCAAACCGTTTGGCGTCTGCCTCATAAAGATCATAAGCAGTATGACCGTGTACGATGCAGTGCGCGAGATTCATTCCGGCACCGCCCCCCGATGCCATGCCAACCGAGTTCATACCGCAGCCTAGGAACAGCCCGCGCGTCTCCGCAGTTTCGCCAAGCATGAATGTACCATCCGGCGTGAAACTCTCTGGGCCATTGAGCAGCATCTTGACCTCTGCGGTTTCAAGCGATGGCAGACGGTGCAGAGCGGCCTGCATCATCGGTTCGAAATGATCCCAATCCTCGTCGAGCAAACCGAATTCGAACTTGTCATCAAGGACGCCCGGTGCAATTGGCTTTGCGTGCGGCTCGAAGCACCCGACCAATAGTCCGCCGCTGTCATCGCGAATGTAGAGGTGACTGTCGTGATCCGAGAGCGTCGGCATGTTGCCGTCAATGCCGTCGATTGGCTTGGTCAGCAGATAAAAATGCTCGCATGCCAGCAGCGGTGCCTGCGCACCTGCCATTGCCGCTACCTCCCGCGACCATAAACCAGCACAAACTGCGACGGCGTCGCAACGGATCGTGCCGCGAACTGTTTCTACGCCGCGCACACGTCCATTCTCAGTTAAAATGCCGGTAACACCGGTATCCTCGTGAAAGTTGACGCCTAGGTTGCGGGCGCCTTTGATGAGCGCCGCGCAAACATCAGACGGCGAAACACGGCCATCATCAGGTGACCAAACAGCACCGAGTACATCGGATGCGTTCATCAATGGCCAGCGCTCCAAGGCCTCACCGGTGGAAATCGAATGGGCTTCAATTCCGTAGGCGTGCGCTAACGCTTCCTGGCGTTTAACGTGCGTCAAGCGATCCGCCGTTGTCGCAATCGACAATGAGCCGCGCTGGATCCAGCCGACGCTCTGTCCGGTCTCCTCCTCAAGCCGACTGTAAAGGTCGGCCGAATACTGAATCATCCGAGTCAGATTCTGCGAATGGCGCAGCGCCCGAACTTGCGCAGCAGAGTGCCAAGTCGTACCCGATGTGAGTTTGTTGCGCTCTAACAAAACAGCATCTGTAACGCCCGACCTGGCCAGGTGATACAACGTCGAGCATCCCATGATGCCGCCACCAATGACGACGACAGAGGCATGTGATGGTAGAGGGGATGACGTCATTGCAGAGTTCCACTTTTCACGAAACCGGTCATTGCCAATCACCTAGCCGCGTTGCGCTATATGTGCGGAATTATATAATCTGGCACGATCCCGGAGGCATCCAGGCACTGCTGCAAATCAAGATCACGAAGGACACCATTACTGGTTACCAAGATCGTGGCCAACCCGGCCGCCGCACCGCCGAGGATATCGGTATGGAGCGTATCACCAACCATCGCGATCCGCTCGCGTGGGACATCCTGACCAAATCGGTGGACTGATTCCTCGAATGCATTGGCAAACGGCTTACCAAAGAATTTCGGAACAATGTCGCAACGCTCAGCAATCGCATGCGCGTAGGTCCCCGGCTCGACAGAAAACCCCGCGTCGCGTGGCGCCGCGAGATCAGGATTGCCAACAAGCATTTCGCGAGGCCGATCCTTCAAAGCGTTTTCAACGCGCGTCTGCAGTGCCGGTGACCAAGCCTGACTGCTCAGCAGAATGAAACCGTCGACACGGGCGATCGAATCGTTGTCCGGATCGAGCAGCACCGCCCTTAAACCGAGTTCATGAATGTCAGATGCAGGCGGCGCCGCTATACCCCAAGTCATCCCCGGATTAAACTCCGCAACGGCGCTCGCTAGCAGTTCACGGCTGGAGATAATTTCCTTGCGTGTAAATTCGAACCCGAGCTTCTGGTATTTTTCGACGAGGCCTGCGAGCGGCCCCGTCGCTGCATTGGTCAAAACGGCGACACGTTTGCCGCGTCGCCTCAGATCGAGCAAACGCTCTGGAGCTCCAGCAATCGGCCGCTCACCAACGTTAAGGACACCGAATGAATCAAACAGGAAAACGTCAAATTGCTCTGACAACGCCTCCAAACTAGCGAAATGTGTAGATGCCTTAGGAAAATCCGCCTCCGGCAACCGCTTGCGGATCTCTTCATAACGCTGAAAAATCCATTCAGTTGTGCAGTTTGCTGGAATGTGCTGTGTCAAAAGTGCCCCTCAGGTCCGTGACCAACTGCTCAAATGGGTGGCGTACAGCCGCAACCCACATCATTGCTCAGTCAGAAGGGTAGTATTCTGACTGAACGCCCGGCATTATCAAGTGTAGCGGGATTGCACCGTTAGAATTGCAGGCCCGGCCAACGAGAATTGGGAGGAATCCATGATCTTGAAGCTTCTAGGAGCCGGCGCCGTGGCGCTTGCAACGCTGTTGCCAACATCCATCGCGCAAGCCGAGGAATGCAATCGCGGCACACTCGACAAGCGTTACTGCGACAGAAACTACGATCAAGTCGCCGACCTGCCAACAGATCCATCCAAATGGAACAATCCGAGTACGATCATATTTTCCTACACGCCCGTCGAAGATCCGGCCGTCTACGCTAAGGTGTGGGATGGATTTATCAAACATATGTCCAAAGTCACCGGCAAGAAGGTCGTCTTTTTCCCTGTACAATCCTACGCGGCGCAGTACGAAGCGATGCGTTCCGGCCGATTGCACATTGCTGGCGTCAACACCGGAGGCAACCCGGTCGCCGTTTCCTGTGCGGGTCTTGTGCCATTTGCCATGATGGCTGCCAAGGACGGCTCATTTGGTTACGAGATGGAAATCATAGTGCCGGCCGACAGTCCGATCCAATCCGCCAAAGACCTAAAGGGCAAAACTCTTGCCTTCACTTCACCGACGTCCAATTCCGGCTTCAAGGCGCCCTCCGCGATACTGAAAAGTAGCTTTGGCCTAGTCGCGAAGAAAGACTTCAAGACCTCCTTCTCTGGCAAGCATGACAACTCCATCCTCGGCGTTGCCAACAAGGACTACGAAGCCGCCGCTGTCGCCAACTCGGTTTTGAAACGCATGGCACGGCGCAAAGCCGTCGATCCGAGTAAGATCCGCTCGATCTACAAATCGCAAACGTTCCCGACGACAGGCTATGGCCATGCACATAATCTGCACCCGGAAGTGGTTGCCAAGATCAAGCAGGCGTTCTTCACATTCAAATGGGAAGGCTCCGACCTTCAGAAGGAATTCAAGAAGGAAGGCCGCTTTATTGGCATTCACCACAAGAGCGACTGGGCCGTGATCCGCCAGATCGATGCCGCCAATGGCGTAAGTTACAGCTGCAAGTAGACGCTCCAGACCATCTAACGGCAAGAGCCGTCGCACCGTCTCTAGGCGCGACGGCTCTTTCATATTAGTTCGGTCATTCTGATCGGCCGATATCTTCTGGACCTTAATGAGGCCTCGATGCTGCGCCTGGAAGCTCTCACCAAGCAATACCCGACCGGGGATATGGCGCTCAAAGGCGTCGATCTCGAAATTCCCGATGGCCAAGTCGTGGCTTTGATCGGTCCATCGGGTGCCGGCAAGTCCACTCTTATTCGTTGCGTCAACCGCCTTGTAGAACCTACATCTGGCAGCGCGGTTTTGAATGAAGTGAACTTGACCAGGCTCTCGCACAGTGCGTTGCGTAAAGCGCGCCGCCGAATGGGTATGATCTTTCAGGAATACGCTCTTGTTGAACGTCTCACCGTCATGGAAAACGTCCTCTCCGGGCGGCTCGGATATGTTGGCTTCTGGCAAAGCTGGTTTCGCAAATTTCCATCCGACGACGTAAAGGAAGCGTTTCGCTTGCTCGACCGCGTCGGTCTGCGTGAAATGATCGACAAGCGCGCCGATGAACTCTCCGGCGGCCAGCGCCAACGCGTCGGCATTGCCCGCGCGCTCATTCAGGACCCTGAGCTTCTCCTTGTCGACGAGCCGACGGCCAGTCTCGATCCAAAGACGTCCCGGCAGATCATGCGCCTGATCTGCGAACTGTGCGCGGAACGAGGCTTGGCTGCAATCATCAACATTCATGACGTCATGCTCGCTCAGCTGTTTGCCGAACGTGTCGTCGGCCTCAGATTGGGCGAGATCGTCTATGACGGGCCTCCAACCGGGCTCACCACCGATGTACTGACCGAAATCTACGGCGAAGAGGACTGGGAAGCGACGATCGAAACCGTTGATGACGACGAGGAAGATGAAGTGGGCCAACCGGCAGGAACACGGCAACAATCGCCAAAGGCGCGCAATAGGCTATGACATCCAGCAGCCAAAGCAACGCCCAGGCCAGACCTGTTCAAGATTATCCCGGCATCTGGAAGAAGCCGCCGTTCATCGCCAACCCGATACTGCGCTGGCTGATGTGGTTCGCAATTGCAGTCTACCTAGTAATTGCGCTGGGTACCTTGGAGATCAATTGGCAGCGTGTGGCGGAAGGCATCCCGCGCGGCCAAAAATTTCTGCTCGCATTTTTCCCACCCGATTTTGTCAGCAGATGGGACTCTATTGTTGATGGCATTCTTGAAAGTGTGTGGATGGCGATCATCTCCACAGTCGCCGGAATCGCCTTGTCAATTCCCGTTGGCCTTGGCGCAGCGCGCAACCTGTCATCAAAACCAGTTTATTATATTTGTCGGGCCATCATTGCGCTGTCGCGTACATTTCCGGAAATCATCCTGGCTATCTTTGCGGTCAAGCTCTTCGGATTTGGCCCGTTCGCGGGCTTCCTTGCGCTGTCCATTGCGACCATCGGATTCTACGGAAAACTCCTTGCCGAAGACATCGAGAACATGAGCCCGGGCCCCGTTGAAGCAATCAAGTCAACCGGCGCCGGTTGGTTCCAATGGGTCAACTACGCCGTCCAACCGCAGGTTTCGCCGCGCATGATCGGCCTTGCCATGTACCGCCTAGATATAAATTTTCGCGAATCCGCAGTGGTCGGCATTGTTGGCGGTGGCGGCATTGGCGCAACGCTGCTGACGTCATTTGACCGGTACGAATTCCAAACGGCTGCGGCCATTCTCCTGATCATCATCGGGATCGTCATGGTGCTGGAATACGGCTCGGGTTACTTGCGGAAATGGGTGCAGTGATGCCAATCAGCGGGACAGCCAACGCGCCGGTTTGGAAGCGGCGCACGACACAAAAGCAATGGTTGATTTGGGGCGGTTGGCTAATCGGTATTGCCATAGTTGCCTATGCCTGGAAGCTGATCTCGGACAAAACAGTTTGGTTTTTTGTCTGGGACGCCGGCACGCAGGCCGCGGATCTCGCAACGCGTATGGTGCCTCCTAAATGGTCGTATATTGATAATCTGTGGCGGCCGATCTGGGACACCATCAACATTGCAACTCTCGGCACGCTGATGGCTGTGATCCTGGCTTTTCCAATCGCGTTTCTAGCGGCTCGCAACACGACGCCGCATCCGATCGTTCGTGCGGTTGCGCTGTTTGCAATCGTCTCGTCGCGTTCGATCAATTCGCTGATCTGGGCACTCATGCTGGTCGCGATCATCGGCCCTGGCATACTCGCCGGCGTCATAGCCATCGGCCTTCGCTCGATCGGGTTCTGCTCGAAGTTGCTCTACGAGGCCATTGAAGAGATCGACCACACCCAGGTTGAGGCAATTGAGGCCACTGGCGCCAGTGGTGTCCAAAAACTCTCTTATGGCATCATTCCGCAAATCATGCCGACATTTGCAGGGATTTCGGTTTTCCGCTGGGACATCAACATTCGCGAATCAACTGTACTCGGCCTTGTCGGCGCCGGCGGGCTCGGTCTGCAACTTGATGCCTCGATCTCGACGTTGGCCTGGACACAGGTGTCGTTGATCCTGCTCGTTATATTAGCAACTGTTATCGTCAGCGAATGGGTTTCCGCTCGTGTACGACACGCGATCATTTAGAGCGTCGATTGGGTGGGTTTTGAGCTTTCGTCGTCTCGATTCTCAATCTTAATCTCGCTTTCATGCCAAATTGCTCCAAGTCGGCCAAACTCAGCACTTCTGACCGACGAGGTGGATATGAATGTGTGGCGCTTGGATTGGCGTATAGACCAAACGGCTGTTATTCAGCAGGGGCCAGGCACGTTTGAGATCAACGTCGTCGGCACTAAACGCCATCAGGCGGTCCTTGCCGCAATCGCTGGCCGAACGACTGACAGGGGTGCCCTGGTTTGCGAGGCCGTACTCCTAATCGATGACCAAAATCAAAATGATCGCAACGCCGTCACCGTCCAAATCGATGGGTACATTGTCGGCTCTCTGTCGTGGCCACATGCTTTACGCTTTCGTGACGCGCTCAATGAGCATCGCGGCGTTTACGCGGCACGCTGCGATTCGGTGATCCTGAGTCCCGCCGCCGATGGGGAATTCGAAGAACGATGGTTCCGCGTTGCTCTCGACCTCCCACCACCAGTGCCGCCGGGACCCGAGCCAGATTACACGTCGGATAATGACGATGAAGCAGTAGACGACAACGCCTAATGCCATCTCGACGTTCCGTGCGCAGCTGAGTGAGAAATTTTTTTTCACGATGCGGACGACCACTTCGTCTTTGGCTACACTCACGCAAGGAGTGTAGCAATTTGGTGATGAGGTCATATGAAGACAGGATTAGCAGAGCGCACCGTTTTGATCACGGGCGCGGCACGCAACATCGGCCGCCAAATGGCAGTAATGTTTGCTGAAGAGGGTGCAAACTTAGCGATTTGCACGAGCCGCAATATGGACGGGCTGAACTCGACTGCCGCCGAAGTAGAAAAAGTCGGTGGCCAAGTGATGACCGACAAATTGGATATCACCGAACAAGCCGCCGTCGAACGGTTCGTAAACCGTGCGCACGACAAGTTCGGCCGTATAGATGTCCTCGTCAACAATGCCGTTTATCGATCAGAGGGTGATCTCCTCAATGAGCCGGTTGAGAATTGGATGCGGAACGTCGCCGTCAACCTTCACGGCCCTTATTTCATGTGCAGGGCAGCAATCCCCAAAATGATCGATGCGAAATGGGGACGCATCATCAATTTCTCCGGTTATGCACCGTACCTCGGCTCCTACCCCGGCAAAGCCATGGTCAAGCTTGGCATCGTCGGCTTCACGCGTGGACTTGCCAAACAGTACGGACCAAACAACATCACCGCAAACTGCATTGGCCCAGGACACATTGACGTTGAGCGAGATGCCTTCCAGGACACCAGCAAAGGCGTTTTCGATTTCCAGCCCATCCGGCGAGACGGCAAAACTCAGGAGGTTGCAAGCCTCGCCGTGTACCTGGCCAGCGAGAATGCAGGTTTCACGACAGGGCAGTGCTATCTGGTCAATGGTGGCGCCTACTTTCAGTAGGACCTATTCTGTCATCCACGCAACAAAGGCACGGTGTCAAACGATCGCCGGGGCATCATTCTCTTGCTTCAGGCGGCGCATGGAAGCGCGTCTGGTCAAGACCAACCGCCGTACGAAGGCGACGAGAAAAACGAGTGTCAAGACCAGAATGATGGTTGGCGCCGGTGCACTGTCGAGAAAAAAACTTGCGTAAGTGCCAAGCAACATCGATGCCATGCAGATGACAACGGATGTCCAAAGCATGGTGCTGAATTTGCGCACCAACAAGAACGCGATGGCACCGGGTGCAATCAGTAGTCCGATGGCCAGGATCAACCCTGCCGCCGAGAGCGTGGCAACGATGGTAAGTGATAAAGCGGATAACAGCCCATAGTGCAGCCAATTGATCCATAGCCCAGAAGCTTGCGCTTGTGCCGGGTCGAAACTGTGCAGCAGCAGATCTTTCCACTTCAGGACCAATCCAAACGCTACGAATGCGGAGATAAGACCGGCAGTCCAAAGTTCATCATTCTCTACGCCGAGCATGTTACCAAACAATATATGATCGAGATGCGCGTTCGTTTTGACTGAAACATAGAGGACGAGACCAAGCCCGAACATCCCCGAGAAAACGACACCCATAACCGTGTCCTGCTTGACACGACTATTGCCGGCCAGATAACCGGTGGCGATTGCGCAGAACATGCCGGCTACGAACGCTCCGATTATCAGCGGCACTCCGACAATGTATGCAACGACAATACCAGGCAAGACGGCATGGCTGACCGCATCACCCATCAGCGCCCACCCCTTCAATACGAGAAAACAGGAAAGCAACGCCGCGGGCACGGAAACGATGATCGCGATCCAGAACGCATTCTGCATGAAGCCGAACTTGAACGGCAGTAAAAAAATAGCGAAATCCATCAAGCTTTCTTTTGATTGAAGGGTACATCCAGATTGCTTGAACCGCCTTGCAAGACGGCCCGCGCCTTGCGGCGCGCGGCGAGTAGCCCATGTTTGGGCGCGAACACAAAGGCCAGCAGGAAAACTAGCGTTTGCAATGTGACGATGATGCCGCCAGTCGCGCCGTCTAGAAAATAGCTGACATAGGCGCCGAAGAAGCTCGTTGAAGCCCCGATCGCAACGGACGCAATAATCAATTTGGGAAATCGATCGCAAAGCAGGTACGCGGTCGCGCCAGGCGTGACGACCATGGCGATAACCAGGAATGCACCGACCGTCTGCATCGCAGCGACGATCGATGCCGATAGCAGCACAAAGAACATGATCTTGAGGGCGGCAGGATTTAGACCTATCGCACGCGCATGGTTCTCGTCGAAGAAGGTCACCATGAGATCTTTCCACTTTGCCAGTAAAATGACGAGCGACACGATACTAATGATGACAAGTTGCCAGGTATCTTCCGGCGTAATCGCAAGAATATTGCCCATAGTGATCGTTTGGACTGAAACGGCGATTGGATTGAGCGACACCATGAAGAGACCAAGCCCAAAAAACGATGTGAAGATCAAGCCGATAACGACATCCACCTTCAGTCCGGAGCGCTCGGAAAGAAACAACATAGCGCCCGCCGCAAGTCCGCCCGCGATGAATGCGCCAAGCGTGAACGGCAAGCCCAGCATGTAGGCACCGGCAACGCCGGGCACCACCGAGTGCGAAAGCGCATCACCGATCAACGACCAACCCTTCAACATCAGATACGCGGACAAGAATGCACACACGCCACCAACAAGCGCTGAGACCCACATCGCATTCGTCATGTAACCATAGGTGAATGGCTCATAAAGATGCGCGATCATGGCTTGTTCTCATTGATCTTGACCTCGTCGCCGTACTGCACGAAGGGGCGCTCGTCATCGGTCAAGATCGTAACTTTGCGTTTGTCCCCATCTGTGTGGAGCGTTTCATCACTGATTGTAAAGTGGCGTAGGACACCACCGAATGCCTGCTCAAGGTTATCCCGCGTAAATACCGTCGCCGTCGGCCCGTAGCTCAGAACTGTACCTTTGACGAGGATCGTGCGATCGCAAAACTCAGGCACCGACCCCAGGTTATGTGTGGAAACCAGCATGACGCGGCCTTCTTCACGCAGTTCGCGCAGCAACGAAATTATCTGATCTTCAGTTTTGACATCGACGCCCGTAAACGGCTCATCGAGCAGGATAACCTGACCATCTTGAGCAAGCGCTCGAGCGAGGAATACTCGTTTGCGCTGGCCACCGGACAGTTCTCCGATCTGGCGCGTGCGATACTCCTGCATGTTGACGCGCCGCAATGCTTCGTCAACCGCCGCATGGTCCGCGCTGCTTGGACGGCGCAGAAAACCCATATGCCCGTAGCGGCCCATCATAACGACATCTTCGACCAACACCGGAAACGCCCAATCGACTTCCTCTGATTGGGGGACATAGGCCACCAGGTTCTTGCGTAGCGCATCTCGGACCGTACCACTAAGGAGCTTGATGTCTCCCTTTGCCGTCGGGACGAAGCCCATGATCGCCTTGAACAACGTGGATTTGCCGGCACCATTAACGCCAACCAGTGCCGTAATGGTCCCGCGAGGAATCTCGAAGCTGGCGTTCCACAGTGCGGTGTGCCCATTGCGATAGGTAACGGTAACGTCTTTCGCGACGATTCCGCTCGCCGCCGACGACGACGCTGTGTCTGATGTTTTATTGACTGCAAGCATCTACGACCCAACTTCCGCGCGCGACACACTCATTTCTGCCAATAGACTAACCCGAAAAATATGAGTGGTAACGGCTTGTCAGAGTGCCAGATCCATCACCAATTGGGCTTAGCATTGAGCCCTTTCACAATCGTTGTTGACGTGACCTTCAACAAGTCAAGATAAGTTGGCACCGGCCCATTTGGTTGGCTCAGCGAGTCAACGTAAAGAACGCCGCCGTAAGCAGCACCAGTCTCGCGCGACACCTGTTTCGCTGGAGCCGTATTAACCGTGCTCTCGCAGAAGACGGCGGGAATTTTGTTCTTTCTGACACCATCTATGACCTTACGAACCTGCTGTGGTGTTCCCACCTGATCCGCATTCATCGGCCAAAGGTACAGCTCCTTCATTCCAAAATCGCGCGCGAGATAACTGAACGCGCCTTCGCACGTGACCAACCAGCGCCTGTTCGCAGGGATCTTGCTGATGGCCAGACGGAGTGGCTCAAGCGTCGCGCGCAGCTTCGCTTTGTAGACCGTCGCATTCTTGGCATAGACTGAAGCGTTCTTCGGATCGTGCTTTGAGAACGCCTCAGCAACGTTGTCGATGTAAACCAGAGCACTATCGAACCCCATCCAAGCATGCGGGTTCGGTTTACCCTTGTAGGAACCAGATGCGATCGAGATTGGCTCGATACCGTCAGTCAGTGTTGCCGATGGTATCTTTCCCAGGCTTGACAAAAACTGCTCAAACCATAGTTCCAGATTCATTCCGTTCCACAAGATGAGATCAGCGTCGGACGCGCGCACAATATCCTGCGGCGTCGGCTGATACCCGTGAATCTCGGCACCAGGCTTTGTGATCGACACGACCTCGGCTGCATCGCCGGCAACGTTGGCCGCCATATCCGCAAGTACGGTAAATGTTGTAACGACTTTCATTTTCTTGGCAGCAGCAACGGATGTTGGCTTCGCCAAAATCACAAGACTGGCAATGAGAGAAATTCCCAATACACCGATTGCATTCCTGGCAATCAAACTCAATACGCCCAGCCTCATGCTCTCCCACCCGGGTTTTCTGACCTCAAGCCCCTCAAATTGCTGTGGGCTCCAACAATACTAGTCAATCCAAAAAAATTAGCAATGGCTAATTTTGCAGCACATTGCTGATTTTAGTTGGCTAGGCTGATCCACCAACTTTTGAAACTTGAGATTGATCGGAAAACAAAGTAGACGAAGCTAACAATTTTTACATTGGGAGCTTGAGACGTGGCGGGACGGACAGCAAGCAGGACCAAAGTGCAGGAGCAGCCCGCCGAACTATCGCTTGGCGCGGTGGAAGATCAGGCGACAAGTTTCCGTCAGGTGAGAGAGGCCCGACGCAAGGAATTGGTCGAAGACTACGTTGAGCTGATCGCCGACTTGATTGACGACGGCGGCGAAGCTCGTCCGGTCGATATTGCGGCACGACTAGGTGTTGCCAAGCCGACAGTCAACAAGATGCTCAAAAAGCTCCAGCAGGATCAATTGATAACGCAGAGACCCTATCGTGCCGTGTTTTTAACGGAGTCCGGCCGCTCACTTGCTGAAGAAAGCCGACGGCGACATCAGATCGTCGAATCATTCCTGCTGTCGATTGGCGTTGCTCCCGATACGGCCCGCGCCGACGCCGAAGGCATGGAGCACCACGTAAGCGAAGAAACGCTCAAAATATTCGAACAGCTCGCACGTAAGTCCCGTTGATTACATACCTTTATGGCTTTGCGCCATAGCTAGCGAATACATCCGTGCTGCCATCCTTCTTCAGCAGCAACACATCGTAGGCGTCGCGTTCGCTGCCAACTTCCATACCAGGTGATCCAATTGGCATGCCCGGTACACTTAACCCGATTGCATCCGGCCGTTCTTTCAACAGCCGTGCGATTTCTTTAGCCGGTACGTGCCCCTCGATCGTGTATCCGGCGACGCGCCCCGTGTGACAGGACTGATGCTGAACGCCGACGCCGTGCTTCTGCTTGAAACGCGCGAGTGCACCGTAGGGCATGTTCTCAGTCGCCACTTGCAAGCCGGACTGCTTGAGATGATTGACCCAGGCCAGACAACACCCGCAAGAAGCCGTCTTCTTGACATCAATCTTGATGCCGTCGGCCTGCAAGGCGCCCGAGAATAGAAGCAGAACTGCCAATGTCGCGATGATCGATTTCATTGTTGGGTTCCTGTTCCACGTTTGGCGTCGGGGCGTGCCTTTGTCGACGCCAAATCATCCAAGATCGGGCAATCAGGACGATGATCGCCGCGGCACGATCTGATCAGCGTTTGCAACGTCAATTTCATACCTTCAAGTTCAAGAATCTTTGCTTCCACTTCTTTCAGATGCTGCCCTGCCAGAGCTTTGACATCAGAGCTTGCCCGACTCTCATCTTCATACAACGACAGTAGCTGTCGACACTCATCGATCGTGAAACCGAGGCTACGCGCACGATGCAGGAATCGCAGCTTGTGCAATTCCTGCGCTCGATAGCTTCTGTAGCCATTGTCTCTGCGTGGTGGTCGGATCAGGCCGATATCTTCGTAGTAGCGGATCGTCTTGGCCGGCAGACCACTAGCCTCGGCGACCTCGCCAATTGTCATCACCACGTCCACGAAACGCTCCTTCGACCAGCTGTCAGATTGAATGAATAGGCCTTCCAGCAAGGAGAAGGTCAAATCGCACCTTGCATCCTATATGTTGGCAGCCGCACTAAAGTTCTTGTGAGCGCAAACGTAATGCATTTCCAATCACCGACACCGAAGACAAGCTCATCGCGGCAGCGGCAATCATCGGTGAGAGCAGAACGCCGAACAATGGATAGAGGATGCCAGCTGCAATGGGCACTCCGGCCGCATTGTAGACGAAGGCAAAAAACAGGTTTTGCTTAATGTTGCGCATCGTCGCATCGGCAAGCCGGCGCGCGCGCACGATGCCGTTGAGATCGCCTTTCACCAGCGTGATCCCCGCGCTCTCGATCGCAACGTCGGCACCCGTGCCCATCGCGATTCCAACATCAGCCTGTGCCAAAGCCGGTGCATCATTTATACCATCACCCGCCATCGCGACCTTGCACCCGGCCACCTGCAGTTCGCCGACGAGCCGTGCCTTGTCGCCGGGCGACACATCGGCGCGCACGTCATCGATGCCAAGACGCGCGGCTACGGCCCGCGCCGTTCGCTCACTGTCGCCGGTAGCCATAACGATCCGTAGCCCCTCGCCATGAAGCGTCTTGATCGCAGCAGCCGTTGTCGCCTTGATGGGATCGGCGACGGCCACGAGACCGACGACCGCGTCATCGATCACAACGAACATCACCGTTTCGCCCCTGTCACGCCGCACGTTAGCTACTTCGGCCAGACTGCCGGCATCAAGCCCCATGCGGTCTAACAGCTTCGAATTGCCAAGCGCAACGCGTTGCCCTTCGATCGCGCCAATCACGCCTTCACCGGTGACCGCTTCGAAGGCCTGCGCATCGACAAGTTCCAGACCGCGGGCCAGAGCACCTCTGAGAATCGCGTCTGCCAGCGGATGCTCCGAGCCCTTTTCGAGGCTCGCGGATGCCCGCAAGACGCCATCTTCAGCGTGATCGCCAATTGCAGTGACGACCACCAATTCCGGTTTGCCCTCGGTCAACGTACCGGTCTTGTCGACGATCAATGTGTCGACTGCCGCGAAGCGCTCTAGCGCCTCGGCGTTTTTGATCAACACGCCGGCCCGGGCGCCACGACCCGTCGCAACCATGATCGACATCGGCGTCGCGAGGCCCAGCGCGCACGGACAAGCGATGATGAGAACCGATACGGCAGCAATCAATGCGTAGGCCATGGCCGGTTGCGGCCCCACCGTCGCCCAAGCAATGAACGCAATAACTGCGACGGCGACGACCGTCGGGACGAACCAGGCCGCCACGACGTCGACAAGCTTTTGGATCGGCGCCTGCGAACGCTGCGCATTGACGACCATCTCGACAATCTTTGAAAGTGTTGTATCATCTCCGACACGCGCCGTTTCGACGATCAGCGACCCATTGCCGTTGAGCGTCGCTCCCGTGACGGCATCCCCGATATCTTTCTCGACCGGCACCGCTTCGCCGGTCAGCATCGATTCGTCCACCGAACTGCGACCGCTGACGATCAGGCCATCAACCGGGACCTTCTCGCCGGGCCGCACGCGGAGCGTGTCGCCAACCCTAACACTATCGAGTGGAACATCCTCTTCCCGCCCGTCTGGGCGCACCAACCGCGCCATATCAGGTGATAGATCGAGCAGCGCCTGAATAGCGCTACTGGTCCGCTCACGGGCACGCAACTCCAATAGCTGCCCCAGCAGGATGAGTACGATGATGACAGCGGCAGATTCGTAGTAGATACCAACATGACCGTCGGCGTCGCGCAATGTTTCCGGAAACATGCCCGGCCCGACCGTCGCCAACACACTGAAACCATAAGCAGCGCCCACGCCCAGCGCGATCAGCGTCCACATGTTTGGGCTACGATGAACGATTGAGGCCCAGCCGCGCTTGAAGAACGGTGCGCCGCACCACATCACCACCGGCGTTGCCAGTAGCAACTCGACCCAAGCAGCCGCGCCGCCGAGCCACGCTCGTACCGGTAGGCCGACCATAGGCCCCATAGCGACGATCAACAGCGGGATCGCCAGCGTCAAACCGATTTTGAAACGTCGCGAGAAATCAACCAACTCAGGATTGGGACCGCTGTCGCGTGGCGGGATGCCCATCGGTTCCAATGCCATGCCGCATTTCGGACAGTCGATGAGCTTGTCCTCGACGACCTCAAGATGCATCGGACAGGTATAAAGCGTGCCCTCCGGCATCGGCGCCGACGGCGGCCGATCACCTAAATACTGCTCGGGATCGGTCACGAACTTCTGCTGGCAGCGTTGCGCGCAGAAGTAGTAGTTCTCGCCCGCGTGCGTGGACGTCCACTTCGCCGTCTCGCGATCAACTTTCATGCCGCACACCGGATCCCGAAGAACACTTATCGAATCCGATGCGTCCGCCTTGTCTTGCGTCATCGTTGCCATCATGTGCCGATTTCCATCTTTGGGCCGAAACATGGATATGGACGTTCCATTAACTGGAAGGTCAATGGGCAACGTGAAAACGAGCTGACCGCGACCATTTTAGCTCAACATATGGCCAAGTTCACCGATATCGCCGTCCCGGCTACCTTTTGCGCACCGGCAATTTTTCGCACCCGGGTTTTTCGGTGGTTTGCAAAGCCCTTGCGCGCTGAACACGTTAAAAGTACGAACATGCGTTGGCATTGGACCCGGATCGGCCTGGTCATGCGCCAACGTCGTTGGGAAACCTGCAAACTATGTCCAGAATTCTTGGGGTGGATGTCGGCGGCACATTCACCGACTTCTTTCTGATCGACGATGCCTCCGGCGAGACCTGGGTCCATAAAGTCAACTCCACGCCCGACGATCCGTCCCGGGCCATCCTGCAAGGCATCGAGGCGTTGGCACCTGAGATGCCGGATGGCCTCGCCTTTCTTGCCCATGGCACGACGGTTGCGACCAACGCCTTGATCCAACGTCGCGGCGCCAACGTTGCGCTCATAACCACAGATGGTTTCCGCGACCTTCTCGAAATCGGCCGACAGACTCGCCCAAAAATCTACGACCTCAAGATCGACAACCCTGAACCGCTGGTGGCCCGCCAGCTGCGCTTCGAGATCACAGAGCGCATCGATGGCAAAGGCGAGATCGACACCCCGCTTGCAAAGGCCGAACTCGACGGCGTCATCGAGAAAATCAAGGCGAGTGGCGCCGACGCCGTGGCCGTCTGTTTCTTGTTCGCCTTCCTCAACCCGCGCCATGAGCAGATTGTCGGCGACGCACTGCGCGAAAAACTGCCGGACATCGAAATCTCGCTCTCGTCCGATATCCAACCTGAATTCCGCGAGTACGAACGCTTCTCAACGACTGTCCTGAACGCCTACCTGCAACCGTTGGTTAGCCGCTATATGAACAATCTCGCCGACACCTTGAAGGAGCGCGCACACGACGCGAAAATTGGCATCAGCCAATCCTCAGGTGGCCTGATGAGCATCGACCGCGCCGCCGCCGTCCCGATCCGGACCGCCCTCTCGGGCCCAGCCGCCGGTGTCATCGGCGCCATCGCACTTGGTCGGCTAAGCCAGCACACCAATCTTATCACCTTCGACATGGGCGGCACGTCGACGGACGTCTGCCTTGTCCGAGAATGCCAGGCAGAAGTGGCATATGCCCGTAACGTCGCTGATTTTCCCGTGCGCATGCCAATGATCGATATCCACACTGTTGGCGCGGGAGGCGGCTCCATCGCCTATCTCGACAGGGACGGGTTGCTCAAGGTCGGCCCGCGCAGTGCCGGCGCCGTGCCGGGTCCCGCCTGCTATGGTCTCGGCGGCACAGAGCCGACGGTGACGGACGCCAATCTTGTACTCGGCCGGCTGCCGGCCGAACTCGTCGGCGGCGGCATGCAGCTAGACACAACCAAGGCTAAAGAGGCCGTCGCCACGATTGCTGACAAGCTCGGCCTCGGCGTCACTGGGACCGCGCGCGGTATCATCCGCATCGTTAATTCCAACATGGTGCGCGCCATCCGCGCGGTTTCCGTCGAACGCGGCTATGACCCGAGGCGCTTCACGCTCACGGCCTTCGGTGGCGCCGGTGCATTGCATGCCGTTGAAGTCGCGCGTGAACTCGATATGCCATCCATTCTTGTGCCGCCGGCACCCGGTATTTTATGTGCGGAAGGTGTAGCCGCGGCGGATCTCGAAGAAGCATTTGTCGCGACCTGCCGTACGCCACTTTCCGAGGCCCTGACCGATGTCGAAGCCCACATGCACCGCTTGCAACAAGAGGCCGCGATCTGGTTCACCCGGGAAGACGTTCCGCAGCCGCTGCAACGCGTGTCGACGACGTTCGACATGCGCTATGTTGGACAGAATTTCGAACTGTCTGTTCCCATCGACGACAGCGTCAGAAAGACACTGGATCCCGACCAACTTTGCGATGACTTCTTCGTTTCTCACAAAACCAAGTATGGCCACTTCGATCCAGAAGCGGCGATCGAGATCGTCAACGTACGAGTCGTTGCCCGGCAGATTCGCACGCCACTTGAGCGCAAGGCGCCGAGCAATCGAGACCGCGACACCACTTCCGGCGCGCAATACCCCGTTTGGTTTAACGCCGACGAGCCACACGAGACGGCCTTAGTTGATCGCACAACGCTACAAAGCGACACCGTGCTCAACACGCCCGCCGTGATCACTCAATTCGACGCAACAACGCTGCTACCACCTGGCTACACCCTTCGTGTCGTGCCCGGCGGCAGCATCCTGATCGAGGTCGCCCAATGAGTATGTCCGAAATACAAACCGCGCACGATAACGGCCGAATCGATCCCATAACGCTAGAGATCGTTTGGAACGGCCTGCGATCAATCAATGACGAAACCTGGATCACCATCCAGAAGAGCGCCTTCTCGACGAACATCAAGGAACGACATGATCACTCGACAGCGATCGCCGATGCGGCGGGTCAACTGGTCGCCCAGGCCGAATGGTCATTGCCAATCCATCTCGCTTCGATGCTCGGGTTGATGCAGATCCTCATCAAACGCTACGGCGACGACATCCACGAAGGCGATATATTCATTGCCAACGACCCCCACGTGGCCGGCGGAACCCACCTGCCAGACCTCGCGCTTGTCAGCCCTGTCTTCATCGACGGCGAGCTCGTCTCGTTCGTTGCGAACCTTGCCCACCACGCCGACGTCGGCGGTGCCGCGCAAGGGTCGATGTCCGGCGGCATGAGCGAGATTTGGCAGGAAGGCCTGCGTGTCCCGGTCATGCGGCTCTTCAGCCGCGGCGAACTCAATCGCGAATTGATGGACATCCTGCTTCTGAACATGCGCCTGCCGGACGAGCGACGCGGTGACCTGAACGCACAGGTCGCAGCCTGCCATCTTGGAGTCGAACGCATGCAAGCGCTGTTCGCCCGTTACGGTACTGACACCGTCACTGCCTCCTTCGCCGAAATTCTCCAGCGCACGAACCGGCGCATGAAATCTGCGATCGCCCAGATCCCCGATGGCTCCTACGCCTTCGAAGATGTCCTCGACGACGACGGTCTGGACGCGCGCGACATTCTCTTCAAGCTCAATGTGCGCAAATCAGGCGAGCGCATAACCTTCGATTTCACCGGTTCGAGTCCGCAGGTCCCGGGCAACGTCAACCTTACCCTTAACGCCGTACAGTCCGCAGTCTGCTACGGTCTCAAAGCGTTACTTGATCCGGAATTGCCCAACAATCAGGCTGCCATCGACGCCATCGATATCGTCGCGCCGATTGGCAGCATCGCCAATTGCGTGAGCCCGGGCGCTGTCGCGTTGCGCGCCAACACCTGCCAGCGCGTCGTCGATGTCGTCATTGGTGCGCTCGCCGAAGTTCTGCCCGAGCAGGCCATCGGAGCGGCCAACGGCGCTAATACCAGCATCGTCTTCGCCGGTGTCGATCCCGATACCTCTATTCCTTACGTCTATCTCGAAACCCTTGGCGGCGGCATGGGTGGGCGCTCCGACCGTGATGGCAAGGACGGTGTTCAGGTGCACATCACCAACACCTCCAACCTGCCGATCGAAGCGATTGAGATGGAGTATCCCCTGCGCGTCGACTCGTATGGATTCGTCGAGGATTCCGGCGGCGCGGGAACGTATCGCGGCGGATTAGGCTTGCGTCGAGTTGTGCGTCCAATTGGTCATACTTGCGAAATGAACGGTGTCGGCGAGCGCTTCAGGCACCAGCCCTGGGGCATCTTTGGTGGTGCGCCCGGTGCAAGCGGCCGTTTCCGGATGCAGGAGGCGGATGGCTCCATCGAGGAATTGCCACCAAAGACCGGACGGCGTTGGCTGCATCCAGAACAGGCCGTCATCGTCGAAACGCCTGGCGCCGGCGGCTACGGCAAACCATCCGAACGCACGCCGGAGGATGTCGCCCGGGACCGAGCATCGGAGAAATTCTCCGATGAATTCCTCGCAGAACATTATCCTCGTGGATCGTCGATCTGACCCAACGAACCATGCGCTATTTCGGTTTCTCGACAGCCCCGGCTTTGTGGAGCGCGGCGATCTCGTCCGGCCCGAAACCGACTTCCGACAGCACGTCCTCGGTGCTTTGCCCCGGCTGCTCGGGATGCCTGTAGTAGCCGCCTGGTGTCTTTGAAAAGTGCACAGGCACTTTGATGTGCCGGATGCGACCTTCGGTCGGATGCTCGACCTCCGGGAACATGCCGACAGCTTGTAAGTGCTGGCATTCAAACAGATCCGCGGGCGCATTCATCGGCATCACCGGAACATCGGCGATCGTGAGCACCTCCAGCCACTCGGCGGACGTACGATAAAGCATGATCTCGCCGACGATCTCGTACAGCGCATCGATGTTCTTCGACCGCGACGGCTGATCGGCGAAGCGCGGGTCACTGGCTAACTCGACCTGTCCCGCCACCTCAAAGAATCTTTGCCAGTGTTTGTCATTGTACGGCAGCACGCAGATATGACCATCCGCCGTCGGGTAGGGCCGACGATGCGGGCTCAACGCACGTTGATAACCGGCCGGTCCGATGGGCGGCTCGAACGTCTGACCTTGCATATGCTCATTCATGACAAAGGATGCAAAGGTCTCGTACATTGGCACGTGCACGCGCTGCCCTTCCCCTGTGCGTTCGCGATGTAGTAGCGCCATCGTAATCGCGTAGGTGAGGAAGAGGCCGACGGTTTTGTCCGCGAGCACAGTCGGCCCATAGCGCGGCGTGCCGGTCACAGCACCGGTCAGCGCAGCCAACCCCGAAGCGCCCTGGATTAGATCATCGTAAGCCGGTTTGTCGACATAGGGACCGGCTTCGCCATAACCCGTCGCCGCGGCATAAACGATATCACTTTTCCACTGCACGATCGTTTCGTAGTCGATGCCAAGACGCTTTGCCGCTTTCGGACGAATGTTATGGACAAACACGTCAGTCGCCTCAACGAGCCGCTGCAAGGGCGCGCGCGCTGCCTCCTTTTTTAGATCAAGGATAACGCTCCGCTTGTTGCGCCCTTTCATCATGTGCGCAGCCGACATGCCAGGTGATTTGCCAACGCCAGTCCAGCGCCCGATGTCCCCACCGGGAGCTTCAATCTTGATGACATCGGCGCCCATCTCGCCGAGAATCTGCGTGCTGAACGGACCGAGCATCACGGTTGTCAGATCAAGAACGCGAATACCTTGCAACGGGCCGCGCGGCGGGGTGGTCACGGTGATGGCTCCTTTGTGGGACGTTGATAGGTCATAAGTCTGCACCATAACGTTGTGGCGCGCGACGGTCCGGCCAAGAATGCAGTTCAGGTATCACATGCTTGCCGATCATCTCGATCGTCGCCTTGTTGTTCTCGTGGCCTAGCCCATCGATGCGCCAAACGACATCATCGACACCCGCTTCGTAGAGCCTGCGCGCCTTATTGATGAGATCATCAGGATCGCCCGCCATAATGTATGGAGCCGAGTCGATGAGAAAGTCGAGGTCGGTGGCGCGATCACGCAGTTCCTCAATGCGCTGCATATATTCATAACCCTTCGCGGTCTGCCCGAGCCGCGACATCCAACCCATGATCACCTGGATGAACCGCAGCGTGTTTTCCCTGGTCATTTCACGCGCGATGTTACGATCTTCGAGGCAACACACTCCGACCGAGAACGTAGCGAAGCGCGAGGTTATCGACCCGACCACCGGTTTGGCGCGCGTCGTGCCTTTCTCATAAGCGGCAAGACAGTGGTTGACATGATCCCAACCGAGAATGCTGAGCCCGGACATGGCGCCGGCTCCCGCCGCACCGGCCTCCTCATGCGACTCCAGGCTGGTCGTCGATATGTGCACCGATGGTGGTCGGCGCTTCGGATCCCAAGGTGAAATCCGTCGTTCAGGAATGTCGTAAAATTCGCTTTGATGCTCGAACCACTCGTTCGTAAAGGCCTTACCGAAGATCTTGAGGTACTCGTCGCGATATTGGCGCGTCATCGCTGGATCAACGCCAAACCCTTCCAGCGTGTAGGGGTTGTTCGACCGCGCGGCGCCGAGCTCAAAACGACCTCCGGACAAGATGTCGAGCATCGCTGCCTGCTCAACCAGACGAATCGGGTGGTTATACGGTAGCAAATTGAACGATGCCGCACGCAGCCGAATGCGATGTGTCCTCCCAGCGATGTAAGCCAGCCCAACCTCAGGCGACGAAATCGTCGCTTCACCCTTGGCGAAATGGTGCTCCGACATGGCATACGCATCAAAGCCAAGTTCCTCGGCCAGGAGCACTTCATCAGTAATCTCGCCGAGGCGTTGGGTCCATGTCGTGCCTTCAGGACAAATGCCTTCGTGGAACAGGACAACTTTCACGATCAATCCAGTCTTCTAGTTTCAATGATAATGGGCTAATGACAAGTCCGACACATGTCAGCCCGCGAGGCAGCGATGAATGGCACGCTCGGTTAGGTTGACCACGAGGTTCGCCTTGTGTGCGTTGTCCGACAAAGGCAGCGCTCCATGAACGACCATCTCTGCGGCGACGCGGATCGCCTTGTCTGAGCGTTTGCCATCAACCAGCACCTCTTCCGTCGCGGTTGCCCGGATTGGTAAAGGAGATACCGCACCCAACGAGATCGCAGCGGAGATCAATCGCTCGCCATCCCACGTCAGGTTCACCGCCGCCGACGCATCCGCGAAGTCTCCATCCCAACCAGCCGACTTCTCGAATACCTGAGCCTGACGAAAAGTTGTGCGCGGCACAGCGATCGACTTGATCAACTCATGCGGCTTCACGACCGTCTCGCCCGACCAGCGATAAAATGACGTCATCGGCACGCGCCGCTCACCATCTGGCCCCGCAATCACGACACTTGCATTGAGCGCTGTAAGGATTGGTGCCGCATCAGCGACACAGGGCGCGGCACATCTCCCTGCGCCAAGAATAGAATGGTGTCGGTTATCACCGAGAACCGCATAACACGGGCAACTCATACCTCCCGCCTTGTAGCACTGCGCTCCGCTGCGGAAAAACCAGCAACGTTTTTCCTGCGAGAGATCACCCGCGATCGTCGCGACATTGCGGATCTGTCGCGTCGCAATCTTCGCCAGGCCATCGTTCAGCATGGGAAAGACCGCACGTAACTCCTCGGACGCGATAATTTCCGATATCGTCATCGCCGCGCCGATCGTGACCGTATCATTCGCGATATCGATCCCACGCAATTCCTGAAGTCCAGCAATATCGACCACGACATCCAGATCGTAGATACCCTGCCGGATACCGACCTGAAGATCGGTGCCACCCGCAATCGCCTTGGCCGTGCGATCGGGTTGCACTAGTTCCCGCAAAGCCGTCTCAAGATTGATCGGTCGGACATAATCGTAGTTTGATTTCACCGACCGTTTGCGCCCAACCTTCTCGCCAAGCTTCTGTAGGCCAGGAAAGAGCACAGTTGGATAAAGTGCTCGAGCAGTCGCGACCTCAAGGTTGTAGGGCCGCTTCCAAGATTTCATATCGAGCGGCGGATGCGGCTTGGCAACTCGCAACACATCGGCGCTGGTGATCGGTAGCCTGTGGAAGCGCGTTCCTGTCGCATGTGCAATAGCATTGGCAATTGCCGCCGGGGTCGGATTGATCGAATGCTCGCCGCCCGCCTTCGCGCCATAGGGGCCCGTCGGATCATTGGTTTCGATGAAGACAGTCTCGATCTCAGGCGTATCCTGAATACGTGGCGCCTTGTAAGTGATCAGCGATGCATTGACTGGCGCACCGTTATCGAAAACGAGTTCCTCGCTCAGCGCCATACCGATGCCCTGAACGATGCCACCATGCATCTGACCTTCGAGCGCCAGCGGATTGATGACGCGTCCGATATCCTGCACGACGACGACCTTCAGCACCGTCACCTTCCCCGTCTCGGGATCAACCTCGACTTCAACGGCCTGTGCACCGAAGCCATAGGTTGCCGCATAGTGACCATAGCCCGTTTTCGGATCGGGACGCGGCATGTCGATGTCGTGGCGGTCCTCTACCCTGAATGGCCCAAGCTCGGATGCAATCTCCGCTAACGTCAAACGCCGCGCATTGTCTTCCCGGAAACTGGCGATGCCATCCGAAAAATCAATCTCTTCAACCGGAACGTCCCAATGCTTGGCCAACCGTTCTTTCAATTCAGCACGAAAGGATTTGGCGGTCTTGATTGCGGCATTGCCGCTGACAAACGTGACTCGCGATGCCGCACTGCCGAGATCCGGTGGTGTTTCATCGGTATCCATATGCAGGACATCGATCTGTGCGACATCGACATCCAGCTCTTCGGCAACGAACTGCCCCATCACGGTGTTCTGCGATGTCCCGCAATCGGCTGATTGCGTGCCGACCTTTAGCCGCCCGTTGTCCAGCAGATCGACTGATACGCACGCGAAATTGCCCTCGGCGTAGAGCACTCCGACGCTGGGGTTGATCATCGCTGCAAAGCCGATGCCCCGGTTGGGCAGCATGCTGCCCCTCTTCTCTTCCCAGCCTATCCGACGACCGGCTTCAGCCAGGCATTCGGCCAACGCGCACGTACCGATCTCCCACCCCATCGGCGTCTCGTCACCCGGCTGATTGGCAATCTCGATGCGATAGGAAAGTTTGTCCTTGCCGAGTTTCTCGGCGATCTCGTCAATTTGGCTTTCGATCGCCCAGATAATCTGCGGAGCACCCATGCCACGATACGATCCACCCGACACCTTGTTGGTGTGCACGAGCTTGCCATCAAACCCAGCAGCGCCAACTCGATAAAGATTGCACGTCCGCTGGCGCACCGCGGAAATGTAAGCGGGGCCCATGTGCGTGTACGCGCCATTGTCGACCCAAAACGACGTGTGCCGCCCGAGTATTGTACCATCAGTCGCAACCGCTGAACGCACCCGCATCTTCTTCGCGTGATCCGACTTGCCGCTCAAGAATTCCTCCTGACGGTTGAGCAAGATCTTGACCGGACGCCCGGCTTTCATCGACAGCATCGCCGCGATCGCAATCGGCTCTGGTGCCTGCGACTTTCCTCCGAACCCACCACCAATGACAACAGACCGGACATGCACGTTCTCAAGTGGCAGTTCGAGGACGTGCGCGATTTCCTTGCGCACGAAGAATGGCGCCTGTGACGGCGCCCATAACGTCATCTCACCATCTTCGAAATTCGCCAACACGCCGTTGGTCTCGAGGCAAACCGGAGCCACAATGCCGTGTTCGAACTCGGCTTCGAAAATATGTGCAGCTTCTTTGAACGCCTGTTCGACATCGCCGAAGTCAGCAACACTTTCCTGCGCAACGTTGGCGGCCAGATCAGGCTTCTTGTGGATTTCCGGAGCACCCGGCATAAGCGCGTCGTCGGCATAGAAGACAGGCTTGAGCACTTCATAGTGGACATCAATTACTGCCAAAGCCGCGGCAGCTTCAGCCGGTGTTTCAGCTGCGACTGCCGCAATCTCTTCTCCGACGAAACGCACCTTATCGCGTGCCATGGCATACCGATCGGCGAATGCTGGCCCTGCGTTGACGTATTTGAGCTCCGGAAAGTCCGAGCCGTAGATTGCTGCGACGACACCGGGCATCGCGCGCGCCTTTGAAAGATCGATCGTAAGAATCCGCGCATGTGGATGCGGGCTGCGCAAAATCGCCCCATACAGCATGTTGGGCAACGACACATCGTGCGTGTATTGCGCGCGACCGCTGACCTTGTCCGGCCCCTCGAGCTGTGGCTGCGGTTGGCCGATGACCTTGAATTCAGCGCCCATACGAACCCTCTCGCACAATCTCGCCGATGGCTTCCAGCAACTTCACGTAACCGGTGCAGCGACACAGATTGCCTTGCAGGGCGACACGAATTTCAGCGTTTGTCGGCTTCGGCGTGACCCGCAACAGCGCGACAAGCGACATCAGCACACCCGGCGTACAAAACCCGCATTGAAAGGCACCGTACTCGACGAGCTTGCTCTGCAAAGGATGCAGGTCATCGGGCGAACCGAGGCTCTCGATTGTTTCGATCTGCCGTCCAGCGGTCCGCCCTAGGGGAACCAGACATGAACAAACCGCCTGATCGTCCAGTATGATGGTGCAGGCGCCACACTCGCCGTTGCCGCAACCAATTTTCGTCCCACGTAATTCCAATTCTTCCCGCAGGAACAATGCAAGCGACATCGCCGGGTCCTTGTCCGTGCTCCGCGCCTGTCCATTGACTTCAAGCGTAATACTCACGCCGGCCTACCCCTCCACCAGCGGCACGACATCCTGCATGAGACGCCGGAGGTTGGCCTCGAAGTCGTAGATCCCGGTCAGAGCCACCGGCATTCGAAAGCCCATCATGTCGACGCCAACTTCACGCAACGCCTTGATCCGCTCGGCACAGTAGTCGGTGGGCCCGGCAATCGCAAAGCGATCGACCATGTCGTCGGGAATAGCGCCTCCGGGCAGCGCCAACGCCGCGTCAAACTTAGCAGCGCGAATTTTCGGAAACACGTCCGGATCAACACCCATCAGTCCCCGCGTCGTACGATGCATGCCATTGATCGCCGAACCAATCACCGGTCGCCTAAGATGTTCACGCACCGCGACACGGTCGTCCGTAACAATCGTCGCGCACCACGCCACGACGGTGATGTCGTTGATGTCGCGCCTCTGGCCCTCGGCGCCTTCCCGGATCCAACCGACAACTTCCCGCATAACTTCCGGTGTTGCTACATCACCCACGATGACGCCGTCAGCATAAGCACCTGCCGCGCGGAACGCATCGGGATGCGTTGTCGCGAGATGGATCGACACCGACGCCGGGTTCGCAATTTCCAGCGCAACATCATCAATCTCGAAGACGCTGTTCGATGCACTGACACGCTTGCCATCGAGCAAGTCGCGCAGTACCTGCATGGTCGTCGAAATTGTGTCGATGAACGGCCCGGTCGGCGCACCGACCCGATCGCGAATCCGACGCTTTTCGCCAGCACCCAAACCGAGTACGAAGCCGCCCGGCCGGAGATCTGCCAGCGCCGCGGCAGCCCGAGCAATCTGAATCGGATGACGCTGGTAAGGATTGGTGACACCGACACCCAGAGAGATTTTCTCCGTTCGGCTCATCAGATACGACAGTGCAACGAACGGGTCCTGCATGAAACCCTGGTCCGGCACCCAGGCATGATCGTAACCCCAATTCTCAGCACGGACGATGGTATCACCGAAAGCCGCCATCGGCGGTGACGGCACCAAAGAAAAACTATATTTCATATGGTCTAACCGTCCTTCTTTATGCGTTGCCAACCGCGCATCGTGCCGAACGATTCAACCATCCCTTCAAAATCGCTGTCATAATAGAACGCGCAATCGCCGTTGCCGAAAGACGTCGCGACCTCGATACAAAAACGCGCCGTCGCCTCCAACACCATCGGTTGTTGCGTGCCGGTCGCCGATGGATGAGTCTGGCTGGCCGTCACCAGCGGCACACCGATCACCGGCGCCGTCGAAAAGATACTCGGGAGCACCATGCCGCAAATGTGATGCACGCCGAGTTCGTAAGGCGTTACATCCTGCATCGTGATCGGAAACACGACTGGCGCCATGCCGGTCACCATCTCCATGATGTGCAAGATCGAGGCGTGCGGGCGCAGAATAAACCCTTCGCGCACCGGCGGCGTCACGGCAAAACCGAGATGCGAGAGCATTTTGTTGCTCTTACAGGTCTCCGGTGTGAGGATTGCATCCATGCGCTCATCGACGAGGCGGGGATGTTTCTCGCTGCTCGGCAGCGGCGACATGACGAACGGGTACGGGTCATGCGGCACCGGGCGCGCCTGCTGGCAGATATGCGTCGATACAAGGACATCACCAGCTAGCTTCTGACCTCTCGCATGTGCGCGGGCCAAGTGCAGCGCCGCAGCCAAGCCGACGATGCAACCATCGGCATCCGACGCCAGTCCGGGATATGGCCCCGGCAGCCGCAGCCCGCCATTCGAGCCGATAATACCGGTTGTCAGCGCATCACCACCGCGGCTCTTGCCCGATTCGCCAGGAAACAGAATCTTGATGAAGTCGGTCTTGCCAAGATCACTTTCGAATGGCGTGATCTCGGCGGTCTGCGGCCCCGCCGGCAGCAACGCCAGGAACGGTTCTGCGCCATTGCGTGCGTCGTCCAGAAAATCGAGCACATCCAATATTTCACGCAGCATCTATGACATCCTTGAGGGTATAGGTTGGCAGCCGTTCTACGCAGCAATTGGCCATTTCGGCACTGTAATGCTTCGCAGGGAAAGCAGGAAGATCGATTGTCATTGCTGAAGCCTGCGCCAGACCGGGGACCAACCGAGTAGATTTCAACAAGAAATCAATGAACTTTCTCAACCTGATAGTTAGCACGCCCAATTGAAGATAGACGAGCCAGAATGCGAATTGATCATCCACCTCATATTCCAGCGACAAACGAGCCGGCAATCCGCCAGATGGTTCACGATGGACGCTCAAAATCGAATTTTTTGAGATGCCCGAACCGGCGACCATCGCGATTCTTAGGCATTGCACGTCACCTACAACATGACGACTTCCTGCGGCACATGGATCGAATATTCCCGATTTTCCGAATTGCGGCGCAGTTTTCTACGAGATCTGCCGGGATATGGCTGATTGATACCTGCCATCATTTCATCCAGCGTCATCTGACACGTCGACGATAGATAGGATTTCTCGTGTTTGACTTTAGCTACTTGCAAACCCTAACCCAACAACCGGCTGGGCGTGGGCGGTTGTTTCTGGGACAAGCGGCGGCGAAATCGGACGGACAACCGGTTCTGCTGTTCGTTCACGGCGGCTATCACGGTGCTTGGTGTTTTGCTAACTATTTGAGGTTCTTCGATACTATCGAAGTTCCGGCAGCGGCAATGGACATGCGCGGCCATGGGGGGCTACTGGCGACCCCAGATCTCGTCGATGCAGGCGTCAGAGACATGGCCGAGGATATTTTTGCTTGTTGTTTAGCTTTGCCCGGCCCGCCAATACCAGTTGGACACAGCGCCGGAGCTCTGGTCGCTGCAGCGGCCGGTGAGCAATCAAGCTTCTTTGGCTTGGGGCTACTGGCTCCTTCGCCGCCAGGTCAGCTTGATTGTCTATCACCTTTACCGTTGATGCCGTTCGGTCGCCTTGTCGCTCCTCCGAACGCTGATAGTTGCAGGCAAAAATTCCTGGAAGGTGAGAGGTTTGACAATCTAGACGCTTACGTAGAGCGACTTTGTCACGAAAGCCCGAAGCTACTGAACGATCGCTACTCTTTGTCAATTCATATCGACCAATCCCGGTTTGGTATGCCTGCGCTCTGTATTTCCGCGGGACGAGACCGGGGGAACTTACACCCAGAAGGGCAAGACCAGGCAACGGCGCGCTTCTTTGGAGCCGAATATCATTGTTTGGACACGACCCCGCACTGCATGATGCTTGCGTCCACTTGGCGAGATAGTGCACAGCTGATTGCAGATTGGTATCGTCGCATTACAGCCTCGGTCTAATCCCAGGGCAAATGAACAAGGTGTGACGATGATTATCCACAAGGTCCACGCGGTGCCAGCCGCGCAATCCTTACCGCGTAACGAGCAGTTCGCTTGGAAGCTGGCAGAACTCGCCGCTGACCCGATTGCCGTTGATGCTGATGTTACGGACATGGTCATCAATCGCTTGATCGACAACGCTGCCGTCGCCACTGCTTCGCTCAATCGCAAGTCCGTCAAGTCCGCGCGCGCCATGGCGATGGCTCATCCTCGCAAGGGAGGCGCAACGGTGTTTGGCATGTCGCGAGGCTCAACGGTCTGCGCCGAGTGGGCGGCTTGGGCCAATGGCACGGCTGTTCGGGAACTCGACTTTCACGACACCTTCCTTGCGGCGGATTACTCCCATCCCGGTGACAATATTCCGCCAATTCTTGCCGTCGCCCAGCAATGCAAGCTGAACGGCCATGACCTCGTCCGAGCGATCGCCACCGCTTACGAAGTGCACGTCAATCTGGTCAAAGGCGTTTGCCTGCATGAACACAAGATCGATCACATCGCGCACCTCGGGCCTTCCGTGGCGGCTGGGCTTGGGACCTTGCTTGAGCTCCCAACGGAAACGACATACCAAGGAATACAACAAGCGCTGCACTGCACGATGACCACCCGCCAATCTCGAAAGGGCGAGATTTCATCATGGAAGGCCTACGCACCGGCCTATGCAGGAAAAACTTCCATTGAGGCGATGGATCGGGCTATGCGCGGAGAAGGCTCACCCAACCCCATCTATGAAGGAGCGGACGGCTTTTTAGCCCATATGCTGAATGGCCGCACGGCGCGTGACCAAGGCAAAAGCCCCTACGAGGCCATATATGAGATTCCTCTGCCCGGCGCTGGCGAGCCGAAGCGCGCGATTCTCGAAACATACACCAAAGAGCACTCTGCGGAGTACCAATCTCAGGCATTGATTGATCTGGCATTCAGAATGGGCCGCCAAATCGAGGCCTCTGACGACGTACAGTCGATTGTTCTCCATACCTCGCATCACACGCACGACGTTATCGGTACCGGCGCCGGCGACCCGCAGAAGATGGACCCTGGTGCCAGCCGTGAAACACTCGATCACTCAATCATGTATATCTTTGCCGTCGCCCTACAAGACGGACGGTGGCATCATGAGTCGTCCTATGCACAGGAGCGCGCGCAACGGCCAGACACTGTGAGGCTTTGGCAAAAGATCTCCACCCGCGAAGACGCGGAATGGACACGTCGCTATCACGCCCGAGACCCAAACGCGAAAGCGTTCGGCGCCCGAGTAGTAATGACCATGCGCGATGGACGGATCCTTGAAGATGAAATCTCCGTTGCTAACGCTCATCCCGCGGGCGCACGTCCGTTCCGGCGCGACAACTACGTGGAGAAATTTCGGACCCTCACGAGCGGAATTCTCACTGAGGCCGAATCGCAAAGGTTCTTGGATTTAGTCATGCGATTACCCAATCTCGAAGCAGGCGAACTGGCGTCGCTCACCACCGTGGCACCTGACGGATACCTCGAAGAGAACAAACAACCAGGCATATTTTAGAGCTTTTACGCTAAAACCCGAGACCAACTGACAAGTTTTTCCGGAGTGGCGCAACTGACCGAGGGCAACGACAATGAATGAGAAGCTTTTTCGACTAGATGATCGCCCTGCGATAGTCGTCGGAGCAGGCTCAGGCATCGGCCGCGCCATCGCTGTGGCCTTTGCATCCGTTGGTGCACGCGTCGGATGTATCGACCGGGCCGAGGATGCAGCCGGTGAGACAGCCAAGATCATCGAGGCCGCTGGCGGCCACGCTCTGGCCATCCACTGCGACGTGACGCTGGAAGATGCCGTCAAAGATGCCGTCGCACAATTCGTCGCGTCAGAGGGGGCCCCGCGCATTCTCGTCAACGGTGCTGCCGCCCACGACAAAACAGGTACGATACTGGATCTGCCGCCCTCCGAGTGGAATGCCGTCCTTAGTGTCAATCTATCAGGTCCATACCTGATGAGCCGGTCAGTCCTGCCACATATGATTTCTGCCGGAGGTGGGAGCATCATTCACATTGCTTCACAGATGGGCAGCGTTGGATCCCCCGGAAGACCTGCTTACTGCGCGACAAAGGGCGCTCTCATACAGCTCGCCAAGGTCATGGCTGCAGACCATGCCGCCGACAACGTTCGCGTGAACACATTGTCACCCGGTGCAATCGAAACGGGCAGGATGACTTTTCGCTTTGGCACGATGGAAGAAGCACGACGCGTTTCCGGACCGCTGCACCTGCTCAAGAGACTTGGGCAACCGGATGAGATTGCAGCTGCAGCTGTGTTCCTGGCCAGCGACGCCTCAAGCTTCATGACCGGCTCCGATCTCATCGTTGATGGTGGTTATACTGCCGTGTAGTGTCACCCTCATGTAGGGTGCAGCCGGTTGCGCTAAGCCAGCGCGGATGACGCATCCTAGAGGTCGGTCTTGATCAGGCCTTCGCCTCTGCGATCTCCGCCTGTTCAACCGCGGAGCGAGCTGCTGCCCCGGCCGCACTCCTTTCACGGCCCGTCAAGGGTTCGGTGCGACCATCGTCGGCGAGGCGCACGGTGACCTCGCGATTGGCAAACTTGATCCCCTCTTTCTCGAACAGGTCGCGGATGCGGGCAAAAACGATGCGCCTGATTACCCATTGGTCACCCGGTCGTGTCATGAATTTGACGCGCATGATCATCGCCGAGTCTTCCATCTGAATTACCCCCTGTGATTTCAGGGGTTGCAAGAACTGCCCCTTGAGTGCGGGCTCCTCCATCAGCTCCTGGCCGAGCTTCTTGATCATTTTTCGCACTGCCTCTGCATCCGTGTCGTAGGTCAGGCGCAGCGGCAGCTTCATAACAACCCAGTCACGCGAAAAATTTGTGACAAAGTTTATGGCACCAAACGGGACTGTGTTGAGCGGGCCGTTGTGATGGCGCAGTTGCATAGAGCGCACGGAGATTCTCTCGACCGTTCCTTTGACGTCCCCGATGTCGATGTACTCGCCTTTGCGGAACGCATCATCGATCAGGAAGAACAAGCCGGAAATGATATCCTTGACCAGCGTTTGCGCGCCGAATCCAACAGCGAGCCCGATGATGCCTGCACCAGCAAGTAATGGCGTAATATTGATCCCGAGCTGATTGATGATGGCCAGCGCGCCAAGCGCTACGATGACAATGCGGGCCGCCAAACGCACGAGCGGCACAATCGTCGCAAGCCGCGTTTCGCCTTTCCCGCCTTCGCCCTCAGCCATTGCTTCACCACCTGCGTCGTCGATACCCATGACGGCGCGCTCGATTGCGAGTTGGCGTTCACTAACGATGGTCACGAATTCCCAGATCGCATAACAAACCAGCGCAATGAGTAGAATGTCGATTGATCCACTCGCGAACCGAGCACCAATGCCTTCCTCGGCCAGCGCGTGCGGATCAACGCCCCATAGACGTAGAATACCGAGTATGCCGGCGAGGCCCAACAGAACGCGACCGCAGCGAATGAGACCGTATTGTGTCTCACGGTGCGCTGCCTGAAGCGGGGCCGTTGCATCACCATTTACCGGTGCCAAGTTGCAGACCAAGGCGCGGATCGCATGATCGAGAAACGGCAAACCGATCAGGGTCGCCAAAGTGATCATTATAACGGGCAAAATGCCGGGCGTTGCGTTGCCCGTCGCGACGATGATCTCTACGACAAACCAATGCGCAATGACCAACACCATCGCGATTTGTGGCCAATGCCGCGACAATGAGAAGGACCTTTCAACTGCCTGTTCTCGCGGTTGATCAGCTGTCAACATGGCGGCAACGCCGTGCCGAGATTGCCAAATCGTCAGCAGGATTACGGCATGAATGAGCAAGTTTATCCAGAAGCCAAGCCGCGTCTCTCCAAACGGCATGCCCATCTCCAAAAGCCAACCCATGACGCCAAAGCCAACGCCGGCAATCGCTGCGACGAGCGTCACGCGTGATGTCAGCAGATGGGCCGTGACGTCATTGAGGGGGCAAAGACGCAGGTTGGCTTGTGTCGGTGCCATGACAAACCGTGCAAGAGAGGTCGCCAACCAAATCCACGCGATCGTTTGGAAAACAAGGAACAAGGTGGACCGGTCGGGGGAACCGCGTTGCGTCAACGCTATGGTTACCACGTAACTGACCAATACAAACGCGAGTATGTGTGACGCGTGGATCGCGAGACGGGCGACGATGAGACCGAGTTTCCGCCACAAGTTCGGTGGTCGCGCGGCGAGTATGCGTTGCTCAGCCGCATGCGTGGATCGTCTGCAGAACCAAACCGCGGCTAAGCCACTGAGCAACGCCCCCGCGAGGGTCGCGAACAGGCCGGCATAGTTGTTGCTACCGCGGCGCTCGGCGAACGTTTGGAAGGCCTTGCCAAAGGACTCGGGAATATTCTCTAAACGGGTAACTGTTTTCCAAAGTGATGTGCCCAGTGCGCTACGGTAACCATCCAGAATCTGTGGAATCGACCGATTATCCTTGCTCAGCTTTGCTCTGGCTCGCGCATCGGCCAGCTCACTCAGCCGATCAATCAGAAGTTTACGAACCTGCTTGTCATCCAGCTCGGAGATCAAATCCCGCACAGCTTCGTGTGTAAGCGGGTCCGGAACCTGCACTTTCCTAACTTGACCGTCCGACTTTGTACCAAGGCTGACTTGAGCGTGCCCTGGGTGATGCCATGACATAGCGAAAAAGCCGGTCAATGCGCACAGTGCAACGAAAATCCGGGTTCGAATTGCGTCCGCCATATAGGTATTCCTAAGTGCAAGTAAAGCTCGCGTGAGCCTAACAGTAGTGACGACACATAACAAAAACGCCTGCCCAGACTTGTTAACCAGCAACGGCATCGACTCCACCAACCCTTCAAGCCACTGCAGGCCCCTATGAGATGCCGGCGTCGAGCGAATGGTTTCACATGCTTCCAACTGAATTGCTCATTTAGCGTTCGTTTACCGAGCAGACTCCAAGTTTCCTCACCTATCCAGATGCAACGGCACGGTGAGCCTTGGTATCGATTGATAATCCGATCCAGCTTTGCAACATTCCCTTCCGGCTCATATTCGCTGCCTATTCTTGTCCTCCGCCGGAAGATCTGCCTTCTGGGCACAACTACGTCATTGGAGGAGGTCTGCATGCACCATAAGTTACGTTGTATTCCGTGCTGCATGGCGTGCAGAATGTGGTTCTTGAGCATGACTTGGTTGGCAGCCACTAGCGGCGTCCAACTGGATTATCTACTCATCTGCGCGCGCCACAATGCCCTTTATTGATCGACAATTATCATACCGAATTGCCCCTTTTGGTGACCTTTCATCATCAGAGATCGAGCGGTGGCGGATCCTGCAGAAGAATGACCCGACTTTGAACAGTGCCTTCTTCTCACCCGAGTTTTCGCGCGCGGTCGATGGTGCAGGAAAACCAGTTTGTGTTGCGATCGTTTCCCAAGACGATTGCATTGTAGGTATCTTTCCATTCCACCGACAGACACACGGCGTTGGCGTACCGGTTGGCGGGCCGATTAGTGATTTTCACGGCATTATCGGTTCGGTCGACACCGTTTTGGATTGTACCGCATTGCTGAATGCCTGTAGCCTGAATGCCTATGATTTCAACCATTTGCCCGCGACGCAAAAAGCCGTAGCGTCGGGAACGTATCTGGATACCGGTTCACCCTACCTGGACCTTGGAAAGGGATTCGAAGCCTATTTCGTGGCACGCTCGAAATCTGGCACAAGGGAACTGAAAAACACAGAACGGAAACGCAGAAAGATGGAGCGCGAAGTCGGTCCAGTTCGGTTTGAGATGAATGATAAGAGCGACGCTGCTTGGCAAGCGATGCTCGAGTGGAAAAACCGTTCCTACGCGCGCATGGGCGTTCCGCCGATCCGCAAGGGAGCATGGGTAATGAAAGCACTGGAAAATATCCGCACTACTGAAAGCACAAACTTCGCGGGTATGCTCTCCACTGCGTACGTTGGTGACCGTCTTGCTGCCGTACATTTCGGCATGCGTTCACGTACGACTTGGCATTGGTGGTTCCCGACTTACGAGCCGAAGCTCGACAAGTTTTCACCCGGCTTGATCCTGTTGCTTGAGTTAGCGCGTCGTGCGCCGGATTTTGGTCTAGATCGGATCGATCTCGGACGCGGCGATGAACGTTACAAAGCATCCTTTGCCAGCGCGACAACGCCACTTTGCGAAGGTTCCGTCGAGCGGCCTTGGTCACTGGCTGGTGGACCGCGTCGAGCACGCAAATTGATCCACCGCGTTCTCAAGCGTTACCGCCGCTTCGACAAACTGACCGATCTTCAACGCCGCGCCTTCAATCGTCTTCTCGGCGCCGGTCGATTGCCGCAATAATAAGTAAGGTTTCGGAGGTGCTCCGCGCTCAAGCCAACTCTAAGAGAAATGCGTTCCTTCGTTTTCATCAATCGAAAACAGCAGGCTTGGGTCACACCCCGCAATCGCACTGCCGCTACACGTTGCATCATTCAGCCTGCTCGATAGATATATATTCGATCACCGAATACACTTCCGACATGCTGAAACAAATTGTGTGTCACGACCGCCTTATGTTGCACCGGATTCCTATAAATCAAATAACTCGGCAATGAATTGTCACTGGCGGCCTTGCCCAGTTGATCCAACACATCTCGGAGAATGATTTCATCAAATGGATTGTACATATAAACGACGACCGGATGACGAGAAGGGACGAACGCCGCAGCATCAATGCAGATCGACGTAATGGCTGTGCAAGCAGGTTTCGCAGATGCGTACTTGGCAATATTTGCGCATGCCGTCTGATGCATACATTCCGCCGCCTCAATACCGGTAATCCGCATGAAGGGAAATTTTGCAGCCAACAAGAGTACCTTCCCTTTTCCGGAACCGTAATCGAGAAACTGATATTGCCTATGGTCAATGTCCAGGCGCCCCAATGCAGTCAGGAACTCATGGGCCTGTGTAGGATTGTACTCAACGGCGTGGACGCCGACGCTATCGACCAAGCCAAGCTCCTGGACACCGACGATGTCGCATGTATCGACGCCATGCATCTGGTCGAATCGTTTGCTCGGATCGTAATTCTGCAACAGCTTGGGAAATCCAAGCCGGGCACTCAATCGATGAGCTGCCACAGACGCAGCAGCGATCATACCCTCATGGCGCAGGAGACTGCTGAGAAGCGCTATATCTTGAGTAACGGCCATCCTGCTTCGCCAATACTTATTCATCTTCCCGCTTCGAAACTTTCAATGAGGCCTCATCCCACCGTTCGAGTCGTCGCCACAGATCCATCTCGACCGTCATGTTGATGTTCCAAATCATTGACCACCATCGTTATGTCCCGCGGTTCGAGCCCCCAAACGTTGCGACAGCAATTGTCCTTGAGTGACCAGGTCATATTCCAGCCGCGCGACACCCTCTGCGATGCGCTGTTGGTACAAGCTCAGGTGGTTGCTTAAATCCCGGAACTGCTGCTTTAGCTTGTCGACATCAAACTCTTCAATAGATTGACTGAAGCCATCACACCCCATATCGGCCAGCAATGCTTCATTTTTTTTTGCATACCCGAGCGATATCGTCGGGCGCCCGGCCTTCAACGCGCACACAACATTGTGGAAGCGCGTAGCAACGACCAAATCGACCTCTCCGATCTGGCGCATAATGTCATGCAGATCGTGCGGAACCTCGGCAATGACGCGTCCCCTATCAAGCCTGGGGCGCGCTTCGGAAAGGGTCGTTTTCAAGTCATTGACGGCCTGCAGATCAGACTTTTCACCCATCAGAATGCGAACAAAATGACCGTTGTCGAGAAGCCAGGTGGCGAACGCTTCAAGCTTATTCAAGTAGTTTTTATAAACTGCGCGACCAACCGTAGAATCCTGCATCCAGCCGTAGTAAGTCATAACGCCAACGCCTACTGTCAGTGGCGCCTCCGGCGTTGTTTGGCCTTGCTTCATCGATGGTACCGGCAAGCCAAAGGCAACATCCGGAAAAACCGGATCCTGGCTGGCATCAGAGCCAATTCCGATCATGTAGTCCCGGGATATCTCATCCCGATAAGATCTCAAGCTGGCAAGCCGAGCAGCCCACTTCATAAGAAAGCGACTAATGGGATGATGAATTGGACCTGCGCCAATGCTGACCAGCCAGAATTCAGAGCCGACTAAGCGGGACATCACGCTCCATTTGAAAATGCCATAGGGCATTCCAATTGGTCCGACGCCAAAGTCATCCAGAATTCCCGTACCCGGGACGATTATGTAGTCAAAGCGGCGGACATTGCCTATCGTGTGCACTAGATCGACAATTCCTCCCGGCACCCGCAGCAACACTTTGTCTAACCATGCCAGATCTTCATTGCGAGGCCGCCAATTCAGCATCAATCCTGGCAGCCCATGATCGCGCTTCACCACATCGGGTTCGACGCAAATGCAATGGATTTCTGCCTCTGGTTTCGTTTTTCGCAGAAACGCAAGAATGGCTTCCAGCGACCCCTCGTTCCCAAGATTGCCAGTCCCGAAGTGACCCAACAATGCGATCCGCTCAGGTCGAACGTGACGAGAGTTATGACTGACGAGTTGCTCCGCGTTCTGTATCAGCATTGCATCATCCTCATTGTTCAACGTTGCCCAGAGGAGAACGAAGAGGAGAATTCTGGAAGACCTGCTCATAGCGAAGCTGATGTCCAGCATGGCTAACGTGAGAGGCCATTCTTGCTTGACGCGGAAATTCAATTTTGAGCGTGTCGCCTGGCTTGATGTCAGCCCCTTCGGTGGCGCTGAATTCAACTTGGCCGGAGGCGGACCAGCGGACAATCTTGAAACTTGGCTTGGCCTGACTGCGCCTGCTTCCTTTGAACAGTAAGCGCGGCGCCACGACCTCCGTTTCATAAAGTAGTTGGTCGGAAGTTTTGAGCTGTTGCTGTAACTCTCCCAACTTAATCTGCGTCGCTTGGAGCTTGACGGTGACTTCATTCTTGCGCTTATTTTGAAGTTCCAGGATGACGATCTCGGTTCGACTAATTTCCTGTTTTGCTCGCGACAATCTGGAATCCAACCTCAACCCACTGGACCTCATCTGCATAACATTGCGCTCAACTGCCAATTTGCGAGGTGAGGATACGAGCCCCTTCTTTGCAAGCGCTCTCATGTTTTTGAGTTCAGCCTTCAGAAGTTCAGCCTCCTCCTTATGGTTCTTTAGTTGTGCGGTGAGCGATACAACATCTTTAGCCAGGAAATCTTTGAGCTGGCCTAGTGCGGTTATTTGGGTCTCGTGAGCCTTGTGTCGCGCACGGAAAATCAACTGCTCTTGCTCGACGATCTCCGGGGCACCGGTCGAGGTGGCGGGAAATATGATCTGGGAAGCGCCTTTAAGTTCGGCCATTAGTCGCGCCCTGCGTGCCAGGAGAATCTTGATCTCACGATTGATCAGCCGCATCCTTCCCCTCGTAGATATGAGTTCGCGCTCAAGACGTAGCCCGGCAATTTGCCTCTTCTTAATCAATCCGCCAGCAATCGAAACGGCTTGCAGGACGGTCAGCCCCGGGCGATACGGGTATGCGCCTGGCCGCTCAACTTCACCGACGATATAAAATGGCCTGTACTTTGTTACTTCGACAGTGGTGTCGGGACTGAGTGCCAGCCCCATCCGATCCCGCAAACGATTACTGATCGTTTTGGCGAGCTGAGCTGGCGTCAATCCACCGGATCCGATCTCACCCAAGAGCGGGAACGCCAGCATTCCGTTTGCACCGATTGTGTATTCGGCATTGAGCGGTGACCAGTTGTAGACCTCATCACGCGATGGCCGCCATTCAAAGATCTGAACTCGCACTTTGTCGAGAGGTCCGAGCTTGTAACCCATGGCTGCTTCTGCGGGCCGGCTGTTGCTATCAGCCGCCTTGGCATCATGCTTGAGTAGGCCCGGGCATGCAGCCATCATCAAAGCAAAGGTCGCAACCAGACGGAAGCACTGTAAGGCTATCCGGTCGGATTCCCCGGACTTGAACGGCCGCCTGTCGGAGCCATTGCACGGCTGAGCAATTCGCATGGACAAAAAACGAGATAGACTATCGAATCTGATCATTCTGTCCTCTGATCTAGGATCTCGGATACCGCGTCAAAGTTTCAAGATGTACTCAGGCTCAATTCTGCCCACCAGCAGGTGCCGCGCGGCGAGGAGGTTTCCCTTCAGACGGCCGAGCCGGTCAACATACGATTCTGGCCAGAAACTTCTGACCAGGTTCGCAGCGATATTTCGTATCATCAGTTCAGAGCCGTAGCCCAATGGCACGGTGCCCTTTGCCATCAGATATATCAGATTGGATATTTGCGAGTAACCGAAACGAACGCCGCTCACACGGCCTGTCTTTACACCGAGATGGACACCCAATAGACCGCTAACACCGACCACTCGGCCACGCGATCCGAGTTGCGTCGAAAAATCCGTATCTTCTTGCCAGCTATAAAGAGGGAGGCGCTCATCGAACCGCAACGATCGGACCAGGCTGGACCTGATCGACATGTTGCATCCGTATCCTCCGACGCGATCCTCAATGTCGCCGAGCCCATCGCCGACAGCGTTTTCAACGTCCCGTTGCTCTGCTTTCCGAAGCTCTTGGCAACCTTCATCGAATGTCAGACCCGGCCCATTGGCACCGTCGACGACGACACGCCCGGTCGCTACAGCCCAATCTGGGTTCCGCCGAAAGCCCTCTTCGACGCGTGCGAGATAATGTGAACTTTGCAAAAAATCGTCATCAAAGAACGATATGATATCACTATCATCGACAATCTGTTCCATGGCGCAATTGCGTTGCGCCGATGCCCCCGAACATCCAGTTACGACGACAACATCGAACGGAAGGTCGGCCGGTATTTCTACGTGCGAACTGTCTGGCGCCGAAACGATTGTCCGATCGGGCAACCGTGACTGTGATGCGAGATGCGCAAGGGTCCGCGCCAACAAGGCCTTGCGACCGTATGTTGGTATGATGACCGCTAAATTCATGGTTTTAACGTTACTCCACGTCTTGCACGCTTGGTAGGCTCGACCGGGCCTTTATGGGCATTGCGGTTCGCTCATGTCTGAGCTGCAGAACTGCCATTCGGCCGATCGCCCAGCCAATCCAATCTCGAAATCTGAGGCACTAAAGAAAGTTAGCAACGTTTGCCCACGCCGGAACCCTAGGCATTGGACTTAGCGGCGGCATTCTGCGACTGGCTGCATGGTGAAGCGCCCTACGACTTAGAGCGTAGTCCATGCAACGAGCGAGTTGCCAATGCACTCAATTGCCCCGGTTGTTGTCGTGCCAAAGACCGGCATAGCATTCTTGCAGCGCACTTGATGATGCCAAAGCGACCGTCCCGCATCTGCCTTCGTTGGCTAACCGGTTCACTCGTTTCGGCCAAGCAATGGGAATTCGTCGATCATGGCTGCACCCGCAATCGAGATATTTGACACTCAAAACCGCAGTTTGGTCCAAGGGGCCTTGCCGCTCATGCCTGACACGAATTCTCGGACAGGACGCGTTGCAATCATCCATGACTGGTGCCCAACATTCCGCGGTGGTGAACGTGTCCTGGCGGAGCTCTGTCACTTATTCCCGGGTGCTGACGTGTTCACACTGTTTGATTTCCTTCCACAGGCAATCAAGGATCGCCACTTCCCCGGTGTTCAATTCAATACGTCGATCGCCAACAAGCTTCCCCTGATTAAGAAGTACTACCGTTCATTATTCTTTCTCTGCCCGTTTCTCATCGAGCAGTTCGACGTTACTGACTATGATATGGTCGTCTCGTCATCAGCCGCGTTTTCTCGTGGCGTTCTGACCCGCCCAGATCAGCCGCATCTTTGCTATGTGCACAGTCCGGTTCGCTACGCGTGGGACGAACAATTCTCCTACCTGGAACAAGGTCGGCTGGGCTATGGGCCTAAGGGCCTTTTGTATCGCAAGATGCTACACAATCTTCGAACTTGGGACACCCGTACGGCTCATGGGCCAGATGTGATGATCGCCAATTCCAACTACGTTCGCTTGCGCATCCAGCGCATTTACGGACGAGACGCGAGCGTCATCCACCCACCGGTGGAACTTGACCAACTGACATACGTCGAGAACAAGGACAGCTACTATGTAACCGCAGCGTTTCTGGCACCGTACAAGCGTACCGATCTTGTCATCCAGGCCTTTAACGAGATGCCCTCCAAGAGGTTATTGGTCGTCGGTGACGGCCAGCAATTGGCCAAACTTCGTGAATTGGCAGGCCCGAATGTTAAGATTTTGGGCTTTCTGCCTCGCAGCGAATACGTTGAGGTAATCGCGAATGCCCAAGCACTCGTCTTTGCCGGTTGCGAGGACTTCGGTATCGCACTGGCTGAGGCCCAGGCTTGCGGCACACCGCTCATCGCTTTTGGTCGCGGCGGTGCGAGCGACATTGTACGTCCACTTGGCGTCAGCAACCAACCCACGGGTATTTTGTTTGCGCGGCAGTCTGTTGCTGCGATCAAAGAGGCGATTAATCACTTTGAGAATTATCCGGCATCGATCAAGCCGGAGGATTGCCGCAAAAATGCTGCACGATTTGGCAAGGATGTATTTCGTCGTGGCATCCGCCTCGCTGTTGATGCGACCTTGCAGAGACATAATGATCAAGGACGCACCCGACTAAACACTTACGCCGCGCAAGCCCAATGACGGGCGCCCGGAAACACAGACCAGAAATATCTGGTGTATTACGCCAATTTAGTCTTCGCGCTGATAGCGCCATTTCTCGAACGCAGGCGCCAAGGCTTAGTGCTGCTTCTCATATGGCTCGCGGCCGATGCCTAACAATACTCATAGTTTGAAAAAGCCAGCGGCAACAGCGGCGATACGAAATCAAACCGGCATGTTGGCACGCGATAGCTTCCAAAGATAAAGGCTTATCAGATCGTCACACCATTGCGAAGACGTCGGCGCCAGTTGCCTGGAGTCGGTGAACGCTCGACGGCTCATGGTGGCAATCGTGGCATCGTCGCCAATGAACTTGGTTAGTTGTGCCGCTAGGGCATCTTCATTTCCTGGATTGCATGCTGCTCCGATCTTGAGGCGCACAATATCTTCGGTGATCGGCGCCAAATCCGACGCGATCACCGGAACGCCGCTCATAAGGGCTTCAGCCGCCACCATACCGAAGGTCTCGCGGCAACGGGTCGGCATGACAAGCATTCTCGCGCGCCTAATCTCCCGGGCGATCTCATGCGGCGTCAATCGACCAAGAATTCGATTTCTACCGCCTTGAAGACTGGGTGAAGCGCCAAGCGGCCCATCGCCGATGATGGTCAACGGCGCGTCGATACGAGCACAGACGCGCGCCAGGACGTCGACACCTTTGTCGACCTCGAGCCGGCCGACGTAAAAAATCTCCTCATTGCGCTCAGCCGCGACCCGATCGGCTGTCCAAGGCGACACAGGATTGCGCACAACCCGGATGACATCTCGATCGATTCCGCCGCGCTCAAGATGGGAAATCATGCCCTCATGCACGGCGATGACCGTCGCGGGCATCGTGTTGAGGTCAAAGACAGACGCGCGAACACTATGGCGCACGCTTCGCCAGAGTTTATGAGCATAGTTGCGTTTGTCGCAAGAAGTCACGAGGCACGCCGAGCTCATCGGAATCAGTTTGCAGGGCAAGTCGCGCGGGAAATGCGAGTAGCCACCGTTGGGACAAACGATGAAGTAGTCATGCGCGGTCAGAAAAAGCCTGGCAGCGACCTTCCGCAGCGGCACAAAAGCCGAAGGCGATAGCACTTTGTGCCAGTTATGCAGGTGATAAATCGTCCGTGGTGTGTCGTTGGCCTCAATCCAGTCCGCCAAAAAGGACCGTGCTTGCGCGAAGTAAAGTCCTCGAATAGCTGCTGTGGCTCGATTTCCCTGCGTTATACTTCTCGCGTTGAGTCCCGCTATTTCCGCACCGGCGGCGGCAAGTTCTGCGTTGCAGCCAGCATCTCCGGTTAGCACAGTGACCTTGACGCCGCGCTGGCGCAGTAACCGGGCCGACGACAACGCGACGCTTGCAGCACCGCCGCTTTGAATGGAGTCGTCACTTATCACCACCACTCGGTCAATTTCGACATTCAATGCGGGATACCCATCGCGAACGGTTGGCAACCAGGGATCCAGCCTCGTGACTTTGCCATCGTTCGCAGCCGTTCCACGGGCGACACGGCCTTTCGGCTGTATTGACGGTTCGTCAGGCACTGGCATTGGCTCCCTATGACTTGAGCTTCCCAAAAACTTGTCTCATCCGTTGTCGAACAAACGGAAAATCAGGCCCGAGTTGCATCACCTCAGGAATATGCTTGAGCAGCGGGTGTCGAACACAAAAGACGCCAATGAACCATCCGATTGCGCCAAGTAATCCGATAGCTACTCCTACGGCTACGGAAATGTCTGTTCGCAATCCCGTTGCAAGCAGTATGACGACAGGACCGATCATCGTGCACAGCGTCACGATCAAGCTCTCGCGCAAAGCACTGGCGAGTTCATTCCAATGGAAGAATGCGCGTTTGCGTACAACCCAAAGCCCCGCCAGATTCTCGAGCGGAATTGTAAGGAGGAGGCTCAGCGCCGCTGCCTTAACGCCATAGCTGGCGGCCAGGACAAAAATGGCGGCGCAAACAGGCAGTGTAACCAGACTGAGTAGCAAGGCAATATTAACAGCCCCGGCCGAAACTAGCATTGGATATGCCAGCAGGCTTGGAGATGAGAACAAGTTCGCGATTGCCATAATCTGCACAAGTGGAACAACGTCATGCCACGCCGGCCCGACGATCACTGTGACAATGGGGTGAGCGAGAAACGCAACCAATAAAAGCCCCGGCCAATGCACGGCCGTTATATATGAAAGCGCTCGCAAATATGAATGCGCCAACGATCGATCCTCACGCGCCGCTATGGCAAGTGCCGGCAAAGCAACCGGGAATACCCCACTCAGGAGCCCTTTGAGCGGTAGATCGCAGATCATCGTTGCGCGGTTGAACAAGGCAACGCTGTTGAGTGGAAGTAGCCTTCCGAGGACAAAGTAAGGCAAATTATCGTAGAGCCTGCTGACTAGCCCATACAGACTGGCGGAAGTCCCGAACGTGATAAACTCGCGCCAATCCTTCAAACATGGCCGATACGCCCAAAGTACCGACTTCGAGAATATTCCAAGCGTTGAGACAACGACGCTTTGAGCAACCGCAGCCCACGCGATACTGAGCGCGCCGAAGCCCGCCAATGCCAACGCTACGGCCACACCGCAGTTTACAATCGCACCAGCAATGTGAATCAACGCAAGTGTTTTAAACTCCATTGCGCGCTGTAAAAGCGCTCCACTTGGCCCAAATAATGTGCCGACCAGCAAACTTACTGTAACGATCTGCAGGAACGTACCGAGTTGCTCTTCTTGATAGAAACCGGCAACGACGCCTTGCGCGGCAAGTATCACACAGGCAAGAAGCGTTGCGATCATCAATGTCACAGTAAAAGCTGTGCGGATACTGACTCGCGTTACGACATCTCTCTGGACAATGAACGCCGCCAAGCCGAAATCACGCAGGTTACCGACGACCGTCAGAACCGCGATACCAATCAACGCGATGCCGATCTCGCGCGCCGGCAACAGCCGCGAGATGGTCGCGAGCAAGATCAGGTTGATCATCAGCACGACATATCGTTCACCCGTAGCAGCGAAGAAGGCGCGCCTTATTTGAGCCATTGACCACTCCGATCGCCGAAGTCCGATAGAATTAAATCTGTCGCAAGTTTCGATCTTTTCGCATCTCGGCGTTGGGTCAACGTCGCCCGCCAAACAAGCATGTTGGTCGAAACAGCAACCAACCTAGAGGCCAGTTCTGTAACAACACAAGCTGGCCTTCAGGCCGCCCGTAGCGATCGTTGTCCGTCGGCGAAATAGCCAAAAGACGTACCAACGGTCCGTAATCGGTATTCGGCACAGCCACCGGATTTGGTCCTGGCAATAGTCATTCTCGATCCTAAGATAACGTGTTTGCGGCGTCGATTCAGGCTGGACGTGAGCCCGAAAGCGCATTCACCGCACGGCAAAAGACCTGCGTTGCAGGCGTTTGGAGAAGCAGATGGCAAGTGTCGATGTCGTCGTACCCAGTTATAATTATGGTCACTATCTGCGCGATTGCATTGAGAGCATTCTTTCCCAAGATGTTGATAGATTGCGCTTACTCATAATCGACAATGCGTCAACCGACGACAGCCTAACTGTTGCAAGCAAACTTGCACAGCAAGACAACCGCATCGAAATAGTGGCTCACCACACGAACCTCGGTCCGCATGCCTCTTTCAATGAGGGCATTGACTGGGCAAGAAGCGAATATTTCATCATCGTATGCGCCGATGATCTCCTTGCTCCCGGAGCACTCAGGCGAGCGATCGACTTGATGGAAAATCAGCTCGACGTCAGTTTTCTCGTCGGTGTTGAGATTTCGCTGACCAATGAAGAGATTGCCGGCCAAGAGTTTTCGATTGCAGGCGAGGAATCGAGCCGGATCATTTCTGGTCTGGAGTACGTCGAGCAACGATGCGCAGCGCCAGGCAATTTGGTCACGGCCGGCGCCGTCGTCGTGAGGACCTCGACCCAAAAGAAGGCTGGCTATTACCGCCCTTCCCTGCCCTATACCGATGACTTTGAGATGCTGTTGCGCCTAGCCACACTCGGACAAGTTGCGACCACATCAAGAACCCAAGGAGTGCGGCGTGAACACGAAGGAAACATGTCCAAGACGTTTTGGAGGGAGAGAATTCGCGATCTGGTAGAACGAGAAGCGGCTTTTTCAAGCTTTTTTGCCAACGAAGGAAAAAGCCTACCGAATGCCGCTGTGCTCGCAGCATTGGCCCGCAAGAATATTGCCGCTCCAGCCTATTGGTCTGCCATATCCCATTCTTGTCGCGGCCGCTTCCGAGAAGCCGGAGCCCTGTTCCGTTTCGCGTTCAATCACTCTCCGATTTCCATCATTGTACCGCCGATTGGCTACCTGATCTCAATGCCGCAACCGTTCCGCAGGGTTACGAATGTTCTTCTTGAAGCGCTAGGGTTGCGAACGGAAACCAGCTAAGCTTGGGAAAACAGACGAGGCGATACCCACTTCGTCGCAAATTTTTTGCGCTGATTTTTGCAATCTCTACTCGGGCTAAAGTATGAAGCGTAGGCATATTGTCTTTGCGATTGCCTGGCCGGACGAGCCTCAGCAGAAATCAGTCCCCAAAAAGCTGAACTGCACAACCGGCGCCCATCCCACAGCGCATGCAGTTCGCGAATTTTGTTTAAGCGCAGAACAATCAGGCAATCCACCGATCACGCCGAACCGGCGGCGCGTCTTCGGCGTAATACTACGCGGAAGCTCAGCAACATTGCCTACGCGCGAACACCTGCATTCAGCCAACCCGCAGCGGTCGAGCATGATCCGATGATATAAGCTTGCGTTGCGCCAAACTGATCGTTTCATGCTCCAAAAGTTGAGCTTTTATAATCCGAGCACGTCTCCATCGACGCCAAGGATAGACCCAATTGAGCTTAAGACTGAGAAGCTGCCGGCCTCGCTTGTTGTTAGCGACGGCCTCCTCGTCTATCGCGCTGGACCACTTTGAGGGTAAGGCCAGTTCGTTGGCGGCCAAACGATAGGAACTGCCAAATTCACTGCTCCACGGAAACGCCGTTGAATGCCATGGCTTTGGAAAGCCGGTGAAATGCCAGATCTTGGCCTCACTGCCCCATGAGCGCGGATCACCAACCATCATGAAGGCCGTCTGGTAGTTCCAACATAACGAAAGCTCGCCACGCAATGACCCTGCGACCGCATTGAGAGCGCTTTGATCGTGGTAACGGCACGAACGAGGATGCTTCGTTATGTAATCCCTGGCTGCAGAGGAAACCATGCCCCAACCAGATCGATCGACGAGTAGCACTCCGGAATTAAAATAACTTCGGGCATTGGTCACGCCTATCTGCGCAAGATATTCCCGCGCCTCCCGGGCAAAACGCCCAATATCCGGCTCTATTAACAACGGCAAATCAGGCGCCGCCAAAAAACCACCAACCGGTATATCAGCTGCCAAAAGATCATCCAGTGAACCTGTAATATCAACGTCACCATCCAAGTATAAGAACCGATCAATATCTGGTGCCAAGTAATCATCCAACCACAAGCGCGACAGGGCAGAAATCGGCACATGGGTAACGTTGTAGGTCTCGCGATCGACTTGTGCCAAGCCTGGTATTGGCGTTGATCGAATCTTCACATCATAAAAGCAGAGCGCCTCCCCGTAAGGCTGCAACTCGTCCTGAGACAAGTCCGTTACAAATACGACGACCTGAACCTCTGGATCCGAGATGTGTTTCCGAGCAGAAATTGCGGCACCGATCGTCGGCAAAAGAAAGTCCCGATCGCCTACAAATACGACAGCGGTTGCCATCCTAATTCCTCTCTGAAACAAGTTCGCCAGGAAGGGAATGTGTAGCGCTCGTCGATCGTCTTCTCGTCGACTGAAACCTCCTGCAACTGCAAATTGCCGCAAGTGCCACAAAAAAGCAGATACCTGGGTCCGCACTACCGCCACTGATCGTTGCCGCAATCAGCAATGTTAACGAGCAAGCTCGCATACTCACCGCCAGGACGTAGTAGTCTGCTCCGACTGCGGTCCGCGGCACGCCCCGCAGTCCGCGTAGCAACACGACAACAAGAACACCCAATATGACAGAGCCGATCATGCCGAATTGAGACAAAACTGCAATGACCCAGCTTGATGCCCGCGAGCTACCGATACCAATGCCAAGTCCTCGAGTATCGATAAACGCCTGCATGCTTTTTACATTCCAGTAGAATCGCTCCACTGCAGATGCCGACGCGGCCTTACTGACAACCGTTTTGTCGATCAAGACCATTACAGGGTCAAGCGCGCGTTCACTAACAAGCATAATCGCCAGCACAAACGCGCCGGCGATTACACCGGTCGCAAGAAGCCCGAGATCCTGCAATCTGATTTTATTGCCGAATGCCGAAACTGCGGCTCCTATGAAAAGGAATGCAAATATGATGGCAAAGCCGACATATGCAGTACTGGACGTGGACAATAGCAACAGGCCTGTCAGCACGGCGGAAAGGATGAGCGCGAACTTGTCGCCTGTGTATCTCCAATAGGTGAAAGTAAAGGCAAGACAACCGAGAGAGAGTGTGCCGAACGACGATGCTTCAGCCTGGGCACCAACAACTCGCGCGAATCCGGCCTCGTCAACATTTGTCAGCAAAGAGTAGGTCGCGGTTCTGATTGGAAATAGTACGTCGCCGGCACCGGCGAGCTTGGCTGCAAGATCGATCAATCCAAATCCGGCATGCAGCACGGCGAACGTGAACATGCCCAATAGCAGCGCGTTTACCGTGCGTCGCTCTTGCAGAAGAACGCTGAAGACGAAAAACGAAAGCACGCTTCCCAGAAAATAGGCTGCCTGTGTGATATTTCCAGAAACAGGTGTCAGCGGCACCTCGCTAACCTGGTCGTCAATGCGCGACGCCACGAACACCGTTGTGAGGCCGGCAAAAGTTCGCGGGAGTGTGACTGCACCGACAACGACATACACGCTTAGGGCCACGATCAGCCACGCAACCGGATGTTGTGCAAAGACCCGTCCGAGGTCACGAAGGAAGCCGGTACGAAATAAAGTCGCAAGAATTAGCAGACTAAGGAAGGCGACGTTGAGTAACGGAGAGGACCCGCCGAGTGCGGACAGCGTAACAATAGCTGTGCTTCCGAACGCAAGAGACGCGAGTGTTCCGATGATCAGTGGTGAACCGAAGTGGCGCCCAATCAGAAAAACACCGCAGAAAACGACCATACCAGCAATAGAAGGTTCCATACTTGGGTTTCCGATGGACGTTGCGCCGGATATCGCAATCTGCAGCAATGCCGTGTTCTTGCTCGGTGGCTTGTAAGCCGGGCACCTCTGTCACAGAGAAGATGACCCAGCGGGACACTGGCAGGCAACACCCAAACTCTGTCAATGCAGTTACCCCATTTGGGGGGCTTAAACGCGACCTGTACACTCAATAAACTATCCTGATTGGGGGTCGATCGAACCGACTTTCACACTGTGGAAACCAACTTCAGCAAATCGGGGCCAGAGCATGGGCCAAAACGTACATCAAATCATGTCGCTTTCTTGGAGGTGGATCCAATACCCATCCAGCTTCGTCACCCGCCTCGGCTGCATGCGTTTACATTTTCAATGTCGCCGGAACGATCACCGTGGTGAGGCGTGCGGATTGCTCAGTTTGGTAGAATGTGTTGCCGGATCTATCAGTTCAATCCGCTACGCTTCCTACTTCTATCAGCACTTTGCGAACCCTCATGAAGTAGAGGTACGAGTACCTGTCTTGTGGGTCGAAAGACGCCCGCCTAGTCGCCTGGCGCTGCTGTGCGACATGATCGTGAGAAGGGCGCGGGGAGGCGGACAATCTGCATCGCTTGAGCAATTTAGAAGACAGCAATCTGCGATTGGCGCTCCGTTCCGGCGAGGCAATCAACAGAGCGCAGGTTTCGCAAGAAATGTCCGAATTACGGCGCCAAGGAGCGTCCAATCTACGTTTGCCCGGGACCGCGCGGCGTACGAAATGTGTATATTGTGACAGGGAAAGGCCGATATTGATTCAAACGTTTCCATTCGCTTTGACCTATCGTGACCAAAGGCGATTTGACAGGAAAACTGCGGCAATGCCGAAGCAAATTGATAATGCCAAAGAATCATACCCAGAACAGCATGAGGTTGGTTATATCGGATGTGAAGAAATAGGCCGCTTCGTGCGACGCTACAAATATTCGATTTTGGCACCGGTCGTTCTCGCTGTCGCGTTGGCGCTTGCCTACATCCTCTCTCAGAAGCCGACCTATACCGCACGGACCGAACTGCTGATCGACTCTCAATTGCCTACTTCATTGCGCAAGCAATCGGGCGAAACAGCTGTCCTGCTGGATTCGGCACAAATCGAGAGCCAGGTTATGGTGCTTCGCTCGGAGGCGATCTTGACCACCGTGGTAAGAAACCTCGGCCTGATGGACGATCCCGCATACCAAAATCCGAATCTCAATCGGCCTTATCTGGCTCGGATTTGGCGCAAACCTAAGCCTCCATCGTCAGAATACGAACGCCTTCGGCGCGGCATCTCTGTGCTGCAGTACGGTCTTGATATTCGGCGGATCGGCCTTTCTTACGCGATCCAAATCTCTTACCGTTCACACGATCCAAAGGAGGCTGCCCGGATCGCGAACGAAGTTGCTCAGGCCTTTGTCCAGGACCAGATCACGAACCGATCTCGCGCTGCGCGCCAGGGCAGTGCCTGGCTAGAAACGCGGATCGATGAATTGCGCCATCTGATGAACTCCTCCGCACAGGTTGTGCAGAAGTTCAAGGCCAAACGGGATTATCGGATTTTTGGTGCGCGAGCCTCGCTAAAAAAAGCTACGTTAAGCACCAAAACCGATGCGACCGCAACAACCGCCTACAGCACTCATCAAACACTTATTGAATTGGAGTCGAAGGCAAACACCTATCGCAAGATCTACGAGAGCTTTCTTGAGGCCTACACTGAGTCTGTCCAGAGACAATCCTTCCCGGTTGCAAACGCACGCATTATTACCTTAGCGACTCCGCCCAGTTCAAACAGCCATCCGAAGGCGCCTGTGATCTTGCTATTGGGTGGCACACTCGGCTTTATCCTGGGTGTCGGAATAGCGCTCTTACGGTACAATACTAATCAGAGCGTAACGTCACCCAAACAAGCTCGCGATGTCACCGGCATTCAATGCCTTGCCCAGCTGCCGAGCGTCGGCAAGAAAATCGCGCCAGGCGGCTCGCTCGACCAGGTCACCAAGTCTCCGTTTTCGCGTTTCAGCGTCGAAATGAATGAACTTAAGATGGGAATAGAGTTGTCCGACAATGGAAAGGCCATCGGTAGCCTTGCGGTAACTTCCGCGTTCGCTTCTTCCAGCAAGAGTACGTTGGTTGCCAATCTTGCCACTATAGTTGCGATGTCTGGCACCCGTGTTCTCATTATTGACGCTGATCAGGGCTTTTCAACATTCTGCAAGACGCTGACCACGAACAAGGCATTGGATCTGTCTGAGGTTATAACAAGTAGTCAAACCGCGGAGGAGTGCATCCTTAAATGCGATTCTGCGAGTGTTAGCATTCTTCCATTTGCCGGTCTGGCAAAAGCGTATGGCCGCGACGCCTCATTCGACTGGAACATGTTGCCCACCTTACTGAGAGGCCTAGAGCAAAAATTTGACCTCATCCTGTTTGATATGCCGTGTCTCCAGAATATGTCTGAGCATCGCTCCGTTTATGCGGAGTTCGGTGGTGTGCTATTGACCATTGAGTGGGGCCGGACGCCACAACCGCTGGCGACAGCGGCTGTACGTCTATTGGAAACGACGCATGCCAAGCTGATTGGGAACGTCATCACGAATGCCCCGAGTTTTGCAAGAAGCATCGATCGAACAACTGATTTCCGCAAGAGTGATTTGGCAACTCCCGGGCGCCGCGGCGCAGACCTTGTCGTCGCGTAGTTGCAGCTCACTATTGTCCTTTGGCCTTCTTTTTTCTCTCTCCTTCTTGGGAAGGGAACAGGACATGGTGCAGGCGACGGAATTCGTCAGACATCACTATTTTTTTGGCAAACGACCGACGCGGGGTGCCAGAATGCGCATGGGCCAGGCGACCTAAAAACTCACCTCCGTCGGGATTGCGATCAAGCAGCAAGCGATACAAGAACTCGGTGAATTCAGCTTCATCCAAACTCTTCGTCTTGAACGTCTCCATAAACTCCGTGGACTCCAGCATCATCGAAAGCATTGCCGTGACCGTTTGTCCGTTCTTCAGCGATGCCCGCCAGGACGACAGCCCACCACCATCGGGCTCACGGCCCAGTACGAGGCAAAAACTGTACGCAATTTGATTGTTGTCGGTATTATCGAATTGAAGAAAATCAGACAGCTTGCAACCCTGACGCAGTCCTTTGATGTTGCTGACGCGCTTATTTTCATTACGATTTTGCGACCTCTTTTTCTTTTGAGTCGGTGCGATTTCATTAGGATTCCAACTGTGAATCATTGTCTTGAAGGCAAAAAAGGCTTGCTTTGGTTCACCTGGTCGCCAACCACCTTTGTTGTTCTTTTTGAGTTTGATCAATCCCATCATCGCTTCAAAACTAGGAGCCCAGTACGGCTCATCAAACAACTCGTAGACGAATGCAGCTTCCAGGTTGTAGCGCTTCCGCAACTGTCGTATTCGCCGGACCATGCGGCGTAGCCCCTCGGATTGTCGGGCCTCGCCTTTCTCGCTGCCTCGCGGATGATTAAATTCAGTCAGCCAGATTGGGCGCTTGAACTTGGACAAATAGTCCAACCCGTCTTCCATGCCCAATGAGTAGGAATGCCAAACGCTGATATCCCATTTGATGCCGTCTTGCTGCATGCGTGTGAAAGCCGCCCAATGTCCCCAGCCGGCAGTGCCTATTGCCTTGCGGATTGATGGATCCACCGAGACGACGCCTTCCGATAGCCCTTTCAGAACGGCACTCACTTTGGCCCATCGCGGGCCATAGTAGTCGAGCACCCGTGTACCTCCGGCCGGTCCCCAAGAGCAGTTGTACTGGACGCCGTTGTCCTGGATTTCGCAAGCACGAATGATGGCGTACTCCTCCATTTCGTTTCCCAGCTCCCAAACGGGAATATGTTCCTTAAATTGTCCGACGAGCGTTCGTGCAAGATCGTAAGCCTTGCGGCGGAGCTGAGCAGAGCTTTCTTTGTCGAGATTGAAATTCGGCGTAATGACCGGTAATATTTTTATGCCTCGCGGTTGCGCCGCGGCTATTAATCTTGCTAACGCCGGCGCATCGTCTTCGCTGCGCACGTCCACCCGATAATATCTGACACCGAGGTCTCTGAGAAAGCTAATTTGCTCACTGACTGTCACGCCATCATATGCTGAGAACGGATGACCGTTTGCGCCCCAGATAATGTCAGAGGCAGCTAAAGCATTCGTCGTTGACCCGACAATTAGTCCGAATGCCAGCGCCCAAATCAAGCTACCAGTCTGCCAAATTCTTCTATTCATGATCACGCTACTCGACGCAAGAAGAGCGAAGCCGTCTGATCGACTACAGTAGAAACCGATGTAAATGTTTCAAATGCCATCTTTGGCATTAGATGCGTTACTTCGTTGGGACAAGTAGGACGAGCATCCTGTCGGCTGTAGAATAGCAGTCTAAGGCCTGAGAACACCTTTAGAACAATCCCAAATACCGTTGCGTTTGCGGAGATTTTTTCGAAGCCGGATCTCTTCTCGAACCGTCATAGTATTGGAGTGCAAAAATGAAAGTCCTGGTTACCGGTCATCTTGGCTATATTGGCACGGTTATGGTTCCAATGCTTTTGGAGGCCGGGCATGACGTTGTTGGCTGCGATAGTGATCTCTATGAACGGTGCACATTCGCCGCTGGCGGCGAAATCGTCGATGTCCCCAATCTGCGAAAAGACACCCGCGATCTGAAGGCAACGGATTTATCCGGCGTCGATGCCATCATTCATTTGGCGGCACTGTCCAACGACCCGCTCGGCAATCTCAACGCCGATCTCACGCACGATATCAACTGCCATGCCAGCGTTCGGCTCGCTAAGCACGCCAAGGCCGCAGGCGTTGAACGTTTTCTGTTTGCATCATCCTGTAGCAACTATGGGTTGGCCGGCGAAGAAATGATTGATGAAACAGGCTCATTAAATCCTGTTACGGCCTACGGTGAGTCGAAGGTCGAAGCCGAATACCAAATTGCCAAACTGGCGGGCGACGGGTTCGTGCCGACCTACTTGCGACCGGCGACGGCCTATGGCTTGTCGCCTCGCTTGCGCTTCGACATCGTCCTGAACAACTTGGTTGCATGGGCGACAACGAATGGCCTGATCTACCTCAAGTCGGACGGATCGCCTTGGCGGCCGATCGTGCACATCAAAGACATTTCCAGAGCGTTCATCGCCACCCTTGATGCGCCAACGGAAGCCATCTTCAATGAGGCCTTCAATGTCGGCCAGACCGATCACAATTACCAGATCAGCGACTTGGCGAGTATCGTGGCGAGTGTTGTACCAGGTTGTCGCCTCGAGTACGCGCCGGACGCTGGTCCCGACAAAAGATCCTATCGCGTAAATTTTGAGAAAATCAAACGGCACCTTCCCGATTTTGAACCCAAGTGGGATGCTCGCGCCGGCGCGGAACAACTCTACGAAGCCTATCTCAAATCGGGCCTGACAATGGCTGAATTTGAAGGATCGCGCTACCAGCGGATCGGTCACATAAAGAAATTGTTGGGCGACGGAATAATTGACGCTCAACTCAAACATATCGACCGTGCCGCTGCATAATGATTGCCGTTTCAATCGGACCGAGAGATGCGAGCGCGCCCCCACCAGATATCGAAATTGTTCAAACCCGGCATCGGTGCGGACATTCATGAACTCGCGTCCGAGCTCTATCCGATCTGCCGCAGCATCACCGGTCATGGCGTCCGCGAAACTCTGGAGATTATTGGTCGCCATATCGAGCTTGACGTTCATGAAATCGCGTCAGGAACGGCTGTTTTGGACTGGGTCGTGCCGCGCGAATGGAATGTTCGTGAGGCTCATATCACGGGGCCTGACGGGCGGCGCATCGTGGATTTTGCAGATTCAAACCTGCATGTCGTCGGCTATAGCACTCCCGTGCGGATGCAATTGTCGCTAGACGCTCTGAGGCCGCACATTTTCACGCTGCCTGACCAACCGAGCGTCATTCCCTATCGAACGTCATACTATTCTGATGCCTGGGGCTTTTGCATGGCTCATGATGACTTCACGCGCCTCCCCGAGGGCGGCTATGATGTCCTCATCGACTCAACGCTCACCGATGGCAGCCTCACCTACGGCGAATTCTATATTCCCGGCAAATCCGAAGATGAGGTGCTTCTTTCCGCTCATATATGCCACCCATCAATGGCCAATGATAACTGCTCCGCTCTGGCGCTCCTGACCTTGCTCGCATCACGATTGAGCACCGCCACCCCCCGACTCAGCTACCGGTTTGTCTTCGCGCCAGGCACCATCGGCGCCATTGCCTGGCTTCACAAAAACGAGGACAACCTGCAGCGCATCAAGCATGGCCTTGTATTGTCGTGTCTCGGAGATGCAGGTGGCCCGACATACAAGCGCAGTCGTCGCGGCAATGCGAAAATCGATCAGGCCATGGCGAAGATGCTGACACACGCAGCGCCAAGCGCCAGCATTCAAGACTTTTCTCCATACGGCTATGACGAGCGCCAATATTGCTCCCCCGGTTTTGATCTACCTGTCGGTTCGTTCCAACGCAGCCAATGGGGCTCATTTCCCGAATATCACACATCGTCTGACAATCTATCATTCATCAAGCCCGAGCACCTCGGAACGTCCTTTCACATGATCACCGAGGCATTGGATATTCTCGAAAATGACTCCGTACTGATTAACAAATACCCGAAGGGCGAGCCGCAACTAGGGCGTCGCGGTCTATACGCAGCGGTCGGCGGCAACAGCGATGCGCAACAAAGCACACTTGCAATGCTCTGGGTACTCAATTTGTCAGATGGTGCGCATTCTCTGCTTGACATCGCCGTACGAAGCGGCCTCGCATTTGACGACATTAGGTCCGCCGCCACACTACTGGAAGACCACGGTTTGCTCGTCACGGCCGTACCGACCAACGCCGCATGATCAAAACGCTATACCCTCAACTCTCGATCGCCATTGCTGTGCCACAGCTTACGTCATGAGCTAAATCCTAGGGGCAGGTGGGATCAATTCTCAGATCTGCTCTGTCACTAGGGTACAAAGCGAAGTTGCGCCGCGATGCCCTTTGGCTTTCGAAGTGATATGCACAACCAATCTCACGACACCTTAAGCTGAATGTGTCCAAATCTCCGGTTGATCATTTGCCAGTTTGCTAGCGATAATGGCAACCTCCGTTCTATTCTTTGCGCGGAGCTTTTTCATAATATTGCGCACGTGAACCTTCACCGTGCTTTCGCACATGTTCAATTCGTAAGCGATAATCTTATTTGGTTTGCCATTACATAGAGCCTTCACGACAAGCGCCTGGCGCGGCGTGAAAAGATCTTTCCGAGACGCTGCGCCAGCTTCCTCATCCTCGGCCAGCATGCGGCTGGCGATCAGGCTGTCAGCAGGCACAAACATTCCGCCCGCCATAACAAGACGCGCAGCCTGAACCGCAACATCAAGCGTAAGATTGGTCGAAATGTAGCCACGGACGCCGAACTCCAACGCCTTGACTATTTGTCGAGGCTCTTCCGAATCGCTCAGCAAGATAACTGGCACAGACGAGTCGCATAGCATCTTCAGCAACTCCTGTTCCGAGGAGTCATCGAAACTCCTCCTCAACCGGTAAAGCAGAAGATCAACTTGATGCAGTTCGGCACCCTGCCAATCGGCGACGTCGGAGAATGCCAAAACTGTATTTTCCAACGAAGCCGCCAACGAACGCATCATGCATTCCCGGGCGAGCGTGTAGTTATCAATGAGAACGACACAACTTGATGTTGGCGACCTTTCTTCGTTTCTAGTCGCCCTACCAACGCCGCTCTCCACACACTTATCCACATTTTTTTTCTTACGGGGTGCAGGTTGTTTATGACCGCCAATCGCGGAAACCGAATTCAAAATTTGTCTCATGAAATCAAAGCCTTGATAAAATCAAGAATGTTCTAAGCCTCTTAACCATACTGGTTCCGATTGAGGTTGCAAGCGTAAATGAGGGTCATAGTGGCCAATTTACACTAGTCACAATTGGGCACCCGGCAGTGCCCCATCGGTCAAATGGATGACGTCAAAGGAGGTATGCTATGACCATATTCTTTTCGCAGACGATTGACTTGATCCGGCGACATCCAAATGTTTCTCGACATCGTCGGCCAACAGACGGTCGCGTTGGTTTTTCGTTGTTGGCAAGCATCTATGGAATGTGGCGTTGGTGCGCGTTTCTACACCGTATTTGGTGAGCCTACTCGGCGCTGGTAATCAGGCCGGATGTCTATCAATTTCAGTTGATCAGATAACAACCTATTTTCGGGAATCATTAATACGAATTGTGCAACATTAAGTTGCATTCAGTCAAAATCTGCGTGCCGCTAAGGCAGTTGATCATCGCCTTACATGCGTCGGCCCATGGCGACGGACATACGATCTGTCTGCTGATCATGAGATGTGGTGTCGCTTGCGTGAGCAACGCAACTTCGCGGAGAGCTCTGGAGATAAAAATCTTTCTAAGCAAGCTGCCTATCGAGGTATGCGGAGATCGCGCAGCACTTTTGAACAAAACTGTTATTATGACTTATTGGCCTCCGTTCCGTCACGGGTGTCGAATGGCATTGGCGCAAGACCTCTTACGTAATTTCCACCATATAATCAGGCCACGTCATATCCTTTTCGGATATCGATGTGACCGGCAGAGGCCAATCAATCGCGAATGCGCGATCGTTGTAACGCACACCACTGGCCGCCGAAGGGGTATAGAATTTGGAGATCAGATAGCTCACTTCGACATCGCACGTCAGTGTTTGAAACCCATGAGCGAAACCGGCCGGGATATACAGCTGCCGGCGGCTTTCTGCTGACAGCTCGAATCCCCGCCAACAGCCCTGCGTTGCCGAACCTGCCCGAAGGTCGATGATCACATCGTGGATCGTACCTTTCCGGCATGCCACGACCTTAATCTCGTCATGAGGCGGCATTTGAAAATGCATGCCGCGGATCGTTCCCTCGATCACCGAGGTTGATATGCTGTGTTGCACGTAGTTGACATGGAGCCCGTTCGCTTCAAACTCCTGCGTGCAAAACGTACGCATGAAGGAGCCGCGATTGTCCGCCATGGGTTCGGACGTGATGAGGTAGGCTCCCGAAAGTTCTGTCTCAGCGAAAAGCATCATTCCTCCATCGCGCTATCCGGAACGGTTGTTGCCATCGCGCAAATTTCCGATTCCGCGATTGGTTGGTATTCAGATTTTGACGGACGGCATACTGGGCAGGCAATAGGCGCAAACGCGGTCCCCATCACCAAAATTGGGCTACGCGTTACCACCAATTGGTCTCTACCTCGCCGCTCTCGAAGCCTCGGATAATGAGTTCGCACTGTCGTTCCCGGCAGATCGAAACTGCCGGCGCCAATGACACTGATCAAAACCTGCGCGCGAAAGCTGCAAGGTAGGGAGGCTATCCGGGTGAATCTGCAAACTGTTGACGTTCTCAATGCGGTGGGGCGTTCAGAGGCGCCATGCAATTGCCGGCTGTGCGGCTCTCAGGTCGAACAATCCTTCGTTGACCTTGGCATGTCGCCGCTGTGCGAGAGTTTCTTGAGCCTCGATCAAGTCGATCGTATGGAGCCCTACTATCCGCTGCATGCGCGCGTTTGTGGAAATTGTTTCCTTGTCCAACTTAAGGACTACGTCGGCCCCAAACACATCTTTAGTGAATATGCCTACTTTTCATCCTACTCGACGTCGTGGGTCGCACACGCCAAGTCATATGTGGACATGATCGTCGAGCGCCTCAGTTTGGGTTCGAACAACCTGGTTGTCGAACTCGCTAGCAATGACGGTTATCTGCTCCAGCATTTTCAACCGCACAACATTCCCATCCTTGGGGTCGAACCCGCCGCAAATGTCGCCCAGGTAGCGATCGACAAGGGCATTCCAACGCGCGTTGATTTTTTCGGATGGGATCTCGCCGGTCAATTCGTCGAAGAAGGACAACTTGCCGATCTGATCATCGGCAACAACGTTCTTGCTCAAGTCCCTGACCTCAATGACTTCGTGAGCGGCATACAACGGTTACTGAAGCCAACCGGGATCGTAACTCTGGAGTTTCCTCATCTGCACAGGCTCATGGAAGATAAGCAATTCGACACAATCTACCACGAGCACTTCTCTTACTTCTCGCTGGTGACGATCGATCACATGGCGCACTCACACAAGCTTAAGGTTGTCGATCTTGAGGAGATCGCTACGCATGGTGGCTCTTTGCGCGTATACCTCGCGCACCAAGCGTCCGATCACATGGTGTCGGCACGCGTTGACGAGATGCTCGGACGCGAAGAAGCTCTCGGTTATCGTCAATTGGCAACCTATGCGCCATTTGGCAAGCACGTACGGGCCACCAAACGCAAACTCCTTTCTTTCCTGATATCAGCTAAAGACCAAGACAAGACCATTTGCGCCTATGGTGCGCCTGGCAAAGGCAACACGTTGCTGAACTATTGCGGTATTGGGCCCGATTTCATCGACTTTGCCGTCGATCGCAATCCCTACAAGCATGGTCGTTTCACACCTGGGATGCACATTCCGATTTTGCCTATCGAGGCCCTGGCTGCTGCCAAGCCCGACTACGTTCTGATCCTGCCCTGGAATTTGAAACAAGAGATCTGCCAGCAAATGCGGCACATAGGCGATTGGGGCGGCAAGTTCGTCGTTCCAATCCCAGAAGTCAAAGTCGTCGATCCAAAGGAAACAACGCTATGAAGGTTGTCCTGTTCTGTGGCGGCTTGGGAACCCGCATTCGCGAGTACTCTGAGAACGTTCCCAAGCCGATGATTCCTGTCGGTCAAAAGCCGATCCTGTGGCACGTGATGGACTTCTACAGCCATTACGGCCATCAGGATTTTGTGTTGTGCCTTGGTTACAAGGCAAATACGGTCAAAGACTTCTTCCTCAACTATCGACCACAAGCTTACACCGACTGCGTGGTTTCCAATCACGGCAACAAAATCGATCTCATCGGCAAACCGATAGACGATTGGCGTATCACATTAATCGATACCGGCATCTGGCGCAGTATCGGTCAGCGTCTGTGGGCGGTACGCGAGCACGTCCAGGACGAAGAGATTTTTCTCGCCAACTACAGTGACGGCCTGACCGACGTCAATCTGGACGACATGGTCAACTGGTTCAAGAGAAGCGGCAAGATCGCCTGCTTCCTTGCTGTCAGGCCTCCACTTACCTATCACCTCGCCGACATCAACAGCGATGGCAAAGTAAACGAGTTCCGTTCGTCAGATCAGTCCGACGTCTGGATCAATGGCGGCTACTTTGTCTTCCGCCGCGAACTGTTTGACTTCATGCGCGATGGCGAAGAACTGGTTCTGCAACCCTTTGAACGACTGATCGCGGCTGATCAACTTTTGGCCTACAAGCATGAAGGGTTCTGGCGCTCCATGGACACCCTAAGGGATCGCCAATCGCTTGAGGACATCGTTGAACAGGGGATTATGCCCTGGGTCGTCGGAGATGAACCCAATAAGCGACACAATATTCCTCAGGCAGCAGAATGAAACAGTTGGGTCTTGGCGAGCCAGGTCGGAAATTGACCGTCCTGTGTCTCGGTGCGCATTCGGACGATATTGAAATTGGCGCTGGCGGAACAATCTTGAGCTTCATCGCCGCCGGCGTTGAATTGGACGTTCATTGGTGGGTCCTTAGCAGCGAAGGTGAGCGCAAAGACGAAGCCAGGGCGGCGGCGGCAAATTTTCTCGAAGGTGCGGCGTCGGTTCGCGTCGCCTGCGGGGACTTTAAGGACGGCTACTTTCCATACGAGGGCCACAAGATCAAGGGTTGGATAGAAACCCTGAGCAACAGCGTCGTTCCGGATGTGATCTTTACGCATCGGCGCGATGATGCACACCAAGACCACCGAGAGATTTGCAAACTGACCTGGAACACTTTCCGCGCGCATCTCATTCTCGAATACGAAATTCCGAAGTGGGATGGCGATGTCGGACAACCGAATTTCTATATGCCCCTTACTTCCAATGTACTTGAGCGTAAGCTCGAACTTCTGAGCTTGAATTTTGCAACGCAACGCGGGAAGGACTGGTTCGACGGTGATACGTTTCGCGGCCTCGCCCGACTTCGCGGCATGGAATGCCGGGCGCCAGAACGGTTCGCCGAAGCCTTCACGTTGCGCAAGGCTGTATTCGGTTGCCTGGGCGCGCATTGAGGTGGCAATGGTGCGCCATCTCAACTATTTCACGGACCGCAGCACCAGAACCCAATCTCTGAACCCGAATGCGTTCACAGATCTCGGCTCGAGCGAGAGCCAGCCCTTTGCCTCTCGGCTTGCCGATATGGCCTCCATATATGTACCATTTGAGGGATCGAACCAACGTGCTGCAACCTTGGGCCCAGCCAAGCGTGCGAGATCAATCGTTACCGTACGTGCCTTTGGCATATAGAGAACGACGACACGCCGATCACTTGTCTGCGCGACCGCCGTGCGACTTGTTCGTCGCCTGAGGCCTACGGTTACCAAGCGCGTCGTCGCAGCAGGTTGCAGTTTCCACCATGGTAGCCCAGCAAAAAATTTTACGAGGTGCGACATACTGCGAGTACCGCGTGCATCGAGGGCCTGACGCCAATCGACAGGCGCCTCGTGGAGACCTTCCGCGTTGAAATGCCAGATGGGGTTGTTGCCAAAAAACTGACCGGCCGCGCCGCATAACAATGCGCCATAGGCTTGTGCCCGCAGCCATGCCTCGTTCGCGCGGTGCTCATTTTCGTAGGTACCCTCAATCAGAATAAAGGGCATCGGGCCCGGCCGCGCATACTCCGTCAGCGCCTTTTGACATGTTGGGCCATAGGTGTAGATGTTGTTCAAGTGCAGCCAGGGTTCATTGGGCCAATACTTGGCTGCCGCAGTTTCTGGTGCGTTATGAACAGTATGGAACGTGTTGGCGGCTGCATCTCGTATCCCGGCCACCACGGCGCGTGTCCTCGACCTATCCGGCGGATTATAGTCGCCGCCTTGGACCCATACGATATTGCCAAGCCGATTGAATCGTCTTGCTACATAGCGCCCGTATTGGCGTAACTTAGCATGATTGTTTCGCAGCAACATCTGGTACCAACCTTGGCTGCCGCCCTGATATCCGAGATAAGCAGGTGCAAGAAGAACGAGAAACCCACGATCACGTGCTTTCTTGAGTACCCAATGAGCGTGCGCGAAGTAAGCCTCATTCGGCCGGCCAAAATCGCCTGGTTCCAGGAAGGGCCGGTCGCCGTAGATGTTTGCCGGTGCCTTTCTCGCAAATGTACTCTCAATCAGATTGACGAGCAGGGCATTGAATCCGCGCGCTTGGCGATCATCCAAATAGTGAAGAACTTCTTCGCGTGTTAAGTCGGCAATCAATGACCAAGCGGTGTCGCCGTGCAGAAGAAAAGGGCGCCCCTCCGCATCGATGAGATAGCGTTTATCTTGCGCGATCGTTATCGGAAAGCGCCGCCGCGTGCTCATAGCATTCCGGCCGCTCGACGACTTGGGCTCCGCGACAATGGTTACGGATTTTTGGACAGAATCAATTGCGCGCTCTTTCGCGTTCGCGGCCTGAGAAATTGCACAGACCACCAGCACGATTCCTATCTGTGTGTGATATCCGCGATGCATTCAGGCCTCGTGTTTCTCGCGCGTCGACAATCTCTACATCAACTTATGATCCGAAGTGTTATATGCGCGATAAACGACTTGCGAGGGTCGACCGACAAGGAAGTGCTCCACGCCATCCTCCAAGGCCTGGCGATAAACCTTCAAGGCCTCGTCAATGGCTGCCACCGTCCGGTCAACGTCCTCATCTGAGTGCGAATAGCTCACGACAAGCGATGGCATGAGAATGCCGCGTTTAATTGTTTCCTGCAGGAACAGCGAGCGGAACGCCTGGGAAGGTCGGCCGTGCTGATCCCGCGTCTCGTATGCGAGGCAGCTGTCGCGACCAACCGTCCGCACGTACTCCGTCAATTTGTTTGCTGCAATTGCGTCGTCCATGCCGCGCTTGAGCCGGTTACCTTGGCGATTCAGAGTTTCGACGACCGGCTCCGTATCGTAAATCTGCATGTTGGCCCAGGCGGCTGCCAGTGAATGCGTCTCGGCACCATGCGTCGTCGAAAGAAGAAAGACCCGCGGACGATCGCGATGTTCGAGGCCGCCGAGACGCATGAATTCTCGCTTACCCGCTAGAGCTGAAACTGAGAAGCCGTTGCCGAGTGCTTTACCGAAGCACGACAGGTCCGGGACAACACCATAGAGCTTCTGTCCTCCGCGCTTATGCCAGCGAAAGCCGGTGATCATTTCATCGAACACGAACAGCGTTCCGTTGGCGTGGCATAAATCCTTCAGCTTCGTCAGATAGTTGTCAACAGGCGCAGCACCGCGGCTGGGCTCAAGAATGACGGCAGCGATCTCGCCTGGATATTGGTCAAAGAGAGCCTCCGCACTTTCAAGATCGTTGTAACGGAAGGTCAGGGTCAACTGCCTGATCGCATCCGGCACCCCAGCGCTCACCAGCGTCGTTCCGATAAACCAGTCGTCCGTCGAGAAGAAAGGGTGATCGCCGCAGATTGCAATCTTGTCGCGTGCCGTATAGGCACGGGCGACACGCATTGCGCCTGAAGTCGCGTCCGAACCATCTTTGCAGAACTTGACCATTTCGGCGTCGTCAATGAGATCGAGAAACTGCTCGGCGCAGGCAACTTCGATGCCGGCTGGACGGGTGAAATTGCACCCTTTGCAAAGTTCTTTACGTACCGCCTCGAGGATCGGCGGATAAGCGTGGCCGAGCCCAACCGCGCGATTGCCCATGCCATATTCAATGTACTCATTGCCATCCACATCCCAGACGTGGCTGCCCAATCCTCTGTCAATGAAACGAGGGGCAAGGATGGGATATTGATCGTCACCCTTCGCGTACGTGTGAGCACCTCCGGGAATTGCCCGATGAGCCCGCGGCCGCATACTGTTCGACACCAAGAACTTCAATGAACTGTCACCGTCTACGTGCACAGCCGATCCTCCAATCCGATTGTGTTCCTCGCGCCTTGCAGACGAAGTCTCTCAGTTGTTATGCCGTTTGCACAATAGCCCCAATCGGAGATGGGACAGTTGCTCTGGTACGCCCTTTGAACAGGTGCCGGCCATCAAGTTACGATGCTCGACCGGACTTCTGGCTAGATGCAGCCACCTGCCGTCAAAGCCCTCGCGACGGCAAATTGCGCGCCCCCCCGATACGCAAGCAGTTGCATTGGCGCTCAGATTTCATGACGTCGCTGCGCCGCTCGCTGATGACAAGCGAATTTGCCCACCGCCACGAACCGCATCTGTCCCTAATCCTTGTGTTGGATGAATCTACCTCCATTGCTCGCATTGATCTCGAACATTGCCCGGTGGAGACTCAACCTCCGACATCGACGCGCACGTGTGCGGAAGCAGACGGATTGCGCATTTCCAGATTGTGGTCGATCAGGAATGAGCAAGTGAGCAAACAACAACAGACAGCTTTGTGGTCCCTGCGGCAACCACAAGACCTCCCTCCTCGCAGAACAACGTTCGAAGAACGCGAGCAGGGTCGCTCCACTCTCGAAACACTCAAAAGCTCAAAATCTCTTATGCGTGTGGTCGTCTTTGGGCCGGCCGAAGAAATTATCCGTCGAGCAAACGAAACCGCCAAACAACCGCGACCACCAAAACCGAAGACAACCACATCCAACGATCCCGGTCCGGTAGGCGGGTCGATGAAACGATGCGTCGATATTCTTATTGCCGTCACGCTGATCATGCTTCTTTGGCCGCTGATGACGATTGTGACGCTCCTCATCAAAATCAATATGGGCGGCCCGGTCATCTTCGCACATCAGCGTGTAGGGGCTAACGGCAAAGCATTCAAATGCTACAAATTCCGAACGATGATCAGCAATGCCGAACAAGCCCTTCTGCAGCATTTCGCAGATAATCCTGAAAGCAAGAGAGAGTGGGAAACAACCGCCAAATTGCGCAACGACCCAAGAGTAACCAAACTAGGGCGTTTGTTGCGGCGCTCCAGTATTGACGAACTCCCGCAACTGCTGAATGTGCTGAAGGGCGATATGAGCTGCGTAGGCCCACGTCCGGTCGTTGCTGCCGAACTGGCGCCATATGGCGAGCACGCATCGGACTATCTCGCGGCCCGCCCCGGTTTATCCGGCATCTGGCAGGTCAGTGGCCGCAGCAATATTGGGTACGGCACGCGCATCAAATTGGACTCGCTTTACGTACGCCGCTGGTCCATGGCGCTCGATATGGCAATTCTTCTCGCGACAATTCCTGCCGTGTTGAGGAGCAAAGAGACATCTTAGAGTACCGGCGAATAGATCACTCACCGTCATTTCATTTTCTATTTGTCCGGTTCCTCTGGAGTGGAATTCGATACACTGTTTCGTATTCCCTCGTCGAAGTCATCAACAGGTCGGGACGAACCGTCTTCCACGACGTTTCGCGACCTACCCGGTCTCTCGCCTTTTTCAACTCCACCCGATAGATAGAGACCAACTAGATAAAACACCTGCAGGGTCACGAGCATTGCGAGGCTCGCGAGAAACACTCCATATGTCGACCATTGCATCAGGACGCCAAACAGGATGACGACAGATACCGACAAAGTCGACGCAATGATAACGCTGGGCACCCGGCCCCAGCAACCAAGACCCAATCCAGCCAGACTGCCCAGCACAAACAACCAAACCACACCAAACTCTCCATTGCATGGTCTCCAGATTACCCCCGGAATGCCAAACCTGCTGTTATCCGATTGCTGACCGAGGCCGTGATCGTAGGACTGCTGGGTAACAACTCAATCTCGGAGCATCGACCCTGAATGGCCTCCTGGCCGCGCAATTGCAGACCGTTCTTGCCGTTCTGATTCCCTTCTATCAGGACAAGAACGCAGCATGCTGATTGTTGTATTGCCAAGCGCATGCACTCCAATGCGTTGATCAGCCGCCATTGGCGCAGCTTCCTGGTCAAGGTGCGATCGGTATGTTTGCAGGCGTTAGCTTCAACATACCACTAAAAGCTTAAGGGCCAACGCCTGCCTGCCAATCATAGCCAACTTGCAATCAGTACGGCACCTAACGGAACATGCAGTATCTAGTGCATGCGAAGAAAGTAGATCCAGATGCTCGACTCTCATCAGCGACTTGAGGCGCCGCTATCGGCGCAGGTTGAATTTTGGAATGCGTGGAATGCAAAAGAGAGAGAAGACGGAATCGCTAGGGTTTCGATCGAGCAAGCCGACACTGTTATGACATGGCTGCACAGACTTGATCGGGTCGATCTCAACATACTTGAGGTTGGCTGCGGAGCAGGCTGGCTTTGTTCAATGCTTGCCCAGTTCGGTGCCGTCACCGGCACAGATCTCTCGGATCAAGTACTTGCCCGCGCAGCTCTACGGGCACCCTCCGTCAGGTTCGTTGCCGGCGATTTCATGACCTTGGACTTGGCCAAAGAAACTTACGACGTTGTAGCTTGTTTAGAAGTTCTGTCTCACGTCGACAACCAACCTGAATTCATTTCGAAGATCGCTTCTGTGTTACGTCCCGGTGGATATCTCATGCTGGCCACGCAGAACCGTCCTCAACTAGAACGCAATGACATTCCACCCCCGATGCCGGGTCAAATCCGCAATTGGGTAGATCGAAGCAAGTTGTCGGATCTCGTCGCCCCTCAATTTGACATTGAAGAACTGTTCTCAATTACTCCCATCTTTAACACTGGCTATATGCGATATGTGACCTCTCACAAGCTGCATCTCCTTCTTTCGAAGCTTGGTGCTGGATCGGCTGTCAAGTGGCTGACAAAAAAACAAGAAGCAGCATGGATGGGTTGGACATTGATGACCCTAGCTCGCAAACCCGGCAACCTTGTCTGACAAACCGATGCCTTGGGCGCCAAACCTCATCTACGCATATTGGATATTCAAGGCGACGCATATGGGACGCACAATTGTTACGACATCATGGGACGACGGGGCAATCGAAGATGCTCGAGTTGCCGAACTTCTGGCAAAATACGGGATCATGGGAACGTTCTACGTGCCTCGATCAAACCGGGAACGCAGCGTCATGCCTGATCTCGAACTGCGCAACATTGCAGCGCAATTCGAGATCGGCAGTCACACTCACGATCATGTCTTTCTGACAACCGTATCGGAAGACTTCGCTCGACGGCAAATCATCGATGGTACAATGGCACTGGAAGACGTTCTCGGTCAGAAAGTTCACGGGTTTTGCTATCCGGGCGGTTATTTCAATGCACCCATCCGCCAATTGGTCCGGCAGTCTGGCTTGGGTTATGCGCGGACGGTCGTCAACCTCGTCGATGATCTCAGCACGCTCGACCCTTTTCAACTGCCAACTTCAATCCACTTCTTTCCGCGCGCGGGTTACAAACACATCAAGACCTATTTGGCCTTCGGTGACTACCAACACAGATGGCGAAGCTTTACCTCGGCAGCGCGCTCTGGATCGATCAGCGATCGGGCACATCGGCTTGTTGACATTTGTGCGCAACGCCAGGGGTACTTTCATCTCTGGGGCCATAGTTGGGAAATCGAGGCGTACGACCTTTGGTCTGAATTCGAGTTAATTCTTGCAAAACTCAGTCAGACTTTTTCGCCTGTTGATCTCGTTAGCAACCGTGACGCTGTCCTGCGGGCAAGGAGCACCGCCGATCCATCATCACTGGCAGCCTGAATTCGAGGTTTCTTTTGGCGTCGCGCGCGAATGACGAGAGCGTGTTTCAATGGCGTGGATGCTGTGATCGTACATGAGGCCGTTCTTCGTCGCTTTGCTCGGCGACACAATCTTACAATTGCGCAGTGCCCGGCACGTCGACGATGCAATGCGGCGTCTGTTTCGACAAGGATCGCCATGAGCAGGACGATTATCGTCGATCGATCCAAGCTCGACACCCAACCGCGACATCTCTAAAACGGACGTCAGAACGCAGGGCAGACAATCCATTCGGCTCTGCCCCAAACCACTCGCTGCCCTTGAGGGACCAGACCTTATCGCTCGATTTATGTTCGACGATCTGAAGGCCATGCGGATCCAATCCGTTTGCTGCGCAACCAACGAGAAAGCTCAGACATGCTCCCGACGAAACACCGCCGCATCGTGCTCGCAAATCGCCCTGCAGGCGAACCTGACGAGTCGGATTTTAGAATTGAAGAAGTTGCTACGCCCGAACCCGGGCCGGGACAAGCACTTGTCCAGGTACATTACTTGTCGCTCGACCCTTACATGCGCGGGCGCATGCGCGATGCATCATCCTACGCACCTCCGGTGGGGCTCGGCGAGGTCATGACAGGCGGCGCCGTTGGACAAGTGGTTGCCTCGCAATCTCCCGAGTTTTCTGTTGGTGACATCGTCGAAGGTCGGCTCGGCTGGCAGGAATTCGCAATTGGTGCGGCTCCGTCGCTGCGGAAAATTGATCGCGAACTTGCCCCCATTTCGACGGCAAACGGCATTCTCGGAATGCCTGGCATGACCGCCTATTGCGGCTTATTTGAAATTGGCCAACCAAAAGTCGGCGAAACGGTCGTCGTGTCGGCTGCGTCGGGCGCCGTTGGGCAGGTGGTTGGTCAGCTAGCGAAACGTGCCGGTTGCCACGTTGTCGGAATTGCCGGCGGCGACAAGAAATGTGCATTTGTGCGCGATGAACTCGGCTTTGACGCCTGCATCGATTACAAGATTGGCCCTGCTTTCGAGCAATCACTGATGGCTGCATGTCCCAACGGCATCGACGTTTATTTTGACAACGTTGGCGGAACGGTGAGCGATGCTGTCACGCTCCAACTGAATACCTGGGCCCGGATCATTCTGTGTGGCGCGATCTCGCAATACAATTCCGATGAGCCGGAGATGGCGCCGCGTCTGCCAGCCTTCTTTGTCGGACAACGGGTAACGATGCGCGGTTTCATCGTCTCTGACTTCGCGGCCAAGTTCGATCACGTGCGCCAGATCATGGGCGCCCTAGTGCGCAATGGACACCTGAAGTATCGGGAAGACATTGTCGACGGCCTTGAGAATGCACCGCGTGCGTTCATAGGTCTGCTGCGCGGTGACAATTTCGGAAAACTGCAAATCCGTGTCAGTCAGGAGGCGAACTGATCGCGCATAGTCCAATTCTGGCCAACAAAATGAAGTTCCAGGTTCACCAGCTTTCAACATTCAAGCCAAACGTTCCTTGTTGGATCGCGCGCACTTCTCGCGACCGGCTCGGAAATCCACTTCAATCTTCATATAGTCAGGTTTTCCCAATGACCCATCGCGGCCGATGCATGTGTGGCGCTGTCAGTTTCATTGCTCAAGGGATGCCGTTAAATGTTCGTGTCTGTCATTGTCGGCAGTGTCAGGCAGCGCTTGCTTCGCCGTTCTTTGCAAGAGCGCTATTTGCGCAGCGTGACGTCGAGATTGACGGCCCGGTCGCCGCTCATCTGTCGACGGAGGCACTCGAACGTGTATTTTGCCGCACGTGCGGGACGCGCATGTTCGCCCGTCGTACGAACGGCACATACATAGGAATTGCTCTGACAGCCTTCGACAAGGCTGCGCTTTTCGAGCCAACGGAACACATTTGGGTGTCGGAAAAACAAGCCTGGCTCAAGCTGAATGATGGCTTACCGCAGCACTTGGAGAAATCACCGACCCTGCCGTGACAGGGTGCCTTCTCCAGGTTGAGTTTTCACGTTCGGAGTTGATGGCTAGCGCGCCCTCGCAATGCGTCGCTTCATGCACACAACTTCCCGCCGCCCGTGCAAATGGGCTAATATTTGTTTTTACAGATCACTTCTTCCTGCGTTGATGATATCCGCAGTGCTTAAACCAAGGCATGCCTCGGGAGCAGATAAATGACAAAACCAGTTGCGATCGTGACCGGCGGAATGAGAGGCCTTGGAAAGGCGATCACATTCGGTCTTGCGCAGGCTGGTCATCCCGTGCTCGCGGTCGGCCATCTACCTGAGGATTCAGGCCCCTTCCAAAGCGACGCCAGACAGCGCGCATTATCAAGCCAGGTTCAGCCACTCGTCGCAGACATCCGCGACCCGGCAGAATGTGACCGCGTGCTTGCGACCGCGCAGGAAGCCTTCGGGTCCGCCGATATTCTTGTCAACAATGCAGGGCTGACGTTCACTTACATCTGGCCGGATAAATATCGGCGGACCGAACCGATGAGATTCTGGCAGACATCCGACGAAATCGTCCAGAATGTCATGGATACAAACTATGTCGCCGCTGCGCAGATGGCACGCCGTATTGCACCGCTCTGCGTCAATCAAGGCTGGGGCCGCATTGTCAATGTGACGACAAAATTGACGACGATGAACCAGGAAGGCGCAATGCCCTATGGGGCCTCCAAGGCGGCACTTGAAATGGCAACGGAGGTGTGGGCGCGCGAAGCTTCCGGTACGGGACTGACCGTCAACATCGTCAATCCGGGCGCGGGCGCAAATACTCCGGGCATGGCCAATGAAATGCGCGTGTGGAGCGCGGAAGGCCGCAAGCCCAAGCTTGTGGAACCAGACGAAATGGTCGCCCCGCTCCTATGGGTCGTGTCCGAGGCAGCCAACGAAATCACGGGCTGGCGCTATGATGCCAACACCTGGGACGCTTCGATTCCGCCTGAAGAGGCACACCGTTTGCACGGGGCCAAGGCCGGCATGCGCTTGCACGACGGCGCGCAATGATCAATCAAAATCAATGCTGCCTGCGATGAGACCTTCGCGGATCTTTGGCAAGGTCGCAGGGATATTGATAACCGGCAACCCGTGCGTCGGTGCCACAATTCGGGCATCGAGCTCTTGGATCAAAGCCTGGAGTTTGTCCGCGTAAATGTTCATGTCGGCGAATTTGGTCCAGAACAATGCGCGCTCAGCAAACACGGCGGACGTTTCAGCCAGATCGAGCGATTGAGCTTCCTCAGCAGTCAATCCGCAATGTCCATCCCAATGATAATGGCTGTAGGCAAAGCCATCTCCAGGAAAGAGCACTCGGTCTTTCGTATCAAAGCCCCATAGGGAGGTGCGCAGATCGCGGATAACAGGCTCAATGGCAACAAACTCGCGATCGCCAAGATCAATTCGGTCGCCAACCTCCATGCTGTGCAGCCGATCAACGTGCTCCGGAAAAGCGAAATGATAGTCTGCCATGTCGCCATGAATTGTCACATCCGGATAGAGTTCAAGCACCCGTCCGAGGCCGCCGGAATGCGGCGTCTCCTGGTGGGTCAGGAACAGGTATTTCAGGGGTGCCACGTCCTTAGAAAGGATCTCTTTCAACTGTGCTTCAATGACCGGAAAGTCTTTTGGATGGCCAGTCTCGATCAGCATTGACGCTTTCGAACCAGTGAGCAGAAAAGCTGCATTGTAGCCATGATAAACTTTGCCTTGCGAGTGTTGCTCCAAACAATCGCCGAGCCAGAAGACACCCGGGCTGAGTTCTCGTGGCAGACCTTTCCCTACAGTCATAATCACCTCTGCATGCTACGCGGCACGTAGTACGGCTCGACCTTGGTCCGGTCAGCGTCGCGCAGAATCTCGTCAAGAACTGAAAATTGACGCTCCACGATGTCGGGTCCCTTGAGCACGGCGCCAAAACCGGGAGCAATCGTTTCTATGTCGTAAGTTTTGAAAACTTCTGCGACGCCCGCACGAATCGTCGCTAACGCAGCCCCGTCCAACCACCAATATCGCGTATTGAGCAGGAAGGACCGAACGAAGTCGGTGCTTGTCACCGTATCATCGGCGTTCGTCAATACCCACGGCCCTTCCGGTTCATCCTGCCAAATGTGACTGAACATGTCCGACGTGAACAGCGTCTTGGTCAGCGGGTCATAAATCCAGAACGTACTGATCAGCCGGATCGGGGCGGTAAATGCAGAGAGCATGCGCTTGCCAGTTTGACCGACTTGAACAGGATTGGTCGCCGTCGACGTTGTTGGGATTTTTGGTAGGCCTTTGCCACCAGCCCGCGTGAGCGATTCAAACTCGAGCCAGACCTGAATGTCCGGAACCCGGGAATAACCCTGCACGACGTTAAAGTTTCGGGCGATAGCCATCGCGTTACCGACTGACATGAACTCGTTTATGCGCAATGGAAAGATCGAGAGCGGGAGATCACGGTCGATCAATGCGTCCAACTGCTCCAATATTTGCGCTTCCAGAATGGTAGCACCCGTATCGAGAAGCAGCGCACCATCGTCCTCGACCAGCAGATAGCAATTCGATACGCCATGCCCCCGTGCCGCCTCCGGATAGGCGCTGATGCGTCCGTCGAGCGGAAAACTGTTGCGTAGAACGTGGAGCTTGCCGTTAAACAAGCTCGTGATCGTGCTTTGCGAAATTTGACGGAAATCGGTGCTGATCATAACATTTCCGGATCTATCGCTGCGGTTCAAATGGTACCGCTATCGGCGGGATGCGCCATTTGGATCGAAAAATGATGCTTTGTAAACCTCCTTCAGATCATCACTCAATCAATCACATGAACACTTGCAAGAGGTATCCGGAGTAGGCAGTTTTTCCGGATAATGGAGTCATTTGGTTGTAACGTTCAGGCAGAAACCAAGAGGCAGAACATGACGCAAGTCTTCGTTGCCAAAGCTAGCGAACTGGCAGACGGCGAACGCAAAGTAATCTCGGTAGACGGCGTTGATGTCGGTGTCTTCCGGGTCGATGGCGAACTTTTCGGTTGGCGCAATCACTGCCCACATGCCGGCGGGCCGGTTTGCCAGGGCACACTTATGCAAGGCGTTGAAGAGCGCCTCGATGAGGACCGGCGCAGCCTAGGCATTCACTACAAAGAAGGCGCGATGCACGTCGTATGCCCATGGCATGGCTTTGAATTCAATCTGAAAACCGGAAAGCATGCCGGGATAGATCGCTTTCGCTTGAAATCCCATGCCGTCGAAGTTCGCGATGGAGATATTTATGTCACCCTCTGATGCTTCGGCAAAGCCCCCTGAGAACGATGCCGAGCAGCTCGAGCAGGCAGCACAGGCTGTGTTCCTTGCTATGGAACGCATTATGTCAGACGGGACATCGGCAGGCGTATCGGATCGAGCTGTTCAACAAATCATTACGGCCGGTGCACGCCTGTTCGCCGCCAAGATCGATCAGGAACAGCGTACGTTTTTGCCGATTGTCGCACCACATGCCATCACGGCAACAGAGGCGGCTGTGCTGTCCACGGAACTGTTGCCCGCTGTCGATTTGAATCTGTTCGACCTATCCGCATGGGCTAGCCGTCCGCGCGACGGCTAGCCGCCTCAGGAATTCTGCGTGTAAAACGCGATCTCAGTCGAAGGAATTGAGTAATGACAAAGTCAGAGCGCAAGGAATTGCCCATCATTGTCGCAGAGTCCGACACCAAGGACATCCTCGCCAAGGCGCGCGCGCAGGCCGACAAACGTGGCTTGGATGACTATTTCATTGTCGATGTAGACTCGCATATCGGAGAGACCGGTGTCTGGGCTGAAGTCCTGTCCTTCCTCGAAAACGATGTGATGCGTGATGCCGTAAAATCGTTTGGCAATGGCACGGGGCGCGGCGCCTTTATGAACGATACGCAAGGGTTGCAGTGGCAGAATGTGTGGGGCCGCATTCCGCATGGCCAGGGCCTGAAAGAGCCCGTTAGCGATGACAGCATTCCACGCTGCGTAACTCTATCGCGTAAAGCGATGGACGCGATGGCGCTCGATTATCAGATTTTCTTTCCGAACGGCATGCTGTTTCTGGGCATGCATCCGGTTCGCGAAATCGAGGTAGAGCTGGCAACAGCGTACAATCGATGGCTGACTGAGCATGTGCTGCCCAACGAACCGCGCATGCGCGCCTTCCTCTACCTGCCGTTCAATACGCCTGAGGCTGCGCAAAAGACCGTTGAGCGCTTCTTGGGCAAGCCGGGGGTTGCCGGCTTCATGGTCACGAGTACACGTTATCAACCGGTCCATGCCAATGAATACATGAAGACATATGCGATGCTTGAAGAGGCGGGCATGCCGATCGGCTTTCATGCCCACCACAACTGGCACAACGAATACACCAAGCACCTCAATCGCTTCATCTCATTGCATTCGCTTACGTTCGTACTCAGCAATCTCGTTCACTTAACGAACTGGATCGTGAACGGCCTCCCCGAACGTTTCCCCAAACTGAAAACACTGTGGATTGAAAGCGGACTGGCATGGGTTCCGTTCCTTATGCAGCGGCTGGATCACGAATACCTGATGCGCTCATCCGAGGCGCCTTTACTGAAGCGCATGCCCAGCGAATATATGGCCGAGATGTTCTATACGATGCAGCCCATGGAAGCGACGAACCTGAAGCTGCTCGAAGGCACTTTCGAGGCTATCAACGCGCCAACGCAGTTGCTATATGCCTCGGACTGGCCCCATTGGGACTTTGACCCGCCATCACGCTTGTTCGACCTGCCGTTTCTCAGCGAGCACGACAAGCGCAACATCCTCGGGCTCAATGCAGCTAAGGTCTTCAATCTTGAAGTGCCGGCAAAGTACCGGACAGAAAGACGCGAAGCAGCAGAGTGAGTCTGAGTTGCAAAGCGCAGTGCCGGGCATGGCTTGCGTTGAGGTCATTGGTACTACGATCAAATCTTGAGCTTTGGATCAAACCAATCGCGCAGGCTATCGCCGAGCAGATTGAAGGCGAACACGGCGAGCGATACGGCCAGGCCGGGAAAAATAATGACCCAGGGTGCCGTCAGATAATAGTCGGAGTTGACCCCTGCCAGCATCAGTCCCCAGGACGGTGTTGGCTCGACGACACCCAGGCCCAGGAACGAAAGACTGGCCTCAAGCAGGATTGCCTGACCGATATAAGCTGTCACCAAGATCAGATAGGGCGCCAGAACGTTTGGCATGATGTGCACGCCAACAATGCGAGCCGGGCCAAAACCTGCAACGCGCGCCGCATCGATGTAGGGTAGCGTCACAATCGTGAGTGCAGCCGATCGAATGACGCGGGCCGTCTTTGGCACAAATGGAATCGCGATCGCAATTATGACATTCACGTCGACGCCGAGAACGACATTCTTTGGCATGATGGCGATGACCACGATAGCCAGAATGATGATCGGAAATGACAATAGGATGTCGATGAAACGCTGAATCAGCAGATCCACTTTGCCGCCAGCGAAAGCTGAGACTGTGCCAATGATCGCACCGAGCGAGCAACCAATGAATGCCGAAATAAAGCCAATCGAGAGCGCTGTACGCGCACCGTAGATCAATCGTGAAAGTATATCACGGCCAAACGCGTCCGCCCCTAGCAAATGTTCTGCAGAAGGTGCGCCACCGCCAAGCGCTGGCGATGCCTCAAAGTCCACATGCTCCGGCGGGTGAGGCGCAATAAATGGAGCAAAGACCGCCGAGATGAACATGATCACAACGATCAGGAATCCAATCGTGCCAAGCGGCTGCTGACGCACGAATTGCATAACGCTGCGGCGGCTGGGTCGGATTGCGGCATCTGCCGGCTCGACAATCTCAACGGGTGCTTGAACGTTCATGCCTGATACCTAATTCTTGGATCAAGTGCTGCGTAAAGCAAATCAACGACAAGGTTCACAATGACGAACCCGGTTGCCACCACAAGCACCAATCCCTGCAGCATCGTCAAATCACTGAACACAACGGCTTCGACAAACATCTTGCCGATGCCGTTGATATTGAAGACCTGCTCGGTGACGACCAAACCGCCGAGCAGAAAAGCAAACTCAAGTCCGATCACGGTCACGGTCGGCAGCAACGCGTTGCGCATACCATGTTTGATGATGACAACGCGTTCCCGCAAACCTTTGGCGCGCGCGGTTCGAATATAGTCTTCGGCCAACACCTCAAGGATCGATGAACGCAGCATCCGGGCAATGACAGCGGCAAACCGATATCCCACCGATAGCGCCGGCCAGATCAATTGAGACAGGTTCGTGAGTGGATCCGTGAACAGGCTGGTCGTGCCTAACGGCGGCAGCGTGCCAACCGTCAACAACAGGATCATGATAATTATCATACCAAGCCAGAAAGACGGCACGGCCAAGCCGCCGATCGTAATGACACGTATCGCATAGTCGAACCATGACCCGCGGAACAATGCTGCCAACATACCAAGCGGAACCCCGATTAGAATCGACAGTATCGTTGATAAGACAGCAAGTTCCAGCGAGAGGCCAATTCGTGCGCCAATTTCCTCAATGACAGGGCGCTCCGTATAGAGCGAAACTCCGAGATCTCCGCGCGCCAGCCCGGCCATGTACCGACCAAACTGCACGTAGAGGGGATCTGCCAGACCGAGACGTTCGCGCTCAGCTTGGATTTGCTCTTCGGAAATTTCAGCACTTTCCGATGTGAGCTTGATCTCGACCGGATCGCCCGGGAGCACACGCAGCACCAAGAAAACCAGCACCGCAATCGCGAGAAGCGTCGGAATCGCGAGTAGTATACGATATACGGCATATCTTAACATGGATCGCTACTCTGTTACGCGGATGCAGGCGACGCCATGACCATTTTTCAAGCCATGCAATGACGGGGATTCTTCGTGGCAACGATCAATTTTGATCGGACACCGGGTTGAGAACACGCAACCTTTCGGTGGGTTCAAGGGCGATGGCAGATCACCCTCCAAAATAATCCGTTCCCGCGCGCGTTCGATAAGCGGGTCAGGCACCGGGGCAGCGTCGAGCAAGGCCTTTGTGTAGGGATGCCTCGGATTGGCGTAGAGATCTCTGCCATCACCGATTTCCATGATCTTTCCGAGATACATAACGATGACACGGTGCGCGATATGACGAACGACAGCAAGGTCATGCGCGATGAAGACGTAAGCCAGACCGTATTGCTGTTGCAGATCCTCAAGCAAATTGATGATCTGGGCCTGAACGGAGACGTCGAGTGCCGAAACGGGTTCATCGCAAATTATGATGCGTGGTTCCAGAGCAAGCGCACGGGCAATTCCGACCCGCTGTCGCTGTCCCCCTGACAGTTCATGCGGAAATCTATCTGCCATGTAAGGATAAAGCCCAACTCTCGTCAGCAACTCGGCGACGCGCTCCAGACGCGATTTCTTGTCAGGGCGTAAACCGTGAAATTTTATCGGCTCAGCGAGAATGCGGCCAACGGTCATACGTGGATTCAGTGAGGAAAATGGATCTTGAAATATGACCTGCATATCACGTCGAACCGCAGCAATGTTGCCTGAGTTCAAAGCCGCTGTATCAAACTCAAACGTTCCACCTGTCGGCTCGGTCAGATGTAAAATGGCGCGCCCCGCGGTCGTCTTGCCGCAACCGGATTCGCCGACCAGTCCGACCGTCTCCCCTTCGCGAACGTCGAACGAGATATCGTCTACGGCCTTGATTTCAACGTTTCGCGTCGTCATGCCCTGGCGCAAGGAGACGTTGAAGTACTGCTTCAACCCATCGACTTTGAGAAGGACTTTGTCGCCAGCGGGCTGCTTCTCTTCGTTTATTGCAGTTTCTTCACCATAAAGGGTCGCCGCGTTGCTCAGTGTATGCTCGCTTTGCCAACACGACACTTGATGATCTTTCGATGTCGGCGATGTTGTTGGTGGCGTCTCGATGCATTTCGGCAATTGAACCGGACAACGATCCCGGAACCGACAGCCGACAGGTGGTGACAGAAGGTTGGGTGGCATGCCATCAATCGTCGCCAGCCTTGCAACACGCGGCCGATCTAGACGCGGCACGGAGCGCATAAGACCGACGGTGTAGGGATGCATGGGTTCAGCAAAAATGTCTTCAGCAGGTCCACGTTCAACGATACGCGCTGCGTACATCACGTTGACCCGGTCGGCATACGCAGCGACGACGCCAAGGTTATGGGTGATCAGCACAACGGCGATGCCGAGACGCTTCGTAATGTCTTTGAGAAGCTCCAGGATCTGGGCCTGGATTGTAACATCGAGCGCCGTTGTCGGCTCATCGGCAAT
>JAGDYV010000003.1:0-13782 GCA_049116495.1 Hyphomicrobiaceae bacterium | reverse complement strand
CCCTTAGCAGGGGAGCGCCTTCAGCCACTCGGCCACGTCTCCTGGCGCCAGAATGTGCGTGAGTACAGGGGATTTTTGTCAATTGCAAGGGCCAAGAACATTTGAAGGTTCAAGGGACATTCAAGGACTTTTCTTGAGCACCTTGCACACCTCGTGACACACGGTTTCCTTCAATGTTCTCATGGCTCGCTTCGAACATAAGACAACGTTGTAGTTACGCTCAATATCGGACAGCAGAAGATCGAGACGCGGAAGCGAAATCAGCCAGGAAGGGGTTTGGGAACGTCGCAGCGCTCCGAACAGCGAACGTTGTCGGCTTCTGGGCCAACCCGGGGGATAGCCTGACAAATGAATAGATGAACGGCGTCATTTTGTAAGCGTCAAAAGGATATCCGCGTACCATGCACAGTTCAGGCCCAAGGCTTCGTCCAGTTTCACGTCACGTGTGCCAACGTCAAACCTGGATGAGTGAACGCCGAGCAAGAGCCACGGCACATCGCCGAATTTGGGATCGTCACTGAAGGCCTTCATGACGACGGGCGCACCGCTGGTCCCGCGGTGCGTACGGGCGTCGGTCAGGAAAAATCCTTCGCCTTGAAACCGCATCCCGAACGACGAGGCGATGACGGCATGGCGCACCACCGGCATGTGGTGCAACGTGTCATGAAACCCCAACGGAAAGCCAACCACAAGTAGCGATGAGCCAACATGGACCTGGCCCAGTTTGCCAATCAGATGATCACTTGTGTAGGCACGATAGACGGCGGATTTCGGCAGTGCTGCGCGATCGACCTCGATAACAGCAACGTCGATTTCACCGGCGCTGTCCTTGCCTTGACGCCAGAGGCTTTTGCCGTCCCGGTAAAGTGGAATGGAATAGCCAACCGACTTGGTCATATCGGTCGGATCGGTGTGAATTTCTATCTCGATACGGTTGGGATAATGCCTACTCGGCTTGTCGATCACAACATGTCGACTGGTGACAACAAACAGGCGTTCGTCCCGCTTGAAGAAGAAGCCGCTCGCATTAGTCAGCGATGTATCGTTTTCAAAGGTGCCTATGCGAGCCGCAGTTAGCAGAATTGGCTCGACGCTCGTTGTGCGATCGATAGATTTCGCCATTCCGAGTTCCTTCGGTTGACTTTGCTTCGGCAGCTTGGATGAACAGAAGCCGCAGGGAGATCGGACTGATTGAGCCTACCATACAACTGCACCAGATTGGGGATGAGGCGACACGTACCAATTCCAGTTGTGCGTTCGACAATCGATCCCGCTGATCGCCCTAGGCTATCGGTGCGACGTCCACCGCAACCTCAACCGTGTGTGCGCCACCGCCCAGCAACACGCCACTGATCGGTGAGACATCATCGTAATCGCGGCCATGCGCGATCGTTATATGATCGCCGCGCGGAATGACGTTATTGGTTGGGTCAAAATCGACCCATCCCGTTTCAGGCGCCCAAACCGAGATCCACGCGTGCGATGCGTCAGCGCCCTGCAGCCTTGCTTGCCCTTCTGGTGGAATTGTTCGGATGTAGCCACTGACATAGCGGGCGGGCAAATCGATCGAGCGCAGGGCTGCAATCATGAGGTGGGCAAAGTCCTGACAGACGCCGCGTCGGTTCTTGAGTACTGCTTCGACAGGCGTTGAAACGTCGGTCGCCGAAGCATCGAACGTAAAGTCGGAGAAAACGCGGCTCATGAGGTTCTCCACACCAAGCAGAACCGGTTGGCCTGGCGGGAATGAGGGCCGGGCATAGTCGGCCAATGCACGTAACCGTCGGCCATGACGCGATGCTATGGCGAACTGGATAACATCCTTTGGCACCGTCCGATTGCCGCGAGCGCTATCTTGCGCAAGTTGTTTCCAGTCGACAGTTTCGGCCAAATCGCCAGGCGAATTTTCCGAAACATCGAGCTGACTTATGGCCTCGACAACGAGTTCCTTGTGATCTTCCTCAACCGCCAAGATTGAATAGGGGTTACCAAAAAAGTCACACAAATCGTATTGCAGCTCTGAGTGCGGCTGCGTGGCGATGCGATGTCGCAGAATTCTTTGATGCGGAACACCCCGAGGGCTCAAATGCAATAGGTGGTAGGACTGGTGCACGGCCGCGGAGTAGCGATATGTTGTTTTGTGGGTGACGGTGTATTTCATGGTCTACGGCGCCAGGCGGGTGTGGACGCGCTGTGGTTGCTCTTCGGTCAAGCTGAAGTATCGCCGCGAGACTATGTCTGAAAGCTGCGGCAGCCCCGCAATCAACCGATCCAAAGCATCCTTCAACGCGGCACGCTCGCCGTTCTTGCCAACGACTCGCATGGCGTCAATGTCGGCGAGCCTGATTTGTGTCAGCAGTTCAAGCGCCAGCCTCTGGTCCGGTGTTCGCACAGCATCTTGAGATGCCTTAGGCAGATTGGAAATGTGCTCGTGCAGCTCGACGAGTTGGAAGGCAATTCCTCGCGGGTTTGTTTCATCGACGAGAAGCAGATCCAAAACCAGCGGGAAGGTTGGTGCAAAACGATACCGGGCCCGGTAGGTCATGAAACTATCCGAGGTTTCGAGAATAAACGCGAGGCGGTCCGTTTCGTCTACATCACTGGGCGAGGCCTGCAACAGCAGTCGGAGGAACTCAGCCATCTGGTAAGCGCGCTCGATTCGTCGGCCGATGTCGGTGAACCGCCATCCGAAATTCCGCGTCATGTTCTCGTGCATCAGGCCATTGAATGCCGCGAGTTCAGCAATTCGAATGTCCAGTCGCTCGATAAGCTCCACGGCTGGATCTGCCGAGCCAGTGGGTTGATCGATCCGCAGCGCGCTTAAGAGGCGCCAGGCATCAAGTGAAAGCCTGTCGCGGCTTTGCCGGGCAACCCGGCGAATATTCTGGAATGTTTTCATGAGACCATAGGCATTGCCAGTCGATGAAAACAGATTTTCGACACGCTCTTCGAGCGTTTGTTTCGGCTCCGGTTTCGCGTTTGCCTTAAGCGGGCTGCGGCCCTTAGAAATGATGGTTTCAATCGCGCTTTCTGCTGCGTTATCGCGGCGGATGGGCCGCAGGTCTTCATCGCCTCGACTGAGCGCGTTGCGCATCACCCGCATCGTCCAATCCGCCCGCTCAACATAACGCCCAAGCCAGAACAGGTTGTCCGCTATACGGCTCGGCAAACGGCTGCCGAGACGTTGAACTTGCGACTCTTCTTCAGAAATCCGCCAGCGACTGTAATGCGGTCCCTGAGGTTCGTCACTGCCGACCCATACGTCGCGCGAGTCGGCACGCGGATCGGACAGACTGATCGCGGCACCGGAGCCGATGGTCAGGGCAAGCCCGCCGGGCATGACCAGATATCCGTTTTCAGTTGCAGCAACGAAAACACGCAAGGCGTAGGGTTTGGCAACGAGCCCGTCCGCTGTCCATGACGGCGCCGTGGCAAATCCAAAGGGTGTCTCGGCGACATAGTGCGCACCGTTCAACTCGACTTCCCGAAGAAGGCCGTCACGTTCGGTCTTGTCCAACTCGGAGAGTTTGTAGCCCGGGTTTGCGTGGCCTGGCCGAGCCGTTGATTCAAATGCCTGACGCAGGATGTATGCATCCGGGTCCGACAAGAAAGTGTTCCGGGCATCAGAATTACCGAGCCAGAGGCGCGGTGCATCCGGCAGGAGCTGCTCTTCACCGATAAGCCGTTGCGAGAGTGCGGCGATATAGGGAGCTATCCCCCGATTCTCAATGACTGCAGTACCAAGCGCGTTAGAGACCAACGATGGGTTGCTGCGCACCGCTTGAACGAGCCCGGCAGGCCCGTCAAATCCGCTTGGATCCAGTTCAAGCGGATCAGCTTTCGCTGCTTCGACAGCGCGAACGAGCAGGTCGATCGGCTGCAAACCGGCGAGTGTCTTGTGAAACACCTTCTCATCGAGAACGCGCAAATCTGAACCTTCGAGCAACAGGTATCCAAGATAGCGCGCCATGTAGGCGTGGCTGAGATACGTCTCGTGATCGGGATTAGGACCCAGGATGGCAATTGTTGGTGCATTGAGACCGGTGCGCTGCGCCAGCTCCTCAGCGACACTCTGGTGGAACCCAGAGACTCGTTGCGCGTTGCAGGAACGAAAGAGCCGGGCACTCGCCTCCGCTAAGACGACCCGATTGGCGAGCGCATAGCCATGACCGGCAGTCGTCTCAGCGTGTGTGTCAATGATGCGCCATTGGCCATGACGATCACGCCCCAGATCGGCCGCCATAAACATCAGCCGCGACGCCGAGCCTTTGTCAATGCCATGCAGTGGTCTGACAAACGCTGGATCATTGAAGACTAACGACGGCGGGAGAAGGCCCTCGTCGAGCACAGACTGAGCGCCATAGATATCATCAAGTAGAGCCTCGAACAGACGCATGCGTTGCATCATGGCTTGTGCAATTTTCTGCCATTCCGAAGCTTCAAAAACGAGTGGAAGAAGATCAAGCCGCCACGGCTGCTCCAGTTTGTCTGGATCGGTAAAACTGTCCAGCGTCAGACCATTTTCCACAATCCGCCGCTGGATTCGTTCAGACCTCGAATGGCATGCTGCGGGGCCTTCAGCCTCTAGAAACGAAACCACCGGCTCCCAATGCGGACGCACACGGCCATTCGCATCAAACATTTCATCGAAGCCGTTCAGTCCTGCACGGTAACGGGCAAGATAGTTAGATATGGTGTCGCCGGAGTACTCGGCGGCAGGTCTTAAGTTGGTGTCCAACTCTCGATCACCTTTGCTCCAACTCCGAGCCCAAAATAGTGCTCAGGGTTGCATTGCGACGCACCGCTTGGCGCTTTCGACATTGATATACGCAAAATTCCAGCGATTGTCTTTAAAAGCCGAAGAACACGTTTAGTGCGCCGAAAACTTAGCATTATCAGATTGCTAACGTAACTTCGGAGCGTCTCAAGAGAAGCAAATTGACGTCAATGTGGCGTTGATGGCTCAGGGCACACGTCGGAGATCGAGCGTGAATGGATAGTCAGAATTCTGATACGCGTCGGGCACGTCTATGTGCCCAGGTGTATGGCCCATGCTTTCAAATCGGGCCAGGCGACGTCCTTCCGCCTCATAGGCGTTGACCGGGAACGTGTCCGGTGATTTGCCGCCAGGGTGGAAGACGTGGTAGCGGCATCCGCCAATCGAACGGCTGGACCACAGGTCGACGACATCGAAAACCAGCGGGCTGTGAATGCCAATCGTTGGATGCAACGCGCTCGGGGGTTGCCAGGCCCGAAACCGTATGCCGGCTATACCCTCGCCGTTCGCATCAGTCGGCGTAATCGGTACGCGCTTGCCTCCGCACAGGATGACGTGGCGGCCAGGCACCATCCCGTGACACTTGACCTGGACCCGCTCAAGCGAGCTGTCGACATAGCGCGCTGTGCCCCCTGGCGTGCCCTCCTCACCCAGTACATGCCACGGTTCGAGGGCCTGCCGCACCTCAAGCGTGACGCCACCAGCCGTTATTTCGCCGAACTTCGGAAAACGGAATTCAAAGTGCGGCAGGAACCAATTGATATCCATTTCGAAGCCTGCGTCACGCACATCGGCAATAACCGATTTCAGATCCTCCCAGACAAAATGCGGCAGCATGAACCGATCGTGCAGATCCGTGCCCCAGCGGACCAGGGGATGACTATAGGGCTCATCCCAGAACTTCGAGATCAAGGCGCGCAGCAGAAGCTGTTGCGCAAGGCTCATTTGTGCGTGCGGTGGCATTTCAAACGACCGGAACTCAACAAGGCCAAGTCGTCCGGTCGCACTGTCGGGTGAATAAAGTTTGTCGATGCAGATTTCGGCGCGATGCGTGTTGCCAGTGACGTCAATCAGCAGATCTCGAAACAGGCGGTCAACCAGCCACAGCGGCGCCGGCTCACCATCACGAGGAGGCAGCTGCGCCATCGATATTTCAAGCTCGTAAAGGTTTTCGTGACGCGCCTCATCGACTCGGGGGGCCTGGCTGGTCGGGCCGATGAACAACCCCGAGAACAGGAACGACAACGCCGGATGATGCTGCCAGTAGGTGATGATGCTGGCCAGCAGGTCGGGTCGCCGCAGGAAAGGACTGTCCGATGGTTTGGCACCACCGAGCACAATGTGATTGCCGCCACCCGTGCCACTGTGACGGCCGTCCAGCATGAATTTTTCCGCAGCCAGCCGTGTGAGATGAGCTTGCTCATAGAGCGAGGTGGTTATCTCGACGGCTTCAGACCACGTTGATGCCGGATGCACGTTGACTTCGATCACGCCGGGATCAGGTGTAACCTTGATGACGTTCAGGCGCGGATCGTACGGCGGTTCATATCCTTCGACACGAACAGGTGTGTCCGAGAGACGCGCGCTCTCCTCGACGGCGGCGATGAGGACGGCATAGTCTTCAGCATCTTCCAGTGGCGGCATGAATACGCATAGATGGCCATCTCGTGGTTCGATCGCCATTGCGGTGCGTACCGTGCAGTCAATTTCGTGCTCGCTTGACGCGGCAACAGGTGGCTCGGCGAGCGTCGCAGCGCGTCGTTGGTCAAGCAGCTCGTTGCGTTCGGGGAGTGGTTCGTGTTGAGACAACGGATCGCGCGGCTGTAGGTGCGGGAAGTCAACCTTGTTGACATACGGAAGACCTCCGAGTGGCAAGCGAAAGCCGATTGGCGAATCTCCAGGTATCAGGAACAGCCTTTCACGACGCATGCTCCAGCGTTCGGTGATCCACCGCCGTCCGAGGTCCTTGGTCTGCCACACCTGAACGGGAAGTACATATCCACTCGGATTACCAAGCCCGCGCTCGAATGCCTTGATCAGACGGACACGTTCCTGTTCATCGTCGAGTTTGTTGTTTTCAGGCGTGATGCCAATCGGTAGTTTCTGTTCGCTCAGCATGTAGTGTGCGGCGTCTTCGTACGCAGCAATGCCACTATCTTCCGGCAACCCCATCTGGCGACAGAGTTCACTCGTGAACCGCGTCGCATCTTCGATATCGGCTTTTCGGCGCGGCGCTTCGTATTCGATCAGTTCTTCATCAGACCACAGCGGTTCGCCGTCACCGCGCCAGTAGAGCGCGAACGACCAGCGCGGCAATTGCTCTCCCGGATACCATTTGCCTTGCCCGAAATGCAGTAGCCCCCCCTTGCCACCGTATTGTTTCGCAAGGCGGCGAATGAGTTCTTCGGCGAATTTCCGTTTGGTCGGACCGACTGCAGCGTGGGTCCATTCCGCACCATCCATATCATCGACGGACACGAACGTCGGCTCGCCGCCCATCGTCAATCGTACATCGCCGGCGATCAACCGTTCGTCGACGCGCTCGCCTGTCTCCAGAATTGTTTGCCACTGCTCATCGGAATAAGGTTTTGTGACTCGAGGCGTTTCGCGAATCCGTTCGATATTCATTGCGAAGTCGAAGGAAACTTCGGCCTTCTCGTGGCCGCCAGACAAAGGCGCAGCCGAACCGTAATGCGGAGCGGCCGCCAGTGGAATGTGACCTTCGCCCGTTAGCAGGCCGGATGTCGGATCGAGCCCGACCCAGCCCGCGCCCGGCAGATATACCTCGGCCCAGGCATGCAGATCGGTGAAGTCCACCTCGGTGCCTGACGGGCCATCAAGCGATTTCACATCCGGTGTGAGCTGGATCAGGTAGCCCGAAACAAATCGCGCAGCGAGCCCCAGGTTACGCAGGATGTTTACCAACAGCCAGGACGTGTCACGGCATGAGCCAAGTTTCTGCGCCAGCGTTTCTTCGGGCGTTTGCACGCCCGGCTCCATGCGGATCACATAATCGACATCGCTTTGCAGTTGGCGGTTCAGCTCGACAACAAAGTCGATCGTGTTCTGGCCTGGTGCTCTATTGATGCCTTCCATGTATCGTGCAAACAGCGGTCCTGCAGTTTCCTGCACGAGATATGGCGCCAGCTCGGCTTGCTCCAGTTCAGAGTAAAGAAATGGCCATTCTTGCGCGTCTTCCTCAAGAAAGAAATCGAAAGGATTGATCACGGAAAGGTCAGCAACAAGATCGACCGTGACCGAAAACTCCTTGGTCTTCTCCTGCGCAATCATGCGCGCCAGGAAATTACCGAATGCGTCCTGCTGCCAATTGAGAAAATGATCATCTGGCTTGAGCGACAACGAATAGCTGAGAATTGGGGTGCGGCTATGCGGGGCCGGACGCAGTCGAATGATCTGCGGACCAAGACTGATCAGGCGGTCATACGAGTATGCAGTCCGGTGTGTCAGGGCGACCTGAATTGACATGTGTCTACGCCTTTGTTTGCCGCGTTAGGTCATGTGAGATCAGACGTTAAGTCCGCAGGAAATTCGCAGATCAACCTGAGCTTTGGGATTGAGATTGACCGCCGCCAGAAACTTCTTCCCAAACGGCATCAAGGTCGGAAATCGCTTGAGCATCCGGTCGCGGCACACCAAAGAACGCGAAAGCGAGTTCGTTGGTCAGGCTGATAATATGTTTTTGCACATTGTCATTGAACTCGTGCAGATTATCCACCAGGGCCGGGTCCTCTGATGCGACCTCAAGCAGCTGGCGCACAATATCGACCTGTTCAAGTGATCTCGCGGCACCCCGGAGATTGTATTCCGAGCGCAACTCGTTGATGACGCGATCGAGTTCGGAAATGCAAAAGGTAATCGATCTTGGCAGGCTGTTGTCAAATATCAGAAACCGAGCCACGGTTTCCGGGTCGCGCTTGCCGGCCGACGTCCGAAGAAAGGCTTGCTGGGCAGCCGTCGAACGCAGCAATACGGACCAGAACCCGAAATCACCGAGGGCATCCCGGTTAATCTGCTCCTCGGTTTTGCTTTGCGCAAAACGGACGTCAAGCAGCCGGCTCATCTGGTCTGCGCGCTCAACGAGTACACCGAGACGAAAGAAGTGCCATGCCTCGTCGCGATAGATTGTTTCTTCGGCGACACCGAGCTGCGCGTAACATTCCTTTTTGACCAACTGGCAGGTGTTAGCCAATCGATTGCTGGTCAGAGCCTCAGCTGGGAGACTGCGGAACCGATTGTAAAAAGTGTTGACCTGCTGCCACAGTTCGGTTGGCAGCAGGGCTCGTAATGTTCGTGCGTTCTCCCGGGCTGCATTGATGCAGTAGACGATCGATCCCGGATTGTCGCGATCTGAAACGTAAAACTGGATGACGCTTTGGGTATCAGCCGTTTCGTACGATTTGTTGAACTGATCATGGTCGTCGTAGAGCGCCAGGATCCAAGACCAGTTTGTCGTAACACCTGCATGTCCCCGATCAAATGATGTTTGGACTTCCAATAGTCGCGCCAGGCACGTCGCACGTTCTGTATACCGGCCGAACCAGAATAAGCATTCGGCATACCTTGAAAGGAGATCCGTCATTTGCCGCCATCCTCCAGCACCCAGGTATCTTTCGTGCCGCCACCCTGGCTTGAGTTGACGATTATCGAGCCACGCCGAAGAGCAACCCTGCTGAGGCCGCCCGGCAGAACCCATGTGTCCTTCCCCGTTGTGGCAAAAGGCCGGAGATCTACATGACACGGCGCAACCCCATCCTCCGTAAGCGTCGGACACACGGACAGATCGATCATGGGCTGACTGATGAAATTCGCGGGATCAGCCTTGAGCTTCGTGGCGCAAGCAGCAAGCTCTTCGGCCGTCGATTTTGGCCCGACGACAATCCCATAGCCTCCGGATTCGCCGACAGGTTTGACGACCAAGTCCTTGAGGTTTTCGAGTGTGTAGGCAAGCGCATCAGGTTCGCGGCAGATGTGTGTCTCAACGTTCGGAATGATCGCTTCTTCCTGGAGATAGTATTTGATGATGCGTGGCACGTAGGCATAGACCGCCTTGTCATCTGCGACGCCGGTACCAACCGCATTGGCAAGTGTCACGTTGCCGGCGATGGTCGCTCGCATAAGACCAGGTACGCCGAGCAGGCTCTTTGGGTCAAAGCACTCAGGATCGAGAAAGGCATCATCGATGCGCCGGTAGATAACGTCGACGCGCTTCAGCCCATTGACGGTTTTCATGAAAACGCGATCGTCATCAACGACCAGGTCACGACCTTCGACGAGCGGCACGCCCATTTCGCGAGCGAGAAAAATATGCTCAAAATAGGCCGAGTTGAAAACTCCTGGCGATAACAGTACGACCTCTGGGTCGGCAACGCCCTCAGGCGCGACTTCGCACAATTTCTGGTGCAGGCGCTGGCCGTACTCTGAGACCGACCGCACGGAAAAGCCTTCGAGAAGGTCAGGGAACGCACGTTGAATAAGATGACGGTTTTCTACAACGTACGATACGCCTGATGGCGTGCGCGCATTGTCTTCGAGCACAAGAAACTGACCACTGCCATCGCGGATCAGGTCAACACCGGCAATATGTACATACGTGCCGCACGGCGGATCGTACCCCTGCATCTCCGAGCGATAGTTTGCATTGCCACGCACTAGTTCCTCGGGAACGACACCGTCCTTGAAAATCTTGCCTTCATGGTAGATGTCGCGGAGGAAGAGATTGAGCGCTGCGACGCGCTGGATGACGCCGCGTTCGAGGTGGCGCCATTCGTCCGTCGTCAAAACCCGCGGAATGATATCGAACGGCAGGATGCGGTCGATCGCGTCGCGCTCGCTGTAGACAGTAAAGGTTATGCCAAGATCGAGAAGCTCGCCCGACGCCTCGTTCGCTCGCTCGCGCAGATCGCTTGAATCGTATTGCAGCAATCGGTCCCAAAGGTCAGGCAGCTTGGCTTGTTCATTGCGCGGACTGCCAAGCATTTCGCAATAAAAACTGCCCTGATCGTACTCCCTCAAAACGTTGACGCGATCAGGAAACGCAGGTGCCGTAACTTTTGCCATAGGTTAAAAGACCTCGTATGCTTTGATGGTCGCGCAATTCAGTGAAGGGATAGTAGAGCGTCGGAGCTTATATAACCAGCCCATCACCAAGACCTGAACTCCTGCAAGGCATACCTCTTCGCTTTCGTGGGCCGTTCCCCGATCATGCAATTTTTAAGCAGACGGTTTTCGAGCAAGACGTCGGCAGGCGCCTCCTTGAAGTCACCCATCTGACGACGCAGATCCTTGACCTCGCCGGATGTCACCTGGCGCTCAGTGTCGCCGGACAGCCGCTTCTTGCCGGCCTCCAGAAATTCTTTCGACCACTTGTAATAAAGGCTTTGCATGATGCCCTCGCGCCGGCACAATTCCGCAATCCCGATCAATGGCGCGAGCCACAACGTGGACAAGAGCGTGGCTCTCTACGACGTGTGTCCATGCGTTACAAAGTTGCAGCGGCCCGCATCGGCAGCAGGCCGCCTTTCTCGAATATAAATCCAACGATTTCTTCAATCCCGTGTCCTTGTTTCAATGATGCAAACGCAAATGGTCGACCACCTCGTTGGACGGTCGCGTCGCGGCGCATCACATCAAGGCTAGCGCCAACGTAGGGCGCCAGGTCGGTCTTGTTGATCACGAGGAAATCAGACCGCGTGATACCCGGGCCCCCTTTGCGCGGGATCTCTTCGCCTTGGGCAACGTCGATCACGTAAATCGTTAGATCTGCAAGGTCAGGTGAAAATGTTGCAGCAAGATTGTCGCCGCCGGACTCAATCAGTACCAGTTCCAGCTTGGGGAGTTTCGCGCGCATTTCGGCAATGGCTGCGAGATTTAGCGAGCAGTCCTCACGGATTGCCGTGTGCGGGCAACCGCCGGTCTCAACACCCATGACTCGCTCGGACGGCAACACCTGCGCGCGCATCAGGAATTCGGCATCTTCCCGGGTATAGATATCGTTTGTGATCACGCACATGTCGACATGCCTGCTAAGTGCGCGGCAAAGCTCGGCTGTCAGGGTCGTCTTGCCGGAGCCGACCGGCCCGCCAATGCCGACGCGCAAGGGGCCATGGGGGGAAGCTTGTGAGTTCATGATCGGAACAGCCTGGTGGTTTGCGTTTCATGGAGCATGGCGGCGAGATCGGCACCGTATGTCGCCGAGCCCAAGTCGTTTTCGGTTGCTGTTCGAGCGTCAGCGCAGACCAACCGAATATCGGCGAGCAGATTGGCCATTATGCGCTGTCCATCAAACTGTCCGACAACGCTAAGCCGGATTGCTGCTGAGATCAGATTGTTGAGGAACGTGATGGCGTAGGCCTCCAATGTTGCCTCGACCGGGACGCTATGGTGGCGTGCAGCAATAGCAAGAGCCGCCGGCAGCGTAACAATCGATGAAGGGTCGTAGGGCGAGTGCCCCTCGCACCAGGCAGCTTCATAAGCCTGGACAAAACTGCCGCCTTGACCGACGGCTTCGGCTGCGCGTTCGGCAGACGGTTGCAGTGCACCAGCCAATTCCACGAAATCCTTGACCCCGCTCTCATCCTGCAAGCGCTGGATAAGTGAGATGAGGATCAGGTCGTTCTTCAGTGCGCCGTGGTGTAGAAGCGCGCTCAGCCATTCGGTGAGCGATGACCGATCCCTGACCCAGGCTTTCTCGGTGGCCGTCTCGAGCCCTTGACTGTAAGCAAACCCGCCGACAGGAAAAGACGCCGAGAGCCAGATCATCAATTCGCCAGGGAATTCACCCTCGGTTCTGGAGGGAACGGGACGCGAGCTATCTGTCTCTGCATCACGCATCAGGAGTGGTCGTGGCTATGGTGTTGATGATCGTCACCATGGTGATGACCGCGCTCAAGTGATCCGTGACCACCATAGGCACCGCCTTCCGGCTCAAACGGCCGTGAAACCTCCGTAACCGTGCCGCCAAGACCGCGAATCATGTCGGCAAGCACATGATCTGGTTGGATGTAGATTGCGTCTGCCGTGACTTCCGCCGGAGTGTGTCGGTTGCCGACATGCCAGGCAATACGCATGAGGCCATCGTTATGCGGCGCCGTAATCTTCAATAAGTCTTCGGGGGCGGCACGAACGACAATGATTCTGCCGCCTTCCAATCCAAGGCCCGTCCCGTCGGGCAAATACGTCGCTTCCGCCAAGTCAAGAAGGAACGGACCACCCTGGTCAGTCTTGCAGACGATACGCCGTCGGTATCGTTCTTCGCGCGTTAGCGTGATGGAGTCGCATTGTTCTGCTTTGATCAGTCGCTCGTCATCGCTCGGGATGATCGTTGTGGCGCGCTTCATTGTTGTCTCGCCTCACTAGAATAGGAAATAACGCTGCGCCATGGGCAATTCTTTGGCGGGTTCGCAGACCAGAAGTTCGCCATCGGCGTGGACTTCGTAGGTCTCCGGGTCGATGGATAGTTCCGGTGTCGCTTCGTTGAACACCATATCGGATTTTGAGATGCCGCTGCGAACGTTTTCGATTGGCACGATCGTTTTTTCGAGCCCAAACGTCTCGCCGATGTTGTTGGCTGCTGCGGCGGCAGAGACGAAGGTCAAAGACGTGTTCGTGCGCGCAGAACCGTATGCACCAAACATCGGTCGATAGTGTACCGGTTGCGGCGTTGGTATCGACGCGTTGGGATCACCCATCTGGGCCGCAGCAATGACGCCGCCTTTGATGATCATGTCCGGCTTTACCCCGAAAAAGGCTGGTGACCAGAGCACGAGGTCGGCCAACTTGCCCTCCTCCACCGAGCCAATGTGTTTCGACATTCCATGTGCAATCGCCGGGTTGATGGTATACTTGGCGATATAGCGCTTGGCACGGAAATTGTCGTTGTCTTTGCCGACGTCTTCGGGGAGGGCGCCGCGCTGCATTTTCATCTTGTGGGCCGTTTGCCACGTGCGGATGATGACCTCACCAACGCGGCCCATGGCTTGGCTGTCCGA
>JAGDYV010000002.1:0-44682 GCA_049116495.1 Hyphomicrobiaceae bacterium | reverse complement strand
ATCCACCCCATCTACAAAACGGACTTGTTCAAGCAATCTGGCGAGAAGCGAGATAGTTGCGCCAACCGCCGTATTCGGTGACCTCGTTCGCGCCGTGCAAACCAACTGCTTCACAGATGAACCCCCTAACCTCTTCGCCGGTTTCCAAGGTGATCGTGCCAATACCAAGTGGGTGAGGAATACCGGCAATGAAGTCACCCAGTCGCTCACGCGGGATCGCCCATGTTTCGAGCGCAATGGCTCCGCCGCTGGCCTCACGCACGAGTCCTGGGCGCGCAGGAGGGCCGCCCACCAGCGCGAAGAGACGATACGTCGGCTTGGTATGGGTGCAACGAAGGAAACGCCCGCCAAGGCGCGTCAATTCAACATTCAAAGGTAGTCCCGACATGTGAGCGCCAACGACGGCTAGTTCGATCCCATCACTGTCCGGACGGGCCAGTTCCTGTCTGGCCTTAGGTACACGCCAATCCGTCACGCCCGCTGTGACCTTGGACAGCCCATGTATCTGTCTTGCAAAGGATGCTGCGCGAGCATCCTGTCCAGACTGGGCAAGAAACGTCAGACTTCCAGGTATCCCGTCGCTGCGAGCAGAAACCGGCACGGTGATGCCGCACAAATCGAGCAGGTTGACGAAATTTGTGTAGGTGCCCAGGCGTGAGTTCGGCGTGATGGGATCTTCTTCGATTTCGTCAACTCGGACGATTGTCGGGATGGTGGGCACACACATCAAGTCCACCCCCGCGATGACTGGGGTGAGGCGTCGTCTGAATTCTGCGAGCCGATATTGGTCGCGAAACGCATCGGCAGCCGAGAAATTGCTTGCCACTTCGATTACCGTTCGAGTTGCAGAGTGAACGGCATCCGGGTCTTTCGCCAAAAGATCAGCAACAACCGTGTAGCGCTCGGCAACCCAACTTCCGGCGTAGAGCAGCTCAGCGACTTCATAGAACGGGTTGAAATCGATTTCGACAACATCCGCGCCCGTTGTCCTCAGCAGTTCAACAGCGGTCTCAAAGGATTGAGCTTGAACCGCATCACCAAAAAACTGCCGCGTGTTCTTGCTTGGTATGCCGATCGTTGGCTTTGGCTGAGCCTTGCCCGGTGACGCGGATCCGTCTCTTGTCAGCCGCCCGTTGCGCGTTCGGGATGTTCCGGCTGGGTTGCTGCACCTTGCACAACTGAAGGGCCGCAGCCTGCCGGTTGCTGCCGCCCGCTTCGCGGATCAGATACAGAGCGCCTTCGCCGAAGGTTTCGACTGTGTGTGAATGTGAGCGCCTCTCTAGTGAAAAAAAAGCCGCCTCGAAGGGCGGCTTAAAGGTTAGGAGGAAACGCCCTAGAGGGCGGCGATTAGGTGGCAATCACCGAAAACGCTCTTTGAAATTAATGTTGCACCGCACTGTTCGCAAGCGCGAAAAAACGGCAATATCTCGCCGCAGCGCAGCATTTTTGTGCACATCATCATCTGCCGCGGGTTCGCTGTGAAAGCACAAGTGCCACGCCGCCTAGCGTAATCATGGAAGCCATGACCAGTCTTGTCGTGATGGGCTCGAATAAGATCATCGCGCTGGCGAGTGCAACAAGCGCTGGGACCGAAAGTTGAACAACCGCCGCCCGACCGGCGGTCATTCCATTTACAGCCGTATACCAGGCGGCGTAGCCGCATCCCGATGCCAACGAGCCCGATAGAATAGCCAGAACAGTTCCCAAGACGTCGATCGTTGTGTCACCGACAAACACCGCGCTCACGGCGATGACTACTGGACAGCAAAACAGAAAATTCGAAGCCGTGACAGCCATGGGGTCCGCAGTGCCGCGCCCGAGCAGAGAATAGGTTCCCCAAGCTATCCCGGCGACTACCATGAGCAGCGCACCCGCCATGTTCGGGACTGCGGCCCCCGGCATGAGCAGATAGATGAGGCCCCCCGCTGCCAACGCAATCCCACCCCATGCTGGCACCGAAAAGCGCTCGCCTTCTGCAATTGCTACAGCGAACATCGTAAGTTGCACCGCGCCGAACAGAATGAGTGCCCCGGCACCTGCATTCAACGATATGTAGGCAAACGAGAAGGCCAGCAAATAAACTAGCAATGCAGTGACCATTTTGGGCTGCACAGATTGGTGCACTCGTGGCTTCGGGCGCAATTGCAAGATGGCCCATAAGGTCAACGCAGCCGCCAAGGTGCGCACGGTCGTGAAGCTTGCTGCATCAATATGCGCTGTCCCCAACGCCAGCCGCGCCAGTATCGAATTCGAAGTAAATGCCGTGACAGCCAGAGCCGTTGCGATGAGTGTGCGCCCAATCGATGGCCTACGTCCTGTGGTGTCCAAGCCACGCGATTTCGGTGATAAGGGTTTGCCCACTAGCTTTCGGATCGCAGCCCGTCCGGCTGCTCGATCGTGATGACGTTGCGATCGATACTAATGTGACCGCTCTTTTGCAGACGGGCGAGTGTGCTGGTAACCCATTGGCGCGTTGAGCCAACAATCATCGCCAGTTGCTCATGTGTAATCCGTCGGTCGACAACTAGTTTGGCACCATCTGCGTGACCATCCAGAGCGGCAAGGATGAGGAGAAGTTGCGCCAAACGCTCCGTAACGGAACGCGTGCCAAGCATTTGAACGAGCGCCGAATAGCAGCGGCCTTTGGCAACGAGACCGTCAATGATCGCAAGAGCGACGGACGGCACTGTTTCGGCGAGATGCCGGACTTTCGCACCAGGCAGATATGACAGTTTGCAGGACTCGACGGCGGTGGCCGACCAGATGTGCAGGCCGCCGCCAAACACCTCAGGGCCGCCGATGAAATGTCCTGGCGTCCAGTAGGCTAACGTGATCTCTTTACCCGAGGGGCCAGCATAGTAAATCCGCACTTGGCCGCTCTCTATGAGGTAGATGCCGCGATGCTGATCTCCTTGCATGAAGATAGACTGGTTCGCGTCGACCTCAACTGGTGATGCGACTCGCCGGAGCGCACTGATCTCATCGAGTGACAGTCGATCGAGGAAATGCGCACCTTCGTTTATTTGCGCCAGCGCCTCGGAAAGAAAAACGGCGGACGTCGATTGCGAATCCATGTTGTCATTGGATCCGTCCGTGGCAGCAAGAAGCATATCGCTAACTCCCATTGCGCGGCAGAGATGCCAAGTACGCGGCGAGCGCTCGGCTTTCATCAACGCTGAGCTTGGCTGCAATCTGGCGCATGGTTGAGCCCGTATCGTTCGAACGCGTGTTTGTACGAAAGTCGCTAAGCTGCTTTTCGATATACCCGGAATGCTGAGCCGACAGATGCGGAGCTGCGGGCAACGACCGCGGACCTGGTCCATGACAAGACTTGCAGGCGGGAACACCAACGTGTGGTTTTCCGTTCTCATAAATAGAAGCAGCGCGTATTAAAGCATCGGCGGAGACGTCTGACGCATCATTTTCCTGAGGCGGAGGTGGTTTCTGTAGAGAAAAATATTTGGCAACCGCGGGGAACTGGTCAGGACGGATTTCGGTGATGACCGACACCATCTGACCACCGTCATTGGTGCGGCGTCCCGCGAGAATATCGCGCAGCTGCTTTTCTATGTAGCCGACTTTCTGGCCGGCAAGCTTTGGGAACTTGGCGGTCGCGCTGATACCGCTCAGTCCATGGCACAGGCCACAGAGTTCCTGCGGTGGCAAACCATCGTAGCCAAGCCCATCAGCGGATGCGGAAGTTGGGAACAGAACAAACACCAGGGCCATGACAGCAAGGCCCCACCCAGCATAGGCATTTACCCGGCAGCACGAGTGGCGCTCAACGACGCCATTTCTCATGCGCGCGTCAGTGAGCATGTTTGGAATGCTCATGACCGGCGGTTTTCGGTGCCATGCCGTGCCGCCGCGTGACCGTGAAGGGAACCAATAGTTTTCGCTTGTCGGCAAGAGTCAGCGTGAGCGTAACTTTCATATTGGCCGCAATTACCCGGTTGGGTTCAATCAACATCAGATGAAGGCCGCCGGCTTCAAATTTAACTGATTGACCTGCCTCGACGGTCAAGCTGTCGACCGGTTCCATGATGGCAATACCACCCTCTACTTTCGATCGATGGATTTCGACGCGGCGATAATCCTTGCTCCTCGCCCCAGTAATCGTAATTCTTTCAGGCGTCTGGTTTGATAGCTCAAAGTAACCGCCATGCACTTTGATCGTCGGCGGACCGAGTACGATGTGCGCCTTATCGAGCGTGACAGAATGCGTGTGTTGCGCGTTGGAGGACTGTCCCCAAAGCACCAGCGCTGAGCCCAACAAAAGCAGACTGCCCAGGAGGCGCAGGTTAGTTCTATTTTGGACGGCTACAGTTCCCGAACTAGTTTCGCTGAGCATTTCTTTATTCCTGGCTTGAACTATTTCTTCTTTGCCTGCTGGCGCGAGTGATGAAGCATCGTCTCGGTGATGAAAATAGACGCCTGCTTCGGTTGCAATGGCGGATTGATACCGGCGACAAGTTTACCTTCGGGGCTCACAAGACTGATCACGGCGCTGTGGCGAACATCGTAGGCGTTGGCATCACGCTCTTTGCCGTTGATGCGCACAAAACCATCCAGGCCCTCGACAAGCTTCTTGATCTCGGGCCATTGCCCCGTGATGCCGACGATTGAATCATCGAAGTAACGGACATAGTCGCCAAGCACCGGCCGATCTCGATCTGGATCAACGCCGACAAATACGATTTGGGGCAAACGCGCTGGCGATACCCGGGTCGACATCTCGCGCCGCACATGCGCGAGGTTCTGAAGCGTGAACGGGCAGATGTCAGGGCAATGAGTAAAGCCGAGCAGGATAAGTGACCACTTGCCAGTTAACTGCTGCTTCGTGAAAACTTTGCCATTGGCGTCCTGTAAGTTGAACGCCACAACCGGCCTTGGATTAACGTAAACTTTCGCGTCGGTTGCGACCGAAGGCGTGCCAGTTGCAAGCACGCCAAAAGTAAATGTCGACAAAATCATCAACAGAGCTAGACCGCGAAACAACATGGCGGATGGCTTCAAATTTAGCATAACACCAAGTCTCCCAATTCTAGGAATTCTGTTGCTCGAACGCTCGTAGACTCTCAGCTTTGATGCTTTCTTGGCACATGCGTTTGAGTTCGATGAACCTTGGATCAACGCCCAAATCGCTGTGACGGGGACGGGGTAGATCAACCTCGAGGTCAGCAATGATGCTGCCTGGGCTGGCGCTCATGACGAGGACCCGGTCACCCAGAAAGACCGCCTCGTCAATGTCATGCGTAACGAACATGACGGTGATGCCGAACTCGCTCCAAAGCTTGAGTAGGCTCTCCTGCATCATCAATCTGGTTTGTGAGTCGAGAGCGCCAAAAGGCTCATCCATCAGCAACACGCGCGGGTAGTTCGCGAGCGCGCGCGCAATGCCGACGCGCTGCTGCATGCCACCTGAAAGTTCGCCTGGATATCGATTGGCGAATTTCATCAGGCCAACCATTTCCAGAAACGTCTCGGCTGTCGAACTCATCTCGTCGCGGCTGACACCTCTGATCTTCGGTCCGAACGCGATGTTCTCGCGAACTGTTTTCCATGGGAACAATGAGTACTGCTGAAACACCATGCCCCGGTCCGGACCGGGGGCTGTGATGACTTCGTCATCGACCACGACCTGCCCGGTGGTGGGCGCGACATAGCCAGCAACGCTGTTGAGCAGCGTTGACTTCCCGCAACCAGAGGGGCCGAGAATGCAAACGAACTGGCCCGGCTCGATGCTGATACTGGTTTCCTTGACGGCAACGTGCCGGCTGCGGCCCTGACCGAAGACAATCGAAACCTTGTCGATTTCAACTCGGCCTTGCGAACTTCGGACGTTTCTTGGTGGCTTGCTCGCATGCGGTTCGGATGCTGCAACTTTCAAGTCGGGCGCCAACATACTTGTATCCTTCATTTACGTCGCGGTTGTAGCGAACAAGAGTTTTCGACCATCACCTTTGGCCGAGTTCCATGGCCGCCATATTCGAGACGATCGATCTGTCGGATGCCGAGACTGGATTACAACTCGCACCCGGTAATTGTCGGGCCTGCCAGATAATCCCGACAGTAAGCAGCACGAAGCCAGCAGCGCCGACCCATGTTCCGGCCGGCTCTAACCAGTTCGCGGTGGAAACGCCCATGCCGAGCATCGCAAGCCCGACGATCCAAGAAGGCGTTGCACAACAAACGACCCAGCTCATTGTCGCGCCGGTCAACGCAACGAGTCCTGCACCGGCACCTGATGCGGCCACGCCTGCTGAGAGGCTCGGATTTTCGCAGACGCGGCGCTGCTGGATTGCAAGCGCCCAAACGGTCGCGATCATCGCGCCCAAGAGGACGATGAGAACCATCTTCGAAGGTATAAGATTGAGGCTCCATTCGGATAAGCCAAGTCCGTAGCTCATGTTCATGTAGCCGACTTCCAGCAGCCATTCGTCCCTGACAATGGGCAACATGTCTTGATACGAAGGCGTCGCGCGAATGATCTCGGCGACATTGCCAAACCAGTTGTATGGCGTGACATAGTTCGGCAAATTGCCAAAGCGATAGATCATGGCGCCGAGCAGCGAGAGATAATAGATCACGGTAAACGCCGCCGTTATGATCAACCAGCCGCGAAGATGATCGCCAATGGCATTCGATATGGTTCGCCACAAAGTCATCAGCGTGTCCTTTCTTGCCAGCTAAGGAATGGTTTGGTGGCCAGGCGCACGGCATACGTGGAGAGCGTGCCGAGGAAGCCAATGCACAGCATGCCAACGATGATGTCGGGGTAGTTGATCAGTGAGTAGGCGTTCCACGTGAAGTAACCGATGCCGTATTGGCCGGAGATGATTTCGCCGGCTAACAGTGAGAACCAGGAAACCCCCATCGCAACGGCAAGTCCGGTGGCGATGCTCGGCAAAGCTGCCGGGAGCACGACGTGGCGGAAGATCTGGCTGTGCCGCGCGCCGAGCGATCGTGCGGCGCGCACCAGCACTTCCGGCGTCTGCTCGACGCCATGCATTGTGTTGAGAATGATCGGAAACAGCGCACCCAGAAACGTGATGTAGATGATCGAGGCCTCTTCTGTCGGCCACATCAGGATGGCCATAGGGATCCAGGCAACAGCTGGTATGGGGCGCAGGATCTCGACGTAAGGCATCAGGATATCCTGAGCGATACGCGAGCGGCCCATGGCCAACCCCAAAGCGACGCCCAGCAGGACCGCGATGCTGTAACCAATGAGGATACGCTGCATGCTGACACCCAAGTGGATGTAGAATTCTGTACCAACGATATGTTTGGTGAACGCTTCCCAGACCACGAGTGGTTCGGGAATGTTTTCAAAATTGATGTAGTAATTGAAGTCGTACGTTGATGCGATGTGCCAAGCGAACACGCCGAACGCGATCGCCATCAGTCGGATCGCCCAACGACCTGCAAACTCCCCATAGTCGACGAGCTGATCCTGCGACTGGGATTGCGAGTTGGACAATTCCTCGGCCATTTCGTCATTGGCCTCAGTCGGCGGCGTTTCACGTTCGCTTGCGAATTTCACCTCGGTCACGTTCGCCCGGGACGCATCAACCTCGGACTGATTGCCGAGACCAAGTGCTCCATTTGCGAGTGCCGCTGCTGGCGCTTGACTAACCAAAGGTGTCTCCAGGACATTAAAATCGATTGGTTGAGAGAGGAGAGCGGCTGGCACCTCTACCAGCCGCTCAGGGGACCGCCTTGGCTCAGCTTGCAGCCATGGCGAGTGCACCGGCGAAGTCGGTCAGTTTGCCTTTAGAGCTTCCAGCGAAAGCTTCGGCATCCTTCTTGCGCAGGAAGGTCGAGAACTTGCCATCCGGGCCAGCGACGTAGAACGCCGTTTTGCCGAATAGCTTCAGACCGGTCTCCTTGTCGTACACGTAGGTCGCGTTCAACTTCTGACCAACCGCTTTGTACTTGGAGACAGCCTTCAGGAAGGCCGCCATATCTGGATACGTCGAGATGCCTTCGCGGGAATGCCAGACTTCCATCGGCAGGCCTGCGTTGGCTTTAAGTGGGTCGACTATGGTTTTCTTGTCTGCACCGTAGTCAACGCCCATCTCCTTGTAGGCAGCCTTGATATATTTCTCAGTGATCCAGGCATTGAAATCGAGAGGCGGAATGGATTTTTCTTTGACCAGGACGCCGTGGTTGAATTTCAGAGCATCAACCCAGTCGTCCTTGATTGACGGCTCAAGTGTGAGGTGTCCACCTTTAGAGAAGTACAGGTAAAGGACTTCTTTTTCGACGCCCGTCCATTTTTCCATCAGACCGGTTGCCTTGGCCGGATCGGCTTCGATCCACTTGCCAGCCTCATAGACTGCTTTAATGAAGGCCTGGATGACTTCCGGGTATTTCTCGGCGAAATCCTTGCGGGCAACAACGCCGTGCAGGTAGGGCACCTTGGCTTCGCTACCGTCATAGATCTTACGCCCCGTACCGCGATATTCCATAAGCTCCGACCAAGGGCAGAAATCAGAGTGCGCATCAATCTTGCCTGCCGCGATGTTTGCTGCACCAACCGCTGGGCTTTGGTTCTTCAAGCTGATCTGCTTGACGGGCATCTTGTGGTCTTGCAGTGCCTTCAAAAGCATGCCCCAGGCGGCGCTGCCAACCGGCGTCGAGACCGACTTACCTTTGAGTTGCGAAAACTCATAGATGTCCGATTTGACAGGCACGACAATCGCGTTGCCGGAGCCCTTGAGATTGTAGCCCGTGCCGGCGACGTAGAGCGTGCGCAACGATTTGGTGGCCTGGAACTTCGCGCCGTTAACGATCAGAGGATAGTCACCCATCACGCCGATGTTGAGTTTGTTAGCCAGCATCTGGTTCGTAATCGGCCCGCCAGATGAGTAGTCAGCCCAGCTGATTTTGTACTTCGCGTTTTTGTATTTTCCTGTCTTCGGCAGATGCTTCTCAAGAAGTTTCAGTTCCTTTACGACGATCCCGGCCGTGTATGTGTCCGTGCACATGCTTTGGTGGCCGACAGCGATGCGGATGGTCTCCGCCGAGGCTGCCGTCGGTAGCGACAGGAGCGCGGCTCCGAGGGTGAACGATAGATACTTGCGCATGAATGGCTCCTTGTATGATCTCGTTTCAGTTGAGTGCGCACGACAGGGAAAAGCGTGTGTCTCACGAGAAAGGTTAGGAGCTGGAAATGATGCGGTCTGCTGCTATCTATGCGTTCGACCGACACCGAAAACGCAACACTTTGGTCGGCAAGGTCGGTGCGGCGAGTGCACAATTATTGCGTAAAAACAATTGCTTAAATTCAGGTCAGCTATTAGGCGCGCACGCACGAAAAACGCCCGACGGCAGGTCATCTGCCATCGTGCGCCTAGCCACAAATTGAGGCCCGAAGTGGCCTCTAAGCGTTCGCCTGCTCCTGAATTTTGCCGATGGCCCAGCGCACTGTCTTACGCACATCGGGGTCGGAATCGTCGGCATATGGTGTAAGGAACTCAAGACCCGACGGTGATGCGATCTCGCCGAGTGCTGCGGCAGTCTCCTTGCGCAGATTGGCCTGCCCGAGGCCTAGGTACGGACCGATGCGAGCAACAGCTTCTTCAACTTTGAGTTTACCAAGCGATCGGGTTGACTTGAGACGCACCTGCCAGAATTCGTCATCTAGAGCCCCAAGTAGCGCGGCAACTGCCGCTTCGGATTTCGGTGCACGCCATATCGTATCAGCAGCGGTTTCGCGAACCAGCCAATCTTCGTCTGCGATTGCGGCAATGATCGTTTCGTGCGCAGCGGATAGCTCCGAAAACGAGAGCGCGCTGACCGCGGCTCGGCGCACATGCGCCTCGGGGTCACTGCAAGCCGCTTTCAATGCGGGAACTGCTTCTTCTAGTTTCAGGAAGCCAATGACGCCGATCGCTTCGGCACGTACTGTTGGTTCGGCATCGGAAAGTGCTTTCAGCGCAACCGGGAGGCAATCAGCCCGGCGCAGTTCCTTCAATCCACGCAAGGCGGCCGCTCGAACGAACGTGCTTTCGTTCTCGACAAGTCGGATCAGAGCGTCGCCGCTTGCTGGATCTTTCAGTTCCGCCATCGAGCGGGCGGCTTCCGTTGCGACCTCAGTTTCAGCGTCACCAACAAACTCGGCCAGAGCTTCTGCCGCCGCAACGCCATCATATTCGCCGAGGGCCTTGGCGCATTGGGCTCGAACACCACTGTCCTTATCGGCGACAACTTGGCGCAGAATAGGAATGACGTCCGGATCGCCGAGATCCGCCAACTCCATTACCGCGACGCGGCGCTCACCAGCGTCTGTTGACTGAAGCTGTTCAACGAGGTCGTCAAGGTCACTGTAGGTTTCAAATAGTTCTGACATATCAAGGCGACCCCTCTATTTCAGAAGATACGGTAGGTTGACCTTGACGGCGTCGGTCGGGCAGTCCGCCTCACACGGCATGCAATACCAGCACTCGTCGTAGGCCATGTAGGCTTTGCCTGACTCTTCGTTGATGCGCAGCACATCGAGTGGGCACACGTCGATGCAGACCCGGCATCCTTTTTCGGCGATGCATTTGTCATTATCGACAACAACAGGGACGGATGAAAATTGAGCAGCTAACGGCATGATCGAGTTCCTTATTTTGTCCAAACGGTAGGATGTGTCTTATTCAGCCGCGGTCACGCGCTGTTTGTTGTAGATGTCCTTTTCGTCGTCTGCGACAGGCACGACGTAGTCCTCGACGTCATGCTTCTCTGAGACCATTTTGCCATCCTGCTTGCTAAGCAGCGTATGACAGAACCAGTTCTCATCATCCTTTCCGGGCATATCAGTCCGCAGGTGATAGAGCCCCCATCGGCTCTCCTCGCGGTACATCGAAGCGTGCGCTGCCATGTCCGCACAATCGAGAATCGAAGTCGCTTCGAGTGACCGCAGAAGATCGTGAGAGTTGCGGACCAGCATGTTGTTTTCCATGTCGTCGCGCACTTCGGCGAGCCGGTTCTGGCAAAGCTCGTACTTGGTCATCACCTTTGGTGGTTGCAGGTAGTCGTTCACCAGGCGGCGGGTCTTATACTCGATTTGATTCGGCGGAATGCCGTCATCGCGTTTCGTCGGTGCCATCACGCGCTCGCGTTCACGCTCCACTTCACCGCCATCGTATTCCTCAAGCTCCAACTCTTGCGCGTAGGTCATCGCATCTTCGCCAGCGATCGCACCGTTGGTGAAGGCGCCTAGCATGTAGTTGTGCGGCACGTTTGCCATATCGCCCGCAGCATAGAGCCCAGGGACTGTCGTTCGAGCGAATTCATCTACGAACACGCCGCTTGCGCTATGGCCCGAGCAAAACCCGATCTCGGAAATGTGCATTTCCACCATCTCTTTGGCATAGTCGATGCCACGACCTTCGTGGAAATGCCCCCGCGTCGGACGCTCCACATTGTGCAGCGTCTTTGAGATCTCCTCGACAGTCTTTTCGTGGAGATGGTTCATCTTTAGGAACACAGGTCCCTTGCCGGATTGCAGCTCGTTGAAAAACTCGAGCATCATCTGGCCGGACCAGTAATCGCACTCGATGAACCGCTCACCTTCATTGTTGGTCGTGTAGGCACCGAACGGTCCGGCCACGTAAGCACATGCTGGGCCGTTGTAGTCCTTGATCAAAGGGTTGATTTGGAAGCATTCAAGGTTCGCGAGCTTGGCGCCGGCATGATAGGCCATGGCATAGCCATCGCCGGAGTTCGCGGCGTTCTCGTATGTCCCGAACATGTAGCCCGATGTTGGCAGCCCGAGACGACCGGCAGCCCCCATGCATAGGATGACCGCCTTTGCGCGGATCGTCAGAAATTCACCGGTACGAGTGTTGACGCCGATGGCACCGGCGATCCGGCCGGATGCACCCTTCAGTAGCCGGGTTGACATATAACGGTTTGAGATCAGTATCCGGGCCCGTCGCAATTGCCGGTAAAGCGCGCGCTTAACGGTATCGCCGTTCGGCATCGGCAGGACGTAAGTACCGATGTGATGGACTTTCTTGACGTCATAGTCGCCGTTCTCATTCTTTAGAAAGCGAATGCCAAAACTGTCTAGCTCCTCAATGATCGAGAAGCAGTTCTCGGCATACTTGAGAACCGGCTTCTGGTCGACGATTCCGTCGTTGGCGATCGTGATTTCCTTGACGTACTCTTCCGGCGTCGCGTAGCCGGGTATAACCGCGTTGTTGAGGCCATCCATGCCCATCGAGATTGCTCCCGAGCGTTTGACGTTGGCTTTCTCCAGCAGAATAACCTTGGCCTTTGGGTTCTTCTGCTTGGCTTTCAGCGCCGCCATTGGGCCGGCTGTTCCGCCGCCTATGACCAGCACGTCACAGGATACTTCAGACATGCCATCGAGAATTTCGTCCATCGCCATTATCCTTCTGCGTTTGTCGGCTTGTTGTGAACTTGTTGGATTCTAAGGAGTGGATCCGACGCCATCGCCAGTGGTCTCGGCTGATGTCATTATGAAATCGTTGACCGTCAGACGAGCTGCGAAGTCGGCGAGGAGAGACCAGGGATAGACCCCTCGGTCATGGCCATCGCTAAAGCCGATGTTGACGGCATAGCGGCCAATCCGATCGAGTTTCGTGATGCGCAAGTCGGGGCTTTGCGGATGAAGAATGCCGTCCATGCGGCGCCGGCGGCCTGCGGCGGACGGGCACTGGCTCCACAGCAAAGAAGCTTCGAGGAGATGCGTTTGACCGTCTGACCAGATCAGCTTGAGGGCGCGGCCAGCGTCGACGATCTCGCAGTCGTCAGGGGATGTTTTGTTCGGGTTGGTGTTCATTAGCCGAACGTGGCCGAGCACGCGACGCGCCGATAGCAATTAGTTGCCAAAGCCGAAAATTCTTCGACTTGCCAACTCCCCAACCGTTTTTTCAACGGTTGGCAATTTGTTGACCGACGCCCACGACCGAATGGGGCACATCTCCAGAAACCAACCTTGGAGATGTCTCGTATGACCTATGTCGTCACCGAAGCCTGCGTGAAATGTAAGTACATGGATTGCGTCGATGTTTGCCCCGTCGAGTGCTTCTACGAGGGTGAGCATATGCTGGTGATTGATCCCGAAGTCTGCATCGATTGTGGCGTGTGCGAGCCGGAATGCCCGGCCGATGCCATCAAGGCTGATAAGGAACCGGGCCTCGAGGCCTGGCTCAAACTCAACCAGGATATGGTCGCCGTCCTGCCTCTCATTACCGAGTCGAAAGACCCACCGGCAGATGCCGACGATTGGCTCGGCAAGCCCGACAAGTTCATCTCCACCTATGGCTCAGCCACACCCGAACGCGTGTGACCGCGACCGCCGTTCGAGAATGTACAAGCCACAAACATCAACACCGTCTCCAAAGGCAAAAATATCATGAGCGCCTACTTCAATGAAACCGTTTTGGACGTCCGTCACTGGACCGACAATCTCTTCAGCTTCACCACGACGCGCAACGACGCGTTTCGATTCGAAAACGGTCAGTTCGCGATGATGGGGATCGAGATTGACGGGAAGCCCTTGGTCCGAGCCTATTCGATGGTCAGCCCAAACTATGCAGAGACACTTGAGTGGTTTTCGATCAAGGTCCCTGATGGCCCGCTCACCTCGCGCCTTCAGCATATCAAGACCGGCGAGAATGTGCTCATTGGCAAAAAGGCAGTCGGAACCTTGCTGATCGATAACCTGAAGCCTGGTCGCAACCTCTATCTTATGAGTACCGGCACCGGACTTGCCCCATTTATGAGCCTCATTCGTGATCCCGAGACTTACGAGCGGTTTGACAAAACCGTGCTGGTGCATGGTTGTCGTGTCGTCGCGGAATTGGCTTACGGCGAGCGCATCACACAAGAGTTGCCGCAAGATGAATTCATCGGAGAGATGGTGCGCGACAAGCTCATCTACTATCCAACAGTGACGCGGGAACCATTCCAAAACCGCGGCCGCGTAACGGATCTTGTGACGAGCGGCAAACTATTTGAAGATATTGGGTTGCCAGATCTGGACATGGAGCACGATCGCGTCATGCTCTGTGGCAACCCGGACCTGCTGACAGATATGCGCGCAATCCTGGAAGGCAAAGGATTTGAAGAAGGCTCGAACAATGCGCCTGGCGAATTTGTAATCGAGAAAGCCTTTGTCGAACGCTGAGCCCTCGGCTCACACAGTCTCATACATCTCATTGAATCTATCGCTCAGCTGGTCAGCGAACCGGGCGGCTGCAACGGAAAGTGGCCGTCCGCGTAATTGTGCAAGGTGTAGCAGACCGTCAGAAAGGCCCGGAGACTCCAAAGGGACGCTCACCACTGATGTATCCACCAAGTTCTGTGGCACCCCGATCTTGATCTCAAAAGTAATCGCATTTTTCATACGAGCGAAGTTGCGCAAAAATATATAACTTTCAGCTTCGACCGCCGGCGTGAGCTTGACCGACATACGCGCTGCAGCAACTTCCAAGACGTTTCGGACTGCGTAAGGCTGACTTGGTAGCGCCAACGGATACTCAAGACATTGGCTGAGTTTGGCCGTTTTCTCTTTTGCCAACGGATGCCATTTTGACATCACGGCATGAATGGGCTGTGGCACGCGCAGAATGGTCTGGAAATCGGCGAGCGACAGCGGCTCAAACACAAGTGCCAAATCTGCTGAGTAGTTTAACAGAGCTTCTTCTGCTTGATCACCGTCGCGTATCTGAATGCCAAACGTGACGTCAGGATGCGCGTCCTGATAGTTGTGGATCTCCTCCGGCAGAAAGTACGGCAGAAGTGCCTGACTACATGCCATGGACACATGTCCTCGACGTAGTCCTGATAGATCTGCGAGCTGTGACTTGACCCGGTCAACATCTGCGAGCTGCTGGCGAAACATATGAATGAGGATTTCGCCCGCTGTGCTCAAGCGAACGCCGCGCCCCAGCCTCTCAAAAATTGGAACATCTAGCTCCTGCTCAAGCGCGAGGATACGCCGATTGAGCGCTGATGGCGTGATCGCCAACTGGTCCGCCGCCTTGCGGATCGAGCCTGTCCGCGCAACCGCATCAACGTATCTATAGATCAAAAGGTTGCGCATGCGCGGCACCAGAAAGTGTTGCGTTTTTGGTGTCTCATGGGAGCGAATATAGCAGCAGACTGCACCACTCTGGGCGCCTAAAGTTTGAGCGTTATCGTCGTTTCGGCGTCCAATCACTGGGCAGAACGCCCTTCCCACGAAGAGAAATCATTTATGTCAGCAGTTGATTTCAGTGAACTTGAAGACCGCGTTTTGGCTCGGATCACCGAGCAGCGTTGGCAGGATCTTGCAACAGAACTCATCCGCACCGGTCAACCACGATCCGGCAATCCTCTAGACCCTGACTTGCCAGCCGGTGAGGAAGAAGCGATCGCGATGATGGTCGCTGGCAAACTCGAAACACTTGGCATGACAGTTGAGACCTTCGAGTCCGAGCGTCATCGTCCCAACGTTGTCGGTCGATTAGACGGCTCTGGCGTCGGTCCATCTTTGATGATGAACGATCATTTGGACACCTACCCCGTCGCAGAACCGGAGAAATGGGACAAGACTGGCGGCGACCCTTACAAGGCGACGCGCCATGGTGATCTGCTCTACGCTCGGGGCACATCTGATACACGCGGCAACATGGCGTCATGCCTGCTGGCGGCGCAGGCGCTAATCGAGGAAGGCGTCCAATTCGAAGGCGATCTGATCTATTGCTTTTGCGTCGACGAAGAACGCGACGGTACCCACGGCTCAATATATCTGACCAAAGAAGTTGGCATCACGGCTGACTATTCGATAACCGCCGAGCCAACCGCTTGGGGCTCCGTCGATAGCGGCGATTGGGGCATGAACCTGTCTCTAGCCAATTCCGGACACTGCGTTGTCGAACTCTCGATCACTGGCGAAAAGTCTCATATCTGGCGGCCCGACATCGCGACCAACGCGATTATCGAAGCGGCGAAAATTATCCCTACCATTGAGAAGATGGCTTTCACGCACGTGCCGACGGAGTTCATGGGCCACACGCCGCCCTGCACGACGATCGTGCGTATCCGAGGTGGTCTGCCAGGAGAAATGCAGTTCTCGCCGGACGCATGCACCATTACGCTGGCGGTAGTTGGCATTGTCCCCGGCATGACGATCGAGAGCGTTGTCACCGATATCAAACGCGCTGCAAGCGACGCGCTTGGCGGCAGCAACAATGTCACTGCGAGCGTGCGACAAGTTCCAGGCTCATTGTTCGTCGAGGCGACACCGCCCGTTCCGCTCGATGAAGAACCATGCGTCTCGCTGCGCAAAGTATATGGCCGTCTCATGGGGGGGGCAGAACCAAATCCAAACCGCAAGAATGCTTTCAACGATACGATCCGCTTACGCGAAGCCGGTATTAACGCAGTGACCTTTGGGCCAGGCGAAGATGGTTGGGCCGTCGACAACGAAAACATATCGGTGACGAAGTCCGTTATGGCGGCACGTATTTATGCACTGACCATTATGGAAATTCTCGGTGTGCGTCCTCAATGAGCACCTCAGCCACCATACGTGAAGAGGACGTCGATGACATCCAAGACGATTCTGCGCAGAGATCCTGGGTGCCGGCGTATCTGACGACGCGAGCCTTCGCGTTATCGTCGCTGACTGTATTCCTGCTCATTGCAACATGGATATTCGTTACCTCGACGGGGCTTGCCAACGAGTTGTTTCTGCCAGGCCCCATCGCGGTCGGCGAAGCTTTTATAAAGGTCGCGACGAAAGGTTATCAGGGCAGCACACTATTTGTGCACGTAACCACCAGCCTTGCTCGGATTCTGGCGGCTTTCGGGCTTGCCTGTCTGATCGGCATTCCTCTCGGCATCTTGATGGGCGCATCCCGCACGATCCGCGCATTGTTCAACCCATTGATCGAGTTCTACCGCCCGCTCCCCCCCCTCGGGCTCTACACTTTGCTCGTGATGTGGCTTGGAATTGGAGAAGAATCGAAACTAGCGCTGCTGTTTCTTGCAGCCCTCCCCGGTTTGATCATCGCCACCGTCCAGGCTGTAGATAACGTCGACCCCATCTACGTTCGCGTCGCGCAGGGGCTCGGTGCTTCAACGCGCACAATCCTCTTCTCTGTCTACCTGCCCGCAGCCGGGCCAACCATCCTTGCTGGCATGCGTATCTCGCTCGGCTTCACGTACACAGTTCTCGTTGCTGCTGAGATTGTGGCGGCGACCGCTGGCATTGGGTGGATGATCTGGGATGCCTCGAAATTTCTTCTCTCGGACATCGTCATCATGGGGTTGATCGTGCTGGGCATTACCGGCATCGCGCTCGATCTGATGATGCGCGCGATCGGCGGACTACTGATGCCCTGGACCCGTAGAGAGAAAACCTGATTGCGCTTGTCGGAGCTGGCGCAAATTCGCTCATCATGCTCCAAGATAAAAAGGTGTCGTTAAGATGAAGAAACTCGGAAGTCTCGGTATCCTGGCGGCGGGCGTTCTCGCGGCTCAGACCGCAATGGCGGAAGCGCCAAAGAAGGTAACGGTCGGTTATCTCAATCTGGTCAATGCACAGCTCGTTACGAAGTCGCTCGGGCTAGTTGCCAAAGAAATGCCCGGCGTCGAGATCAAGTACATCAAAGTAGGCGGTGGTGGCGACATGCTTCGGGCCATCGCGGCTAAGCAAGTCGACTTCGGTGGCCTTGGCAATCCACCAACAGCGATTGGCGTAACACGCGGCCTACCCATCAAAGGCATTATGGTCCTCAACATGCTCGACTATGTCGAGGCGATGGTCGTGCGTACGTCTAAAGGCATCAAGTCGTTCAAAGACCTTGCCGGAAAGACCATTGCGGCACCGTTCGGCTCGACCACCCATTACTTACTGCTTCAGGCACTCGCGGATGAGGGAATTGATACGGGTTCAATGAAGCTGCTTGATCTTCGCCCCAATGACATCGCAGTCGCCTGGGCGCGCGGTGACATTGATGCGGCCTGGTACTGGGAGCCGAACCTCGACAAGGCAGTCAAAGATGGTGGCAACATTTTCATGACGTCCGGCATAATGGAGAAGCGTGGCTATCCGACCTGGGATGTTGGCGTTGTCATGAACGCATTCGCCGAAAAGTACCCAGATTATGTTGAGAAATTTGTGAAGGCTGAATGCGCAGGCATTGACTACTGGCTGAAGAATCCAGGCAAGACCGCTGAGATTATTGCCAAGGAACTGTCGTTGCCTCTGGAAGATGCGACACGCATGATGAAAGGCACTGAGATGGTGCCGTGCTCGAAACAGCTGACAGCCCAATACATGGGGACCACAGGGAAAGTTGGCCTGTTTGCAGACACTCTGGTCGCAACGTCTAAATTCCTGGTGTCACAAGATCGACTGCCGAAGCAGCTGACGCGCAAGGACTATGAGAATTTCCTGGTGCCATCGTATCTGGAGAAGGTTGTCGGCAAATAAGTCGACCGACATTTGAGAGGGCGGAGCATTCTGTCCTCTCTTCCTTTCGCAGTCACATATCTTGCGGAGATCGTTGTGTTTAAGACCGCCTTCGACTTTCAGTCTATTCGCGCACTCTATGCTTCCGGCGACGCAACGCCCATCGACATTATTCGATTGGTCTACAGCCGTATCGAGGAAGACGATCGATCCGGTCTCTGGATTACACTTCGGCCCCTAGAGCAGACCATTGAACTTGCACAGGGACTTCTCAGGAAATCTGATCGAGGACTGCCACTCTATGGTCTGCCATTCTCTGTCAAAGACAACATTGATGTCGTCGGATTGCCGACAACGGCTGCCTGTCCCGCCTATAGTTACATGCCGGAAAAATCCGCCACGGTTGTCGAGCAGATCGAGGCCGCCGGTGGCATTTGTGTTGGTAAGACTAACCTCGATCAGTTCGCGACCGGTCTGAACGGAACACGCTCACCTTATGGCCCGTGCGGGGCTGCCTTCGATGCATCTATGGTCTCAGGTGGTTCCAGTTCTGGCTCTGGCGTCTCCGTGGCGCTTCAGCAGGTAGCGTTCTCAATTGGTACGGACACGGGCGGCTCCGGCCGCATACCAGCTGGATTGAACAACATTGTCGGGTTGAAACCCACCGTCGGATCGCTCAGCACCGCGGGACTGGTGCCCTGTAGTCGAACGCTCGATTGCCCAACGGTTTTCGCGTTGAGTGTTGACGACGCACTGGAAGTGGCAACTGTCGCACAACAGTACGATCCGGCTGATCTCTCGTTGCGCAGCGACGCCAAGCTAGCGACGTTCCATAGAGCCACCGTACCGGCGACGTTGAAACTGATGGGGCCACTCCCAGAGCAACGCCAATTCTTCGGTAACACCGAAGGGCGAGCCCTTTATGACAATGCGCTTGCCAAGCTTTCCGAGCTTGGAGCAACGATCGACACAACCGACTTTGAGCCACTACTTGCCAGTGGTCGTATGCTATTTGACGGGCCGTGGGTTGCAGACCGCTTTGCGGCGGTTGGTTCCTTCATCAAGGCTAACCGCGAGGAAGTTCTGCCAACAACGGCAGTCATCGTAGAGAACGGCGAAAAATGGACCGGTGTCGACGTGTTCGAGGCAATGGATGCCCTGCGCCTCGTCAACGCCACAACACGAACCTTGCTACAGAACGCCGACGCCTTGGTCGTACCAACGGTCGCAACGCTCTACAGCATCGAGCAGATGCAGGCTGACCCGGTCGAGCGCAACAATCATCATGGCTACTACTCGTACTGGGCCAATCTTCTCGATCTATGCGCCATTTCCGTGCCGACTGGTTTTTACGCTTCGGGTATGCCGTTCGGCGTCACGCTTCTCGCGCCCGCATTCCGTGACGCTGAACTAGCTGCCATAGCCCGGTCCATTACCGAACAAACCGGTGCTCCGCTTGGCCGGCCTCGACCGCTGTCTTGAATCAATAGGCGAGGCGATTTGATGAACGACGGAAAACACTCGGTTCAAGGTAGAGAGAAAATGACAGCCGATCGTACAAACTGGTTCAGTGTTTTTAGCCAGTACCACCATGAGCAACGACGTATCAGAGTCAACAACCCGGCCGGCACAAGCCAGAACTACATTCGCTGCACGGATTGCGGCCATGATGGCCCGGCGGACGTATTGCCCAACTCTATCGAATACAATCCAACCGGGTGGCGCCAATTCGACATCGGCTTTCTGGTCGCCCGCATCGTCACGCTCATCTGGTGCCTTATGGCACTAATAGGAGTGGTGGTCTGTAACATACTCAGCATTGAAGCGCCGGTTTGGGCACCTCAAGCGTTGTTGTATGGCTACGCTGTTGCCCTGGCCACAAGCGTCGCCTATGCCGCGGTCTACATGACCCCCTTCGACAACTGTAGGACACTCGTCGTTGTCAGCGCGCCTGCCCTCGACACGGATCGCCTAGTAGACGTCCCATATATTGCATCCGCTGATCTGGCGTGTAGTCAATGCCGTAAGCAAATGTCCAAAGTTGAGGTCACTGAGGTCGTCCTCAAGGCAGCGGATCCTTTCAAGTAGGCAGGTTGATCGCAAAGCGTAGGAGAGGACACGTGGTTGAGAAACAAGAAGTGGCAGGTCGGATCCGGTGGGGCGACGCTGTTGGTAGCGCCTTGGCTTGGCCGATCGCCAAACGATCTATCATGGTCGCCATAGTTGTTGGCAGCATTCTGAACCTAATAAACCAAGGCGATGCAATTTTCTCGAGCGATTCGCTCAGCCTTTGGAAACTTGGACTTACTTATTGCGTGCCGTTCTGCGTCGCGACTTACGGTGCTTCGTGCGCAATGATGGCGGAAGAACATCCTTAGGTTGCAATAGCAAGCGACATGTCCGGAAATTGATCAAAGTGAGCGTGTGACTGCCGAGCCCCACGAGTATCGATTTCGCCTCGTTCAGTCGGTTCCGTTCATCAGCAATGTCCGCTTCCGCCAGTAGCAGCAATACTCATTGCTGCTGCTATACTGGCTTTGTTGTCGGCGCACGCGCCGAAGCGAGCCCCGGTAAGCGGGTGAGACGGATGAACGGAGCCCGGTGACCGGCAAGCACTCTCGGCTCCACCCGATCCCATCGCGCGTTGGTCATATCCCAACACGAGCGCCAGTGACTGCTCAATATTGCCGAGCAATTCTGTGATGCCGTGGCTCGCTTTGGCCCATGAGCCGTTTTGACATTCATCACAAGCTTTACATTGGCAGCCGGGTCCACGGACCGGTCGCCCTCTCCCCTGCCGCAAGAGCACGTCACCTTTACATTATTGGGCAAACAGGCACCGGAAAATCCACCCTGCTACTCAATCTCATTGCCCAAGATCTCGCCACCGCTCGCGGTATGGCTTTGCTCGATCCCCACGGTGACCTTGCGGATGCAGCAGTTAGTGTGCTGCCGCCGCGAAGAGGCGATGATCTTGTCTACTTTGATCCATCCAACCTTGCACGACCCATCGGATTTAACTTGCTTGCCAGCCTGCCTGAAGATCATCGCCCGCTGGTAACAGATGGAGTTGTTGCAGCGTTCCGTGCGATTTGGCCAGACTCCTGGGGGCCACGCCTCGAGCATATTTTCGCGCACGCAGTCAGAACATTGATGGACGTTCCCGGCGCGACGCTGATCTTTCTGCCACGCTTGCTTCAAGATGAAGCTTTCCGAGCAAACTGCCTGCGTCATCTAGCTGATCCCGTCGTGCGAGCCTTCTGGACGCACGAATACGCTGCCTATCCGCCGCGATTTCGAGAAGAAGCTATTGCACCCGTGCTCAACAAGGTTGGTCGTGTGTTGCTCACGCCCGCCATCCGCAATGTTATTGCTCAGCCAAAGTCTGGCTTCGACCTGCGCTTCATGATGGATGACAGCCGTAACTGCCCGCTCAGAAAGTCTGGAGACACAGTCATGGCCGGTGCCTGCTATGCCGAACACGGCATGCTCGGCGGTTTTCTCTGGACGGCGCTCGATCGCACCCCCGTAAATGGCAGCTTTCAAAAGGGTCGCATCAAGGTTCGCTCTTTCGACGAACTGCTTGACGCGATCCGTGAGCTACCTGCTGGGAGCATTTGGCGTCACAATCAAGCAGGAGATCTGCCAACGCATGATCAGGTCGCGATCGATGAGATTGCACTGAAGCAGCTTGTCCAGGCCAACCAGGGTCGCAACGGTTTCACGTACACGCATTTCGATGTGCTTGAGCACATCGGCAATCGTGCTGCCATCAAGCAAGCCAATGCTCAAGGCTTCACCATCAACCTCAGCGGCAATTCACTTCGTCATGCCGACGCATTGGCCAATACTAAATGCGCGCCGGTCACTTCGGTCGTCCCGAGCCATCAAACATCCAACACAACAACGCCGGCCGGTCGCAAGGTCGTGATCTGCCCGGCCCGTACCCACAAGGGCGTCACTTGCTCGAGCTGTCGTCTCTGCGCCAGGCAACGTGACTTTGTGATCGCCTTTCCCGCGCTCGGTCGAGGTCGATCGAAAATCACCGAGGGTTTGTCATGAAGATCTGGCAACTCCTCGCCATCGTCAGCGGTAGCATCATTTCTGTCGTTATGGCTGCCGCATCGATCAGCTACACAGCAACGCTGGCATCACCAGATCCAGCGTTCGCTTGGTTCCCGGTCTCCAATATGCACATATTTTCGGTTCTCGCTCTGGCCTTCGATCTCGGCATGATTGCCAGCGTTTTTGGCGCCTTGCACTGGTGGTCGAGAAACCGTATCGGAGCTGTGGCGTGCATCGCGTTGTTCGTGATTGCATCACTATTCTCAATCCATTCGGTGCGTGGTTACATCGCCCTCAACTTGACCAAGACCGCCGCACCGATGCAGCGTTCAGAAGAGCTCTATGCCTCGTTGAAACTGGAGCTCAATCAGGCGCAGAATCACCTTGGTCAACTGTTGTTGTCGTACAAGAGCGCAAACAGGAGCGATCGCCGACGCCTGGATCGTCAAATAACGGCGGCTCGAGGTGTCGTCCGAGATGCGCGCAAGGCGCTCCTTGGTACGCGTGTTCCTGCCCGCGTATCGCCCCTCGCTGGCCTCGAATGGTTCCTCGCCGTCACGCTCTGGTTCTTCAATGCCACCTGTTGGTGTGCCTGGTTCGGTTACCGTCCACCAGGCGGCTATCAACCGCCCGATACCGTCGCGGCTTGGCTATTGGTGCACCCACAGTCCGAGCCACAGCACTGTGCGGCCTTGTTCGAGGCCTACGCCACCTGGTGTGAAACGCATGGGCGCGCGCCGCTCGCACAATACAATTTTTATGCGCGCCTCATCGAGCTTGGCGCCCGCAAATTTCGTGACGGACGAAACGGCCCGACAATGTACGCGCTGCCCGAGCAGAACGCGTGATTATCGCCGTTGCTCCCCTTCCCCACTTTCATACATGGTAGAATTGAAACATGACCTTCGACACTTCTGTGCGGGGTATCTATCGGCCCCGCCGCAAACGCTCCGGCAAACCGCCCCCCTTTCAATTAACAGACCGCGATCTCGAAATCTTACGTGCTGTTGCACGTTATCGCTTTCTCGATTCCGGTCATATCCGCTTGCTCATCGATGGATCAGAGCGAAACCTTGCCAATCGGCTGAAAGGCCTATTTGAGCATGCCTATCTCGACCGCCCCGAGTGCCAGTATGACTTTTATCGTCCCGGCGGCGGCTCGTCGCTGACCGTCTATGCTTTGAGCGACAAGGGTGCGCGTGTTCTTGCCCACCACGATGCTCTTGAGTTCGGCCCGCGCGTGTCATGGGCGCACAAGAACCGCAAAGTAGGACGCCCTTTCCTGGAGCACACACTTGCCATTTCGGATTTCGCGGTAGTGCTGTCGGCCGCCGTCGCGACCAACCCCGTCGTGGAATTGACCGACGGGCAAGAGCTTGTGTCGCGCCTGCCCGCGACGACGCGTGACGCGGCCAAGCCGTTCCGGCTGTCTGTGCCCGTATATTTCAAGTCGGCGCGACATACCATTGGCCTGGAGCCTGACTATGTATTCTCGCTTGGATTTCCCACAGCCGGTCGGCGAGCGTACTTCTTGGTAGAGATCGACCGAGGCACCATGCCGGTCGAACGCTCTGACATCCTGCAGTCATCGATCCTGCGCAAGTTTCTGACCTATGGTGCCGCATGGCAATCGAAGCTTCATAGCCAGAAATTTGGCTGGCGCAACTTTCGTGTGTTGATCGTAACCGGTAATGCTGAGCGCGCCGAAAACATGCAGGAAGTTCTCAAGCGTCAAACCGGTGGCAAGGGTTCTCCGTTGTTCTGGTTTGCCGATACTGAAACGCTCAAACGTGATGACATCCTGAACCACAATTGGCTCGACGGTGAGGGCAACGAACGTAAGTTGTTACCGGCTTGGTCAAGCGAACAGACTTGAATGGATACTCCGAGCACCCACCAGAAAGCAGGCGCGCACTTTCCGTTCGCCGTCCCCCGATCGGGTAAGGGCCGGCTCCGGAAAGCACGCTTGGCAAGATGCTTTTGACCAAGAAAAAGCCCCGCATGCTCAGGTCATGCGGGGCAGACGCTTTTGTTGAACTCTCAGCGGCGCGATCGGCGCTCGCCGGAGGGTTTCTCTTCCTCAGGTTCGGTCGGCTCACGCAGTACAAGCCGGGCATCCGGCGGCAATGCCGACAGCGAGATGTTGAATCCCTTGCCATCCTTGTGCGGCCAGGCTGCACCGATCTTCAACCAGAATGGGTCTTCATCCTTGCCGCGGTCTTCCACCGTAAACACGTTGTACGTCGGCGCACTGCTTGTCGCCATCACATCCTCCATCGATTGTTGGAATGGTGGAGCTGCGTTGTTGTACTGCTCCACCATCATTATCTCTCAGGCAGCATTGATTGCGATCTAGACAGGTCGATCTTCGTGTTGTCAGGCGCTATCTGCGTCGCTTGCGTTTTCGATGGTCTTGGATGATCTCAGCAAGATCTTTATCGAGGCTGCCAAGAAAGCTCCTGCCGGATTTGTCGCCGGCCTGGAGCAACTCCTTGCCAAACGTCTTGAACGCATCGCCCCACTCCTTCTTCTCGCGCTGAATGAACTGGTCGGCATTCATCCGCTTGCCGGTCTTTGGATCAGTCAGGAAACCCATTGTCGTTCTCCTTGTTTAGTTGCTGACAGCAAAGCGGTACCCTCAAGATCAGCCAACGTCTAAGGTCGCTATGAGCGGGCAAGAGCCGCACCGGTCCGCTGTGAGCGACGGTGAGAACGCATCACTTTTGCGTTAAGCAGCAAGTTTATTTTCGTCGATGCTCTAACGCTGCCGGCGGCTGCATCAGCCCGCGCCGGAATGGAACAAGCCAAGCGTCCTATGGCGACGACGTGCTAAAATGAACTGCAGCTGACCGGTCTCCCTGTCGGTGGCCAGCATCCAGTCGGATGCTGGCGTTCCGACTAGGGAGTTCCTTCATGACCAATTCGCGTATTCGCGATCTCAATGATCGCTTTCGTCGCCAGCGCCAAGGCAACGGCAAAGTGTTCGTCACCGCTGGCGTGCAAGCCTTGGGGTCATTGTTCGTCGTCGAAGCCGTATGTGCTGCGCGCTCATTCGATGCTTTCACGCGCGACAATGACCCTTACGGTGAGCACGATTTCGGGTCTGTCGACGTTCGCGGCACGCACGTCTTCTGGAAGATTGATTATTACAATTTGGCCCTCACCGCAGGATCGGAAAACCCAGCAAATGAGTTGCTCACCTGTCGCGTGCTAACCGTCATGCTCGCCCAGGAGTACTAGCCGCAGGCCCCAACCTTCAATTGGTTGGGGCTTCTTTTCGATTGGTCGGCGTTGCGGTCATTGTTCTCAATCGCTGCGCCGACTTTTGATTTGTCCGGGAAGCAACGCTCTGCGTAGCAGACCCGCCTTGGCATCAGAGAATTTACCATCTGCACGAGCGAGAATCTTGCCACTACGGGAAACAACGAGAACATAAACTTGGGCGTCTGTCGGAAACCGCAGTTTTTCGCGAAACTCAGCCGGTCGCGTGTAGACGGTGAACACCCGTGCCCTGGCCTCTTTCGTGACAATCCCAGACCGCATCGCATTGTCGAGGAACGCCCGCCACACCGATCCGTAATTGGCGACAACGGGCATTTCTATCCAAGCCGGCGCATCTGCCTTCTTCAAGCCGAACTTTTCTATCCAGACATCAAGATCGGCCTGTTGTTCGCGCTTGAATGCAATGAGTACGAGCGACCGGTCACCTGGAAGACTTTTTGGAAAGGACAATTTTCGACCGTTGAGATCGCTTGTCACGATTTTAGGAAACTGCACGTTCTGGGCAAGCGCTGGCAGTGCCAACACCGTCGCAATGAACGTAAGGACAAGAACGAGTGCAAATCTGCGCATGCAATTTCACCGAGTTGGTTACGAACCTATCTACGGCAACCGCAGACGATTGGATCATACCATTCTTTTGCGGCTAAATTGTCCTGCTACGTGGTTGATACCGTGCCAACCTACGAGGAAATTTCATAGAAGCGACAACGCCAAATTCCACCAATTGATTGAGCGTCGCATTGCGTACTTACCGATTAAGCGGGGCTGCCCCTCCAGAGTCGGGTCGCGCTCTATCTCGCAGGCCCTGCGGCCGCTCGACCGAGCCGGAAGTCGTCTCGGCCCATACGGGTCACAATCGCTCAGCCGAGTTCCTGGCACATGTGGATAGCAAGAACCGGTTCCCGGTGTGGTGGTATCATATTCATATGTTTCGCCAGGCACGACCAACACCGTCATATCGCGACGCCGTCCGACACAGGCAGCCTGAGACCGACATGCCGCGCGCCGACGCTCCATTGGTGACGCTCGATGTCGTCAGCCAGAGGTTCATTGCCGCCGGTCTGCCCCGCTCAATCCGAACGCTGCAGCGCTACTGCGCCAATGGCACCCTCGATTGCGTCAAGGAAGTGACCGATACTGGTGATACCTACTTTGTAACCGAGACATCTATCGCCCCGGCAATCAAGTCGTTGCGCCAATTGCACGAGGCCAAGAAGCAACAACGACAGGGAGCGACTGAGCCCGTCGTGTCGGACGATGTCGCGCCAGCAATTGCGCCCATTGAACTTGACGACCATGTCGGACCACGCCCGACAGAGACAGACGATGACGCGCAAAAAACCAGAGAGCGTCACGGAGCGTCAAACGACGACATGTCGGACGCCGTCGCACAGCTCAAAGAGAGACTCAGCGAAAAGGACGAGGAGATCGCGTTCCTGCGCGAAGAACTGATCGACCGTCGTGGTCAAATCAAAGACATGAAGGGGATTATCGACGGCCAGAACCAGTTGCTTGAAGTCATCCAGCGCAACGTCGCCCCGATCTTCAAATCATTGGCATCAACGGTCGAGCAAGGCCGGATCACGCTTCGTGATACGGGTGAAGGAAGTGCTCAAGACGCTCGCACGCATCTTGAGCAGACAAGCGACGATCGAATTTTGTGATACAATAATGACGTATGGCGACACTTGCGTTCGACACTTACAAGGCAATCTCCACGCTGCAGCAGCAGGGGTTTTCAGAAGAGCAAGCGGAGTGCCTTGTGACTGTTTTGCAGGACGCTGACCTTACCGATGTTGCCACCCGATCTGATATCAACGAGCTCAAGAACGCGATCATCAATCTTGATCGCACGATACAAGCCGCACGCCTTGAACTGTACAAAGTGGTTGCTGCCCAAACCCTCGTGATCGTCGGCGCCGTCGCCGCACTGCTACAAGTGCTCTGATCGATCTATGTTGACACTGTTCCAAAACAACCAACGTGAGACATCACTCCAGGAAAAAATCCTCGGCCTCACTGATCACGCCGTCCACCACAAGGTGCCGGATCAATTGCGCGAGACTGGATTGTTTAGCGAAGATGAAATCGCGCGCATCGTCGAATGGTTGCGCGAGTACCGCGCCCAGCATCACCTCGGAACAATCGAATAAAACGGCACCAAACGGTGGTGTTCAGGGGCATGCGTCGCAAATCATAAATTGTGCGACGCTTACAATACCGCTCAACCAAGCCATTCCCTAGTCGTTCCCCGACTGATGCGCGCATGTGAATGCCGCTTGTCCCACCAGCACCCATTATGCTCGTCGGTTGCCATGGTACACTGTGAGCAATGAAACAGATCAGTGAGCCGTTGGCTGATCGCTACAAGAACATCATTCTTGATGGCTTTGATCCGGTCGCCGCAGCCGGCTTCACCCAAGTCCCGAACGTCATCCTGAAATCGACCGATCTTAGCGTTGGCGCCAAACTCGCCTACGCCATGCTGCTTTCCTATGCATGGCAGAAAGATTCCTGCTTTCCAGGCCAAGAAACGCTTGCTGCCGACATGGGCGTATCCAAACGCAGTGTAATCACCTTCATCAAAGAACTCGATCGCGCCGGCTTCGTCAGCGTCAAACGCCAAGGGCTCGGCCAAGTCAACCTCTACACTCTCCATGCCAAGGTGAAGCCGAAGCGCCGGTAGTGCCAACCCAGAAGTGCAAAATTTGCACGTCCAGAGGTGCAACGATTGCACCGCTAAAGTGAAAGATCTGCACTTCCCTCTATATAATTATATGCAGCCAAGAATACTCATATAAATCATACTCATTTTCCCAATTAAGAAACGAGATGCGAACCGCACCACACGATTCTGATCTGTCAAATCCCCTCCCTTTTTTGGGAACCGGACACAAGAAAGCCGCCCACGAGGAGCGGCCTTCCCTGTTCCGTCAAGAGGAATGTAACTCACAAAATGAGACGCTTGGCCAAGCGCTCCTCGATCCAGTCCTCGACCTCAGCCAGCAACCACGCTACCCGGTTCTGGCCCAGCCGCAACCTCTGTGGGAATTGGCCTGCCTTCTCCAGCCGCGCGATGTGTTGCGGTGAGTACTTTACGAGCTTCGTCAGCTCCTTCTTGTCGATCAGTTGTTTTGGATGTGACATCAGGTTCTCCTTTTGATCGGAGCACCCGGATGCCCCAGCCTCGGCACCACGCCGAACCCTTTGGGCAGCTCCGAATCTAAGACCGAATCAAGCGTTGTGCAAGATGCACAGCGCTGATCATAGGTGAACATTTTCGTCGATAAGTGTGCATGACACGCCGCATTCACGGATCAGGGTCACATTTGCTATCACTGTCACGAGAAGCAGGAGCTCTTCAATGCGAGACACGACAAAACTAAGTCAGAGAACAGGCCACCTTTTTAAATCGTTGCCGTTGGCCGTCATCGTGTTCTTGTTGATGGCCACAATGGCGATCGCCGATGACGCAAAACTCTGGACAGCAATTAAGAACGGTGAAGCTTTCGCGATCATGCGGCACGCACTGGCGCCAGGCACCGGCGATCCGCAGAACTTTTCTGTTACCGACTGCACAACCCAACGCAATTTGTCGACCGAAGGACGCGATCAAGCACGCATGATTGGGCGCCGGTTTCGTAGACAAGGCATTACCTCGGCCGAAGTCTACTCAAGCGAATGGTGTCGATGCCAAGACACCGCAGAACTTCTCTATCTCGGTACGGTCAAACCATTGCCATCGCTCAATTCGTTCTTTGAAACCTATGAACGTCGTGAGCTGCAAATACGCGCCATCAAAAAATGGCTGATCGCGAAGAAATCGAGCAAGCCTCTTGTACTTGTCAGCCATCAGGTCAACATCTTTGCGCTAACAGGTACGCCAACCAGTTCGGGCGAAACCGTCGTTGCGCAAATCAATGCAGCTGGCCAAGTCAAAGTTCTTGGCACGTTGGAGTAAGAGTAAGGCTGCCCTCGATTGAGGGTTATCGTTTAACCGGAGCACGACATGATCAAGCATCTTGCGCAGGCCTTGATACTCTCATGGCTGCTCACATCTTCAGCGATGGCGCAGCCATCTGCCGAGTTCTTGGGCGCCAGTACCGTGCCGCTCAGCAACCCGCACGACTTGAAGCTTTCGCTTGATGGCAAGTCTCTCTTTGTCTCTGATGTCGGCAACAACCGGGTCGCCATCCTTGACCCTGAAACACTGACTCTTAAAGGTGAGTTTGGATCGGATCATCAATCGGGCACCCATGACGTGGATTTCGACAACAAAGGTCGCGCCTACGTCGCCGATACGCATAACAACCGGGTGACGGTCTACGAGATGAATGGCTTGAAGGCCAAGCTGATCCAAGAACTCAGTGATCAAGTCCGAGGCCCAGAAGGCGTTCTCGCCCACCCCAATGGCCGCATCTATGTTGCCGGCGCCTGGTCGCACAATCTTGTTGCATACGAGAACGGAAAAGTTGTCGCCGAGCTTAAAGGATTGTCATCGCCGCACGACGTTGAATTGGCACCGAACGGCGACATCTGGTTGGCGGACGCCGGCAACGACCGCATGCTGTTGCTGTCGCAAGATCTCAACATCAAACGCGAACTGAAAGGCTCGCCCTATAACTTCAACGGTGTACGTTATCAGGATGTGCTCGCAGATGGCACGCTGATCGCCGCCGATAAATACAGCCATCAAGTGAAAGTCATTGCCCCAGACGGCAAGCTTATTCTCGTACTCGGCGGCGACAAAGCCGGCAAAGGCCCAAACCTTTTCCGCACGCCGGAAGGCGTCGAGGTTCGTGGAGATATCGTTTGGCTTTCAGACTCTGGCAACAATCGCGTAGTCAAGTACCGATTGAACCTGAATCCTTAGGCGACCTGCAGCAAGTCCTTCTTTTCTTCGCCCGCTTGCACGATCGCCATGCGATCTGCCGGATAAGACAGCACAAGGCTGAGTGCATCGTCCTGGTTGCCTTCCAGCCATTGGCTTTGAGCCTCTTCGCCAACTAACATCACCGGCATACGTGACGGGTGTATCGTCGCAACCAGCTCATTCGGCTTTGTCGTCATGAACGAAAAGGTCTCGATCTCAACCAGATCGCCATCCTTTCGGATTGGCCCCTTGTAGCTGCGCCAGATGCCGGCAAACGAAAACGGCTCCCGCTTATCGCTCAAAGCAAACCAGTGCCAGATCGCTGGCTTCTGTCCCTTCGGTTCTGAAAACGATGACACCGGCACCAGGCATCGCCGCTCGCGAATTGAGGCTGCCCAGAATGATGAGGTCAGCTTGTCGTCACGGAAGTTTGTAACGCGCTTCGGCGCCAGCCCTTTCATCAACAGAACGAAGCCCCACGACATGTTGAGCAACTCACGCTCACCGTCGTCTGCACGCCGCACAATCGGCGCAGTGCCGCCCGGAAAGATCGCAGATTGTGCCTCGATTGGCTCCGCGCGATTGTGGCCGACTTTAAACAGCCGGATGACCGCTTCATGGTTGGTTGTCATGGAGTAGAGGTTGCACATGTCGCTCGCTCGATATAGAACATAACAAGAACAATTGCTTTGGTGATACTCATGATACAGCGACCACGACGGACTGCACGCGATCCTTTTCATCATCCAGATCAAGACGAGGTCAGCTACGAGATGATGCTCGAAGCAATGGCCATGTGCCGGCGCGAAGTGCAAGCCTTTCGGGCACAATGCGGTGCCAGAAATCCGGCATTCCGCGAAGCTCAAGCGCTGGTCGAGCAGATCGATGCGGTTGCGCGTCTATCGCGCGTCGCTGGTGCAGAACAAATCGTTTCCAAAGATGAGGTTTCGAAGCAAGTTGGCCATTGAGATTGGGACTTTATCCCATTTGCGGAAGCCGGTCGATTGCACGCGTAGGCGTCGATCATGTCCCCAGTTGGTGATCGCTGCCATTGCGGTGCAACATGGGCATGTCGCGATGGGCCATAACCGGCCCTAGCCCAAATACAAGTTCGTGGCGCCGGAACGTCGGCTTCGACCAGAAGCAGACATGGATCAGACCGTGTTGTTGTGTTGATTGAGATATCCGCAGCTGACAGTCCGACGACGGTCAATGGAGCCTTGTCCACTCTCCCGACATATTGCTGGCGGCAACTCTAGTCGTTCGCCAATTGCTGCTCACGAAGCGAGCCCAAGAGCCATCCAGCGATGCTCAACGTCGAATGTGTGCAATTGGCGGACGTCGTGACGATTGAAGTACATGGTTGCTCGAGCTCTCGTGAACGGTGTCCTTGTGTTTTGGTCACTGCATGCCGGTGGCATAGTATTGTTGTGGCGCCTTTCAACAGTGCGATCGTCGAAGCAGGCCGCCAAAGCTAAGCAGAACATTGTGCTTCCTGCCACGGGGCCGACCTCGAAGGCCAACCCAACTGGCAGCAGCGAGATCAAGATGGCTATCTGCCGGCTCCTCCGCATAATGCGTCCGGTCATACGCGGCGTCAGTGAGATAAGCAGCTATTCGAACTCACAATAATTGGTGTCGTGGGCATCTTGAATGACAAGAGCCTCAAGACATGTATGCCCGCATACGAGAGGGCCTCACCGACAAAGAAATCCGCGCCGCTCGTTCTTGCGTCAAGTCACACTGGCCAGCAGAAACCCAGTCCCGGCACGATAAGATTAATGCGGCGCGTCAGCGCTAGGTCAGTGGCATTAACCTCCTACCGGTTTATGAATTACCTTTCTGGTTAGAGCATTGTCGGCTTGTTGGTTTTCTCGAAGTTTGTGTGATGCACCACACCCAATCCTCTACCAAAGTTGCAATATATCTTGCTAACGAATTAAAATTAAAGCAATATTCACGACGCGTATTGATTGAGAGAAAATGGGCATGCGGATCTCATTACTCGTAGTATCGGCCCTCGCCGTCGCATTCGCCTATTTTTTCGGGCCGCCTCCCCACGATGGCAGCTTGATAAATTCTCAGAGCAACTCAGTTTCGAATATCGGCTCCCGCTAAGCGACATCCGTCTACCGCTTCGCATAGGCGTATCCGGGCCATCAGCGGCATTGAGCAAGTTCAGCAAGGGCCAAGGACGTCAACAATACGCAATCGCAAAGGCGGACACGACCTTGGGTCAAGGTTGTAAATCGCACCAACGTCGAGAGGCCCACACAGCAGTTATCCAGAATAGTTGGCTCGGCCCGATTTCGGTAGCGAGCCATTTTGACTAACTCCTGTCTGTGTTCCAGTCCATCGAGCCTGCTGAGCAACAGCTGGGCCGTGAATTCGTCACGTTCGCGTGAGACACACTAATGGACTTGACGTCAGGCCGTCTCTGAGGCTAGCCATCTTTCATCGCTATTAGAGGGTTTTGATGCTCGGACGTGTTCTGACATCGTCGGTTACGATCGTCGCGCTGGCTGGGCTGCTCTTTTGGGCCGGCCTGATTGTTGATTCCGACGCGTCTAACCACACCGCCCATGCACACCATCACACCGCTCATGCGCATCACATGCGCCATACAGTGGGTGACAGCGCGTCTAAGCGGAGCGTCAGCATTCACGAGCGTACGAACGCGCCGAATGGCTCATCTCATCATCACGCTGGGCACCCTAAAGGCTGCTTCGGCCATGGCGGTCGTAGCCACGATCAACAGCATGAATGTTGTGGCGACTCTGCCTTTGTCCCAACTATGGCCGCCAGCAGACTCGATCGCGAGGGACGGCTTCTGGCCGTCATGAGCAACCACCGCACCGCCCGTATCAGAACAATTTTGCTGAACTTCCAGCCAACCGGACCACCTCCGGGCGTTTGTTGTCCTTACTTTGGCTGGTTTCAACAATCTTGGCGCTCGATTCTGCACGGTGATGCGCCCCGTTTGCGAATTTAAAGTCCTCACGCGCAGTAAAGTTCTGTGTGCGCCGCCGAAATCCGCGGCATCTCCGATCTTTTGAAAAATTAGAGAATGAGGCACGTGACATGTGTTCACGTTGTAGCGCTATGCGCCATGCAGCGCGCGGGTCGCTGTTCATTATCCCTGCTATCATGCTTGTTGGCCAACTCGCTCCTCTTGACGGGCAACCCAAACGGCACACAGCGGTATTGCATCAACTGTCTTTCATGACCGCCGCCCAAGCCGAGGAAGCTAAGGCTTCGCCTGCACCAATCAAGAAGGCGACGAAGTGGACCTGCCCGATGCATCCTCACTACATTGCGGATGAGTTCGGAACCTGTCCGATCTGCGGCATGGACCTCGTCAAGCTCGAAACGGGCGGACAGGAGCTCGGTGCCGAGACTGCCGAGACACGAACAATCATTACTGTTGCGCCGGAAGTCATGCAGAACATGGGCGTGCGTCTCGGCAAGGCCGAACGATCCCGTTTTGGCCGCTCTGTGCGCAGTTTTGGGATCGTTCATGAAAACGAACGTCTCCAAACTGAGATGACAGCACGTGTTGAAGGTTGGGTCGAGAAACTCCACGTTACGGCAGTTGGCGACGAGGTGAAGGCGGGTGACAAGCTCTTCGAGCTTTTTTCGCCGAGATTGATTGTGTCGCAAAACGACCTGCTGACAAATGGCGTTCGTGAGTCGAGCCAGCGTGGGATGACCCAACTGCGCTCTTTCGGTGTGCAGCCAAGGGCGATCGACATCATAAAGCGTCAAAAGAAACCTCTGCAGGTCATTCCGTTCTTCGCTGAACGAGATGGCGTTGTCGCCAAGCTCGCCCTCAAGCAGGGCAGCTACACGAAGCGCGGGATGATGCTCGTGATGATCCAGAACTACTCTTCAGTTTGGCTCAAAGTTAGCGTCGCAGAGAAAGACCTTGGCTTCATCTCTAAAGCAACGAAGGCCAAAGTTGCGTTTCCGAACCTTTCCGGTCGCACCGTAACCGGCAACGTTGATTACATCTATCCGACCATTGATACCCAGACCCGCACTGGACAGGTGCGGCTGGTCATCGACAACCCTGACGGAAAGATCCGCCCGGGCAGCTACGCCGATGTTGTATTCGAGGTCAGCGCCGAGGATCGCCTCGCAATCCCGTCTGAAGCGGTTTTGCAGAACGGAGAGGGCAAATTCGTCGTTGTCTCGCTGGGTGAAGGCCGGTTCGAACCGAGGTTGATTGAGACCGGTCTCGTATCGGGCCGTTGGACCGAAGCAACAAAGGGCGTCAAGGCGGGAGAGAGCATTGTGGTCTCCGGTCAGTTCATGCTCGATTCTGAAAGTGCTTTGCGTGAGTCCTTCACCAAGCTGAAGCGGCTGCAATTGCCGCTTTCATTGTTGAAGCTGACGAAAAACCAGTTCGCCATGGTGGATCATTTCGTCGACGCTGCAATCTATCTGCATGAAACGCTGATCGACGGTTACGACCCGGAACCGAAGTTCCTCGATCCGGCAATCTCAGTGCGTGACATGATGTGGCCGCGCTTCAAAAACACGAAACTCGCGTTCGTCATTGATGACGCAACCAAAGCGTTGCGGGAAGCACAGGCCGCGAAGTCAGAGACGGAAGTTCAATCAGCACTGGCTCGGCTGACTACTGCGCTGAAGGTTTGGATGATGGAAGGTGCGCCAAAACATTATCAAGCGCGCAAGGTAGCACTGCACAAAGACCTGAAGAGCGAGCGGGTCTGGTTTCAACTACGCGGGAAACCGCTCAATCCGTACAGTCGCGGCAAGTCCGAACCAATCGCGCTGCCAGCATCGAAATCCGTAGCAGTTGCACCCAAAAAGACGACTGCGCCGGCAAAGAAGTCCGCCCCGAAGGGCTCGCACAATGGCCAGTAATTCGGGTCAGTCCGAGCACGACATAGCTGGTAAGGACCCGACACAATCAGGGGTCGCCAAGGTTATTGACTGGTCGGTGCGCAATCAAATGCTGGTCATGATGGGGGCGCTAGCGCTTATCGTCGGCGGCTGGCTGGCGCTCAAGCAAACTCCGCTTGATGCCATTCCAGATCTCACTGATACACAGGTCATCATCCGCACGGACTTTCCAGGGCAATCGCCTCAGATCGTCGAAGATCTCGTTACGTATCCAATGTCGACGGCGATGCTTGGCTTGCCGAATACAGAAGACGTGCGCGGATTTTCGATGTTCGGAACCAGCTTCGTTTACGTCATCTTCAAGGATGGCGTCGATCAGTACTGGGCCCGATCGCGTGTCCTTGAAGCTCTGTCATCGATCAGCGGTCGGCTGCCCGCCACCGCCAACCCGCGCATCGGCCCCGATGCAACGGGAGTTGGATGGGTCTATCAGTACGGGCTTGTCGACCGAACTGGCAAACGTGACCTTGCCGACCTACGCTCACTCCAAGATTGGTTCATCAAATTTGAACTGGCGACCGTGCCTGGCGTTTCAGAGGTGGCCTCTGTCGGCGGGTTCGTGAAAGAGTATCAGGTCCTGATCGACCCAAATCGGCTGCGCGCCTACAATATTCCGATCTCGCGAATTGTTGCTGCCGTCAAAGCCGCGAGCGGCGAAGTGGGTGGCCGCGTTATCGAGCAAGCCGAGACGGAGTTGATCATCCGCTCGACCGGCTACATTCAAAATCTTGAGCAACTCAAAAGCGTGGTCGTCTATTCGGCGAATGGAACGCCCGTCGTTCTGGGCGACATCGCCCGCATCGTAAAAGGACCCGAGCTTAGGCGCGGCGTCGTCGAGCTGAACGGCGAAGGAGAGGTTGTCGGCGGCATCGTCGTGATGCGTTCCGGTGAAAACGCCTTGACCGTCATCCAGGCTGTGAAGGAGAAGATCGAGGAGATCAAAGCGGGGCTGCCCGACGGCGTCGAGTTCGTAACCGTTTATGACCGCGCACCACTGATTGAGGGGGCCGTCAAATATCTCGAACACAAACTGTTTGAAGAAGCACTTGTCGTCGCGCTTGTCTGCCTCATCTTCCTGCTCCACGCCCGCTCGGCCTTTGTTGCCATTATCACCCTGCCGCTTGGCGTGCTGGGTGCATTCATTGTGATGTCCTGGCAGGGCATTACGGCCAACATCATGTCGCTTGGCGGCATTGCGATCGCGATCGGCGCGATGGTCGATGCTTCAATCGTGATGGTCGAAAATGCACATCGAAAACTGTCGGACATGAGCGAAGAGGCCACACCGTCAGAACGACGCGATGCTCTCTTGCTCGCTGCCAAAGAAGTCGGACCGGGTTTGTTCTTCTCACTGCTGATCATCACCGTTTCGTTCCTGCCCGTCTTCGCATTGACAGGCCAGTCGTTTCGTTTGTTTGCGCCGCTCGCTTACACGAAAACCTATGCCATGGCCTTTGCGTCGGTGTTGTCGGTGACCGTCGTGCCTGTCCTGATGCTTTGGCTAATCCGTGGCAAGATCCGCCCGGAGATGGCCAACCCGATCAACTGGCTATTCGTTCAGCTCTATAGACCGGTCCTATGGCTCGCTTTAAAGGCGCGCTGGCTGACGCTGTTGGTGGCCGTTGCGGCACTGGCATCCACGATCGTTCCGATACAGCGGATCGGGTCGGAATTCATGCCGGCGCTTTATGAGGGCGAATTGCTCTATATGCCAACGACACTGCCCGGCGTTTCGATCACCAAGGCCAAGGAAGTGCTCGCGCAGACCAACCGCCTGATCAAAACAGTGCCTGAAGTTGAACGGGTCTTTGGCAAGGTGGGCCGTGCCGACACGGCAACGGATCCGGCTCCAATTTCGATGATCGAAACGTGGATCAAGCTCAAGCCGAAGGATCAGTGGCGCGAGGGCTTGACCGTTAAGAAGCTGACCTCCGAACTGGACCGACGCACCAAGCTTCCTGGGTTGGTAAATTCGTGGGGCTACCCGATCAAGATCCGCATGGACATGATTTCGACAGGCATCCGAACGCCGGTTGGTATCAAGATCTCGGGCAACAACCTGAAGACGATCGAGCGGATCGCGCTACAGGTTGAGGCAAGCGTCAAGGATATACCTGGAACACGCTCTGCCTTCGCAGACCGGGTTGTTGGCGGCAAATATCTGGAGATCCAACCGGACCGCCGTGAGCTTGCCAGACGCAACATTGACCTTGCCGTATTTCAGTCTGTCATTCAGACCGCACTTGGAGGCATGCGACTGACCGAGAGTGTCCAGGGTCGCGAGCGCTACAACATTATGCTGCGCTATGACCGGCCATTCCGGGAAACTCCTGATCAACTCAAAGAGATTTTGATCCCGACACCCATGGGGCAGCACATTCCCCTCGGGGAACTGGCCAAGATAAAAGTTACCGATGGGCCGCCCATGCTGCGCTCTGAAAACGCACGATTAACCGGCTGGGTGTTCGTCGATATCGCGGACCGCGACATCGGTACCTACGTCAACGACGCCTCGGCGATCGTTCGCGACAAGATCAAACTGCCACCCGGTTACTCCATCACATGGTCGGGTCAGTTCGAACAGATGATCGAAGCACGCGAGCGATTGTCGATCGCTATCCCAGCAGCTGCTCTCATCATCTTTGTCCTTCTGATGCTACACTTCGGCCGCTTTGATCGCACCGCGATGATCATGCTGTCGCTTCCGTTTGGCCTGATCGGCGGCATGTGGGCGGTTTACCTGGCCGGTTACAACCTATCGGTTGCTGTGGCCGTCGGCTTCATCGCACTTGGTGGGATTGCCGTCGAAACGGCGGTCGTCATGCTGCTTTACATCGATCAGCAGGTGCGTGAGCACCCACCAAAGACACGCCAGGAACTTTTCGATGCGATCGTCGCGGGCGCCGTCATGCGCGTGCGGCCGAAGTTGATGACCGTTGGCGTTATTATCGCAGGCCTGCTGCCGATCTTTTTCACGGATGGACTTGGCTCCGATGTCATGCGCCGTATTGCCCTGCCGATGGTCGGCGGCATGGCGTCGACCACAGTGCTGACGTTGATCGTCATTCCCGTCGTTTATTTCCTGTGGGAGGGGCGACGCTTCCGAGATCCGAAATCATCGAGCCCGGTTTTACAGCCACGCGACGGAATAGCCGTGCAACCGGCTGAATAAATCTGCTCATTTTGAGCGGGTAGCCGGAAGAAACCGGCCCAATGCAAACGTGGACAGTCCACAAAGACGACGGAGAAGTTGAGATGAGAAAACTGATGATCGCAAGCGCAGTTGCAGTCGCCTGGTCACTGGGCTCAAGTGCGGCGTTGGCAAAAGACGCCAAAGGCAGCCATGCCGGTCACCAGATGAAGGCCGTTGAAGGCAACAAGGAGGCCGTGGCAGTTGGCGTGATCAACTCGGTTGACGTGGACGCCGGCAAGATCAACGTAACCCACGAACCGGTTCCTGCACTCGGCTGGCCGACGATGACAATGGACCTTCCTGTGACCCGTCGCGTGGACCTTTCAACCGTCAAGCCTGGCGCTAAGGTCAACATCACGCTGAAGCAGGGCCGCGACAAGCAGTTTCGTGTGATGGCGATTGAACCGAAGAAGTAACTTTATCAACAGCGCCGGGCGATCAGCCCGGTGCCTCCGGGAGGAATATCATGCTGTTTCGTCCGATCATCGTTTTCCTGGTTTGCCTTTTGGGGTTGGCTGGCAATGCCGTTGCTCATTCCAAAATGGCCAAAAGCTCTCCGGCTCAAGGCTCGACGGTCAAAGCCGGTCTCTCAGAAATCCAACTTGGCTTCTCGAAACCCGTCCGTGTCATGCTCGTCAAAGTGAAAAACATCGACGGCAAATTTGATGTAAAGGCGGATTACAAGCCGGCGAAAACTTTCAAGGCCAGCTTTCCGGTCAAGGTCATGACTCTTGCGACAGGTGCTCACGAAGTGCAGTGGACGGCGGTGGCCAAAGACGGCCATGTCATGAAGGGAACGCTCTCCTTCAAGGTCGTCGAGTAACACATGAATTTCAGCGAATTGGACTGGGTCTCGGTGCTGCTGCGCATGCTGGTGTATGTCGCGACGATCGCTGTCGCAGGTGGCGTCTTTGTGCGTGCCACGCTCGGGATGCAGCAGGTCGCTGGCACAATCAATCGTCAGATAGTCTTTGGCGCAATTCTGCTTCTCGTATGTGAACCGCTTCGATATCTGACATTCCAGCTCAGCATCGCACAGGGTGATTGGGCAATGGCGTTTGATCCAGCCATGCGATGGATGGGTGTGGAAACGCCATTGGGGCAGGCTGCCGGTGTCAGGCTCCTCGGCACACTGGTCGTCGTCACGGGTTTCATCTGGCGACCACTCGCGGTAGTGGGCGCATTGGTTGTTGTGGGTGCCTATCTACTTGAGGGCCACACATTGTCGGACGACAGTCGGGTTCCACTTGCCGCGCTTCTTTTCGTTCATCTTGTGGTTGTCCATTGGTGGATCGGGGCGCTGCTTCCGCTACGATCTGCACTTGCTGTAATGGACACCCAAACCGCAGCATCCACCGTAGAGCGTTTCGGCCGCATTGCTGTCGTCGGTGTTGGCGTGCTTTTCGTAGCAGGGACTATTCTGTTGGCCACCCTAACGGGTTGGCAACTCGTTCCAACGCAGGCCTACCAGCAAGGTTTCGCCCTGAAGCTGCTGGCTTTTATTGCGATTCTTCTGGTCGCGGCTGTCAATAAGTTACGATGGACGCCAAAACTGGCAACCAATCCCGATTATGGCAGGAGCGGATTGCGGACATGGCTGACGATTGAAACGATCATCGCTGCGACAGTACTTGCTGCGACAGCAGCAGCAATCTCGTTTGCACCAAAACCGGACCTGTGAAGATTTTTGCTTTGGGCGAGAACCGCAGTCGTCGAACATCGTTTCGAACGACACGTTCCGAACCAAATCTCGGCTGTTTGATCTCAGTGCCCGGGTGGCTGGCTTGCCGATTGATGTGTCGAGGTGGCACCGACCTGTACTCGCAACTGCGATGAATGTCGGCTTTCACCAGCAGCGGTCATCAACTTGCGAAAAGTTAGGCGATGCTGAACTTCGGCTGTGGGTCACAAGTGAGCTTCCGCGCTGCACAAGCAATGTCCGCAGCTGGTGATAGCGGACACACATGCCGCCCAGGCAGTCTAGCGTCCAAGAGTCCGCAAGCTCTGCCTTGCGTAGCTTCAAACCCATTCCTGTCGAGCTTGCAGAGAACGCAAGCGACGACACCGTTTTGTTTCCTATCCAGTGAAATGTTATCATTTCAAGCTCGGTCTGAAGCAACTGGCGAGCTAGGCGTTATGCAAGAGAAATTCATGCGGCGGGCGTTGGAGATTGCCCGCGAGAGCCTTGATGAGCCGGATGCTCTTCCCTACGGCGCAGTGATTGTTAGAGACGGCGAGATCGTTGGTGAAGGGCTCAATAAAGCGATTGCGCTTCATGATCCGACATCACATGGTGAAGTTGAAGCAATCCGTGATGCGTGCCGGCGACTAGGTACGACGGACCTTGTTGGCTGCGATATCTACACGACAGCGGAGCCCTGTTCGATGTGCGTTGCCACTATGCATGTCACCGGTATCGCGCGCCTCTTCTATGCAAGTGCGTCAGCTCAGTCGACAATGTTTGCCGAGCGGCTGACGACCGTCAATGGCAAATGGAAACGCCGAGTGAGCGGCGACGGCCTACGCCATGAAGTTGGATTGCCTCTTGATCAACGGCCATGCCGGCCACGCAAATACTGGCCAAGGAAGCGCACAAATTGTTCGAGAAATATGCCAAGCGCCAAGGTGCGTGAAATCCGGGTGCCTGATCAAATATGCTGAAATCTATACTCATCACCGGTGGCGGATCCGGGATTGGAGCTGCTCTGGCTGTGGCCATGAGCAAGCGTGATTGTAGAGTCATTGTCACGGGCCGCCGAGGGGATGCTTTGAATGCTGTTGCAAGCAGATCGTCGTGCATTACGCCTCGCATTGGCGACGTCACGAAGGATAAAGACCGTACTGCGATGGCCAACGCTCTTGCCGATCTTCCTGCACCACGTGCGTTGTTTCACGCCGCCGGATATTTTCAACTTGGCCAGCTTGACGCGCTTGCATACGCTGACTGGCAGCAATCCTTCGATGTCAACGTAACGTCACGCTGGGCATTGTCCCAGCTTTGTGAGCCAAATCTGCATGGCGGACGCTTGCTGTTCATTGGATCGGATTCGGGCGCCAACCCGCGCGTGGGCGCGGCAGCCTATTCTATTGCCCAGTCCGCCTCCGAAACCTTACGTCGAGCATTGCAAGCCGAATGGGTTGATCGCGACGTCGCCATTGCTGGCTTTAAGCCAGGTCTTGTCAATACCAACATGGTTCGTGGCTTTCTCGCGCAGTCTGAAAGCGACTTTCCATCCCGTGCCGATTATCAGGCCTACATTGACCGCGGGGAGATCACATCTCCTGAAACGATTGCGGCCTTTGCTGCATGGCTTCTGCTTGACGTGGCTACAGATCGGTTCTCGGCAACAGATTGGGACATTCGCCATTCCGACCACCACCCAGAGTGGCTCGACGGCCAACTTTTTGAAACGGCTCAATAACGCCTTTTGAAATACCTCGGGCAACGGCAGCTGGCCAATCACCCTGAACGGGTCGGCGTCAGCTTTCGACGACAGTTTGCCTCGCTGGCATGATCCACCGAAACAAAATCAGCTTCGGCTTGTATTGGCTGATGTCTACCAATGTTCGCAATCGTGGCGCTTCGAACAGTTTATTAGTACGTTTTGGTACCCATACGGTACCCGAAACGGCTTATGCTCGGTCTCAATTTTTCGCTAAGCTATTGATTTTATTGGTAGCGGAGGAGGGACTTNNAACCAGCTGAGCTACTCCGCCCTGTGCCGCGCGATGGCGACGGCGCTGCTGCCGGGCGTCATTTGATTGCCGATAAGGATATCGACAAACCCAAGATGCGAACGGCAGCGCGGACGTGTGCATGTAACCGATCGCGGGAAGCCGCGCAAGTGGTCCGGGCCAACTCCACAAATCTTTGTTGAACGGAGGATGGCGATCGCGCCCATGCGGCCCTCGACCGGCGTGGACAAATGCGGCGCGCGGTGGCGGCGGAGACGCTGTCGGACCAGCTGGTTCGATGATTGGAACAGCGTTAATGGCACTTTTTGCCCAATTTGGTGGCGAGCCAGGTCAGCGCCGGTGTAATCGCTCGCTGCCAGTTGCGCCAGTCGTGGCCGTCGCCGGTGACGCGCAGTTCGGTTTCCGCGTCACGGCCGCCGAGCGTGAGATGCAGGCGGACGGTGCCGCGCAGGATTGAAGGAAAGTCTGCGTCGCCGGCCGATAGCCAGAACGACGGCAGCGGCACGGATGGCGGGATCGCCTTGAGACGCGTGAAGACGTTCCAGGCGCGGTAGCGTTCATAGGATATCGGCTCGCCAAAGACGCCACCATAGATCCGGGCCAGAATGCGGTGGCGCTTGTGGTACTCATGACGGAGCGGATCAAACAGGCTGCCGGAGAGCGATATGACGGCACGAAACCGGTCGGGGTGGGTCACGCCGGCCAACGCGGCACCGAAGCCGCCCATGGACAGGCCACCGATGGCGCGGCCGGCACGGCAGTTGAGCGTTGGATAGCGCGCGTCAACACCGCGGACCATGTCGCTGGTCAAGGCGGTGAAAATCGGGCCATAGCCGTCGTCGCGGGCATCGTCGACATACCAGCTGTTGCCGGCCATCGGCATCACGACGATCAGCGGCTGCAGTTTTCCGGTTTTGATCAGTCGATCCAAGGTCGCTGCGATGCCGCCAAGCTTCAACCACGCTGTCTCGTTGTCACCATGACCATGCAGAAGGTAAAGCACCGGCCAGCGGCGCCCGGACGCCAACGGTGTGGCGGAGGGGCGGGCGGCGGTGGCACCTTGAGGGAGATAGACGGCATAGGGAATAGCGCGGCCCAGTGCAGGGCTCGGCATGACCTGGCCGGTCAGAACACGACCGTCGGCGACCGCCGTCAGCGCCGCCAGGATTGAGAGGCCCCAACCACCGATGATCGCGGCCAGAAGCCTGATCACCGAACCGTCCGAATTCAGGCGCCGCATCAACTATTCCGCAGGAACGGACGATGCGGAACCACCGCGTGGCCACTTTTCCGCAGCACCGCCTGCAACCGCATCGGGCGCCGGTGCAGGTGTCGTTGCGCTGTTCGCCCGCGCCTTCTTCCACGGCGTCGACTTGAACCACGCCATCATGTAGGCCACGCCGACCATGATCGCCATGCCGCCGATATTGATCAACGGCACCGTGAAGAATGACCGGCCGATGATATTGAGCAATGCACTGGCGGTGAACGACAGAGCCAACGTCAGCAGGAAAATGCCGAGCGACTGTTGGCCGACTTTGCAGATGACGCGGACAATCGGACCCTTGAGATAACGACCGCCTTCGCCGACAGCAACAAACGAGATATAGGCCAGGGCGATGAAATGGAGATAGCGGAAGACGCCCTGATGCGTCTTGTTGATGACCGGATGCAGCCAGTCACGGGTTTCCTTGAGGACCGGAAAGGCATTGAGCAGCGGCGCCCACTCGAGCGGCAGGCAGATCAGCAGGTAGGCGGCGGCGGCCAGCACCAGGCGCAGGTCATACTTCGGCGACGGCAACCAACCGCGCATGAACGCAAAGCCGGTGAAGAACACCAACTGCCACGAGAACGGATTGAAGAACCACGTTTCATTGTTCCACGGCGCCCGCGGCAAATCGAGATAACCGAACGAGGCAACCAGCCAGGTGATCACAACCGCGCCCATGGCGTACCACTTGTTGTAACTGGCGAGCAGCATGACGATCGGGATCATGCACAGAATGACCAGATACATCGGCAGGATGTCGAAGAACGGCGGCACGTACGTCAGCGTCAACAGGCCGACCAGCGCCATGCGGGCATTGTCGTTGAAGAAATGCTCCATCATCAGGCCGCGAACATAATCCTCGCCGGTCTCGAGATGACGGTCGATCAGCACCATTATGACGGTGCACACAAAGAAGATCGAGATGTGCGCCCAGTAGACCTGCCAGA
>JAGDYV010000001.1:0-65528 GCA_049116495.1 Hyphomicrobiaceae bacterium | reverse complement strand
ACATACGATCGTTACCGTCGCCACCTACGAGTCGGTCATTGCCTGCAGTACCCGACAAACGGACAGTGCCGTCATCACCAGATGAACCGTCTTTACCGTCGCCGCCTGATTCTGGCTGCTTTTCATCACGATCCGGTGCGCCAGATTTGGCCTCTGGTTCAGGCTTGCTATTCTCAACCGTCTCACCGCCAGATTTGTCGTTCGCTTCGCTCTCGCCGGCACCGCCTTTTCGCTCGTTTTCAACGGCTTCGTCGTCAGCTTGACGGTTAGACGCTACGCGGCGATCGGGATCCTCATCTTTTTCATCATTCGCATTTTCACCCGTCCCGTTGCCGACACCGCCGCGCGCACCGTCTTCGCGAGCAGCGGCACCTGACGCATCATTTGGCTTTTCATCATTGCCGCCGTTTTCGCGGGTCTCCGGTGTCGCAGCGTTAACCGGGTTCGCGGCATTCGCGGGAGCAGCAACCTGGTCGTTCGCCCCTTCAACCTTGTCGCCTTGCGTTTCGCGACCCTCTGGTCGATTTGACACCTGGGGTCCAGACCGCTCTTGCTCACTGCTCGACTGTGAGTTTGACGCTGTCCGCGCTCCGTCACGGCCACCACTCTCGGGAGCTTCATACTTGTAGGTGTTCTCTTCAACCGGCTTGGCGCCTTGCTGCGGCTCACGCGCGCGCCCATCACCTTCATCGGCGACCTTACCCTCGTCACCGCGGCCTTCCTTTGACGTAAACGAATCTGAAGCAGGAGCTACGACATCTTGTCGAAAATCAGCTCTTGAGGCATGCGCAAAGAATTCGTTGGAATCTTCTTCCAACGCCGGATCGTTGCTTTTTGCCCGTGCTGCAATTTCAATTTCGTTATTACTCAACGTCTCTACTCCGAGTAGACAAGGTTTAGCGATCAGAACACATCTTTCATGGATACATTTCGCCCATAAAAGGTATTGTCATTTTCACACTTCACCGTACCCACGACAATTTAACAAATACCCAGGGTTGCAAAGGTTGTAGAGGTTTGTTGAGAATATGATTATTCGAAAATTAATATGCGATTGATAATTTTAAACAGATAGCCTCGGAAATATCTGCTTTCCTTGTATATCGCACTTCTGGAATGAATTCAGAGGAGTCACTAATACCAACTAAACGGATGCATGATGCACTTGTTTGGTGTGCGAAAGAATTCTATGGCAAACCCTGCCAACCACACAGACGCGGGTCAAAATCACGGATCTTCCACCCCGGCGTCCGTTGCATTGCAACGTTTCACCACAGATGCTTCGGTGTCTTTGGCAAAAGCGCTCGGCTGGGCACGGGAAAAATCGGTAGATATTCGCTGCTATGTGAAAGAAATTCCAACTTCTGTCGTAACAGCTTCGTTGATTATCAATGTTCTCGGGCTGGCATTACCCATCGTTATTTTGCAGGTTTACGATCGTGTTCTTGTTAACGGGTCGTTAGGGACACTATTTTGGTTATTATCCGGATTGGCCATCGTTGTTCTCGCCGAAGCGGCGTTGAAGATCATGCGCTCCCATATAATGTTTTGGAATGCAGCACAGACCGCCTTTCGAGCCGATGCCCACGTTGTTGCGAAAATGCTGGATGCCCCTAGTCGGCTCATTAGGGATGACTCGGCCAGCGCATGGGTTGATCGCCTCGAGGCACTCGATCAGGTGAACGGGTTCAAGGCCAGCAACAGCCGCCTCGCCCTGCTCGATGTTCCGTTCATCGCGATCTATCTTGTGACGATCTATCTTGTCGCCGGTGCGTTGGTTGGCGCGATCATCGCGGTCGTATCGCTGCTCGCGGCCTACGCCTACTATCAAGCGCGCGCCTTGCGCAGCGTATTGCGTGAGCGCGCCGAACTTGACCAGCACAGGTTCAGCTTTCTCGGAGAAACCTTCCAACACATCAGCGCCGTGACCAGCAGCGCCATGGAGCCACAGCTGGAACGGCGGTTTGATCAGTTGCAACGCTCAGCCGTACGAACGATCTTTCGCAAGAACCTGCTTTCCAATGATCTGACCGCGGCAACCAGCCTGGTAACCAATGTCGTCTTGGTCGTCGTTGTGACGGCCGGGGCATTGATGGTCATTCATGACGGTTTGAGCGTGGGAACACTGGCCTGCGTGACGATGCTGACAAGTCGTTTGATTCAACCGATCGTGCGCGGCATCCCGGCGCTGCTGGAAATCGAAACGGCTCAGCTCGCAGAGCAGCGCGCGCAAGTTCTCCGCGACCTGCCGACAGATACCACGGCACAGCGCACGGTCAGGCCGATCGAATCCGGCCAGATCAAGATGACCGAGCTGACATTCACATACGAAGGAAGCAGCCAGGCAGCAATTGACATACCCGATTTGACATTTGGCCATGGCCAGATCATCGGCATCAAAGGCGGTCAGGCGAGCGGTAAATCCACTCTGCTGAAATTGTTGCGCGGAGAGCTCTCACCAACGACCGGCACGATCACGATTGCAAACCTGGACATGGTTGGCCCGCGCCGGACGGACGTGCTGGCCAATATTCGCTTTGTCGGCCCGGACCCGGAAGTGTTTCACGGCACACTGCTCGAGAACATCATCATGCATCGCCCCGGCGACGCGATCGAGACCGGGCGACGTGCGGCACAGCTAATCGGTCTTGAGCAGAACATCAACCGCCTACCGAAAGGGTTCGATACGCCGCTTGGCGATGGCTCTGCCGACGTTCTGCCGGCTGGTATGCTCCAGCAAATTTCGATTGCCCGCGCGCTTGCAGGCGAGCCCCAGGTGCTTTTGTTCGACGAGGCGAACTCGCGTCTCGATATGCGCGCAGATGCAGCACTGCGCGCCGGGCTGGATAAGGTTCGCGGCCGCATGACCTGCATTCTGGTCTCGAACCGGCCGTCATTGCTCGCGATTGCAGACCGTGTGTTCGAGCTTCGCAACGGCCAGTTGCTGGAATCGCAGCCCGGCCTGAACGCTCCCTCAAATCAGCGCTCCAAGACCTGAGCGAGGGAACCACAGTCAATGTCAGTAGCACCTCACATGCCCGCCAGTCGTTCCACCAACGTGGTTGCCGCACAGCAATCCATGCTTGAACAACATTTCGCACACGTCAGAGCTGATCGCCAGGATCACTCGGCGCCGGCCAACCTATGCCTCAACCCGCTGCTGAAAGCGCTCAAGTGGTCTGGTGACAATCGCCAGATCGCCGAAGCCATGCCGTCGACTGAAACGGTGCACGACCTCTCAAGTCTGCGCTCCGTGCTGGAAACGCTCAACTTCAGAACGACAGAGCATTACCTACGTTTGTCGGACATTACGTCCCAAATGGTTCCCTGCATTTTTGAGCATTCCGACGGGCATCTTGTTGTCATTACGGAAGTGTCGGCGGACAAGACCCTGCACACTTTCGACAGCCGAACGGCGACAAGCGAAGCCATCCGGCCGGACAGCCGGCAAGGGAAAGCATATGTCGTCAAGCGGGTCGACAGGGCCACCGAGCAATCCGATGCCGGTCGCGGCGGCTGGATGATGTGGTTGCTCACCCGTTTCCGCCCGACCTTCGGCATCCTGCTCGGCCTGTCGTTTGCAATCAATATTCTTGCGCTGTCGCTGCCGCTCTTCATCCTTGGCGTCTACCAGTACGCGATCGTGACGAAATCCCTCGCCACACTCGCAACGCTGCTGGCCGGCGTCTTGCTGCTGATTGGAACGGAACTTTATCTGCGCCGGTTGCGTGGCCGCGCGCTGGCCTATCTCGGGACGCGGATAGAGAACCTTCTTGCCAGCCACGTCTACCGTCATCTCCTTTACATGCCCGTTTCTTTGACCGAAACGGCATCGATTGGATCAACGATTTCACGCTTCCGCCAGTTCGAGGGCCTTCGTGATCTCTTCTCCGGTTCGCTCGCAACATCGCTGTTGGATATTCCGTTTCTTCTCGTGTTTGTTGCAGCCGTGTTCTGGATTGGCGGGCCGCTTGGCTTTCTTCCACTTGGCCTGATCGTCGTCTATCTCATCATGTCGGCGGTCACGATTCCGAAGTCGCGCGTCCTGCAGCGAAAAGTCAGCACGTCCCGCACCAAGCGCAGCAACTTTCTCATCGAGTTGGTCCTCAAACACAATGTCATTCGTGACAATTCCGGCGAAACGGTCTGGCTCGACCGGTATCGCGAAATCAGCTGCCAATACCTGTTGAACCAGTTCAAGTCACAACAATACAACTTGTCGGTTCAAACCGTTGCCCAGTTGATGCTGGTTCTTGTCGGTGTCCTGGCCGTCGGCCTCGGCACGTTGCGCGCGATTGATGGTGCCATGTCGATTGGTGCCTTGATCGCAACCACCGCCCTGATCTGGCGCGGTCTTGCGCCGATACAATCGGTATTCCTTGGACTGGGGCAGCTTGGACAGGCGATCGAAAGCTTCAAGCAGATCAATCATCTCATGCAGTTGCCACAGGAGCGGGACCCGGGCCAACTGCCAACGATTAGACGTTCATTGAAGGGGCAAGTGGTTCTGCGCGGCGCGAGCCTGCGTTATTCATCGTTGACCGAACCCGCACTTCGAGGCGTGTCGTTTGACGCAAAACCTGGCGAACTCGTCGCCATCACCGGCAACAGCGGCTCTGGCAAATCGACCCTGCTCAAGGTGATCCTCGGTCTTTATCGATTGCAGGCCGGATCAATCACGATCGACGGGCTGGATACGCGGCAGTTTGACATCGCGGAGCTGCGTCAGTCGATTGGCTACGCACCGCAGAAGACGGCAATTTTCAGCGGTACGATCGCTGAAAATGTGCGCCTTGCCGATCCAACCGCTTCGCTGGTCGATGTCAGGCGTGCTTTGGAGCAGGTTGGTGTCTTGAGCGATATCGATGCGCTGCGTGAGGGCATCAATACAAAACTCGTCGGCAATGACGAGCATCGTTTTGCTGATGGCTTTTTGCGCCAGATCGTTCTTGCCCGCGCATTCCTCAAACCATCGCCGCTCTACCTCCTGGATGAACCGGCAAGTGAGCTCGACGATGCCGGCGACCGCAACCTTATGAAGGCACTCGGCGATCTCAAAGGCAAGGCAACGGTCCTCATGTCGACCCACCGTCCGAGCCACATGAAACTCGCTGACAGAGTCGTGCTTCTGAAGAACGGCATCGTCGTCGCCTCCGGGCCGCCGGACGAAATCGTGCCACTCGTTTTCAACAATGGCAACAAGAAGCAAGTCAACCAAAGCGGGCCTCCCCCCGCACTCGCCTCAACCGCCTAGCCTGCTGTATCGCAGTTTTTCAGGACAGGACTGAACACAATGAATGCCCCTTCGAAACATGCCGAACATGGACCGGCGGACGGGTCGCCCCTCGAACACAACGAGATCGACGATCAGCAGCTGACGTTGCCGTTGGCGCTCGAAGACGGCCGCGTCCCAGGGTTGTTCAAGAGTGCAATCTATGCCTGCGGCATTTTCCTGGTCGTCGCGACCGCCTGGATGTTGCTCGGCCAGATCCGTGAGTTGGCTGTCGCCAAGGGCAGCATCGTGCCGGACGGCGATACAAAGCTGGTCCACCATCTCGAAGGTGGACAGGTTGAAGAAGTGCTGGTGACGGAAGGGCAGTTGGTTGAAAAGGGCACACCAATTTTGCGGCTTCGCCCGGTGGCGGCTGCAAGCGACTTGCAAAGAGTGGAGATCAGGGCCGCGAGCCTTAGTCTGCAACTTGCCCGGTTGAACGCGCTTATTCATGATAAAACGCCCGACTTCGGCGCGCCAGGCCAGCGCTACCCGGAGCACGCCGCCAATCAGATGACGCTGTTCGAAGCCGAAACGTCCCTGATGAAGAAAGAGTACCAATCCCTCAAGGGTCATGTTGGTGCACTGCAGTCATCGCTTGATGCCTTGATCGGGCAGAAGGAAAGCCAGGCCCGCCGAACGGCTATCCTGAAACGGCGCGTGGAACGAATATCGTCCTTGTTTCAAATGGGCATTTCAACGCGCAGACAATTGCTCGACGCCCAGCTGGACTATGAAAAGGAGCTTTCGAGCCTGCGTTCGACGAGTGGCGGCATCGCCCGTGCGCGCGCCGAGCTGGCACGCGCCGTCGCTGACTTGCAGGCGCAGAAGCGCAAAGATCTGCAGACCCGCATTACCGAACAATCCAAGTTGATGCTGGAATTGGCCGAACTGCGCGAGACAATTGCGAAGCAATCCGACCGACTGCAAAGATTGTCGGTGCGCTCCCCCGTAAAGGGCGTCGTCCAGAAACTTCGCAATCGATCCGCCGGTGAAGTGATCCCACCCGGCGGGCTGGTTGCCGAGATTGTCCCAAGCGGCACGGAACTGGTCGCGCACGTCCAACTCGACCCGAAGGACATCGGTCACATTCGCCAAGGCGACACCGCCGATCTTAAAATTTCAACGTATGATCCAAACGTCTATGGCACCATCAAAGGCACGGTGCGGGACGTATCACCGACGACGGTGCAACCGCAGCAGGGCCAAGCCTATTACAACGTCGTGATCGCGTTGGAGCGCGCGCATCTCGGACGCCCTGACAAAAAATTGCCGGTTGCACCTGGCATGGAGGTCAAGGCGGATCTGATCACCGGCAGCAAGTCGATCATGACCTATCTGTTCAAGCCGTTGCATCAGTCTTTGACGTATGCCTTCACGGAGCGCTGATCAGGTTCACGACCAGCTGGTCGGATAGAGGCTGCGCGACGTTCGTGGTCCCTGGCGGCGCACGCGCCCTCCATACAGGCCATGCGGCGAGAACCAGCCGCCTGCCGCTGCCTGCCTGTCGCGGGGCAATGCCTCGACGCGTGGCAAGCCGCCCGCCTGACTGGTCCGCGTCAACCAACTTGGCTACACTGCCGGCTGAACCAATACGGCAAAGCGTCAAGGCGTAGTGGACCCGACATGAGCGACAAAGAAGATCATGACTGGCTCAAGCAAGGCAGTACTTCGAGCGGCGAAGTACAAGCGGCTTACGATGCCTGGGCCACTGATTATGAAAAGACGTTGGCAAGCTGGGACTATCACGCACCGACCAAGGCTGCCGAGCTGATGTGCGAGGCCCTGCCCGGTGCTGCCAGCCTGCTGGACGCCGGCTGCGGGACCGGCCTCGCAGGGATCGCCTTGCGCGCGGCCGGCTTCACCGGCCCGATTGACGGTTTCGACCTATCACCCGAGTCTTTGGAATTGGCGGCAAGGCACGGCGTCTACCGTGACCTTAACGCGGTCGATTTGCAGGCGCTGCCGCTTCCGATCACGGACGATAGCTACGACGGCCTGTTATGCGTTGGCGTCTTGACCTACATACCCGACGGCAAGGGCGTGCTGCGCGAATTTGCCCGCGTGGTGCGCCCGGGCGGACGGATCGTCGTGACGCAGCGCGAAGACTTGTTCCGCGAACGCGGTTTTGCTGAAACGCTGGCCGCCCTGGTCGACGACCTCAGCGACGTCACGGTCTCCAAGCCGCAGCCCTACCTGCCCAACCATCCGGACTTTGGCACGGATATTGGAGTGCACTACATAACGATGACGGCATCCGGCGACCGTCAAGCTTGAGTCTCGCCACAAGACGGGTTAGAACGCGACGATATCGATCCAACGCGATACACACGATTGCGATTGGGGAATAGGTTAACGGTAGACCCACGGACTCTGACTCCGTTAGTCCAGGTTCGAATCCTGGTTCCCCAGCCAAGCATTTCAAGGGCTTAACTGAGCTCTACCGGAACATCATACGAACCGTGCGGGAGTTTTGCGGGAGTTCGTTCTCAGTTTGCCCCGCAGCACGACGAGTTCCGGTCTCCTTCCGTTCTGCTCGGCAACCGTTTCAGCCGCTTCTATGAGACGGCAAAGTTCGGCTGCCGAGTAGTGCGTCGTAATGCGCCCGGAGCGATGTCCGAGCAGGTCCTGACGATCCTCGAAATTGACACCAGCGGCACGAAGTCGACGACCAAAGGTGTGCTTTAGATCGTGGACGCGGATCTGAGGAAGACAGGCTCGTGCGCGTGCCTTCTTCCAGGCTGTATTCAGCATCCGACGGACAGGCCGTCCTTTGAAGTCGAAGACGTGAAGCGGATGGCAGCCACGTCTTGATTCAACGACTGATCGGGCTATGCGATTGAGAACGACAAGACGCTCCTCGCCGTTCTTCACGCGCTGCGCCGGAACAATGAAGACTGATGAATCGAGCTCGGGCACCGCGACCTCCCAGTCCCAACGCAATCCGCAGATCTCAGCATCGCGACAGCCTGTGTTGACGGCGAATAATGCCATCTGCTCCAGGTGGCTAGGGAGCAAGCGGAACAGCCGAGATTGTTCCTCCCAGCTCAGCGGATAAGGCTGGCGCTTGTCTTCGACCGGCAGGAGTTTGATCTTGGGTGCTGCATGCAGCCAAGTCAGTCCTTGCTCATCGACCCACTCACTGGCGGCTAGATTCAGAATGCGACGGACGATTTGTAGGCCGTGATTGATCGTACCCGTCGCAACGCCTTTACTCCGGCGCTCCGCAATCCATGGTTGAAGGCTTCCCATGTGGAGCCGATCAACGGCGATCGAGCCAATCGAGGGCAGTAGCCCCTTCAAGCGGCTGATGTCGTCAGAAATGCTTCGCTTGTGTCTATTCTCGAGGATGAATTTAGCGGCCGCCTGCTCAAACGTCCGGGATGGCCTCACCCCGAACACCTGCGCCTGTCTGGCTTCTTCCATCACTCTTGCTAGCACTTGCTCTGCTTCTCTGATTTGACCTGTTCCAGTGCTTTGGCAAATTCGCCGCCCACCGACGCGTTTGTCGATGTGCCAGGTCCCATCCCTGAGGATGAGCCCCGGGGTTTTCCTGCGTCCCATGAGTGTGCTCCTTTCCGTGCGGGACGCCCGTTGCGGGCAATATACTCACCCACCCAGGCATCGAGTTCAAGCCGGTCGAAGCCTATTCCCTGTGCACCAATGGGCACCTCGGTGACGAACGGTCTGACCTCGGCGTTGAAACGGTTGCGGTCCATGCCGAGGTAACCCGGTGCGTCGCGTAACCGGATGATACGAGGCACTCCACTGGTCCCCCGGGCCTTACTGCTCATCGTCTGTCCTTTCGAACTCAAGCAGCGTAACGACCGGCGATCGCCCAAGCTTGCGGTCGACGGAGATCAGCCCGGCTTCTTCTAACCAACTCAGCGCACGGTACTTGGCGTTGCGGTCGAGACCGAATGGCAAGCCGGCAAGATTGCTCAACTGGACCGTGGAGGATTTCGCGAGGCTGGCAGTGAACCAGATGGCAATCCCGACATGGAGGCTCTTGCCCGGCAGTTGGGCTGCAGTAGAGAGCCAGTTCATCGGAATCGGGCCTTTGAGAAACTTCTCGCCGGCTTTTGGTCTTGGCAATAGCTTCGTTGCGCCAAGGTTTCGCCTTCCGCGAAGACGGACACGGGAGGGATCAATAGCCATGATCTCTACCCTCTCTATATACTACATATAATAATACTGTACGGGTGTTCGCGAACGAGCGGGTTCTGTCGCGCTGGTGCACAGGTACCGACAGGGGTCGGGTCGCTGACATTGTCATGACTTGTCCTCCGCGATCAGCTTTTCGACGATTGGCCAAATCGCGCTACCTCGATCGTCACCAAGGCAACCAGGATGCCTTACGACGCGCGCCTCGGAGCGCAGCTCGAAACCATCGAGTACGACCGAGCTGGCCTCGGCCATTTTGCGCTGGGTGTCAGCAACCGCTGCGTCGAGATCCGACAATTGAGCCTCGATCATCAAGGCATCGTGCAACGTAGCGCAGACGCGGATACCGGTTTCGGTCGTGAGGCAACACGCCAGCCGCATCATTTCGGCGCCATTGGCCTGCATCGGGAAGTTCCGGAGAAACCGGGGATTGGCACCAACGCCGACAGCGACCTTCCAGCCGAACACCGACCGCAAACGACCTCGCAGCAGCCCTTCAGCCTCGATGTCGTCTGACCACTGCCAGAACCTCGGATAGATTCGCTTGTGCCGCTTCAAGAGGCTTGCAGCCTCGGCGAGGGGCACATTGAGCATGCGGGCCAAAGTCCCAGCGCCCATGCCATATTGAACGCCCAGCGCACATGCCTTGAATCTGGCCCGAACGTCGGGCTGCGTCTTCGCCGTTGAACCGGCGGGCACCGCTCCGGCGGCAATCGCAAAGGCTATGTACGGGTCGCCAGCCCGGTACGCACTCTGCATCGCCGCATCGCCAGACAGCGCTGCTGCAATGCCGAACTCTTGCTGACACCAATCGATAAGCGCGAGTCCCATTCGAGGCTCAGGCTGGACAAGAAAACGCGTCCACGATGGACCGCCCAAGATCGAGCCCTTCGTGCTGGGCTGGTTGCGCGCCGTACGCGAAGCAAACGGGCGCAAGGGCGTCCTGTTGCGTCCGTCGCGACCGACGGTGACTTGCGTTGGCTGGAATACGCCCAGAGCGGCACGAAGCTCCTTCAGCGGCCGCAATTCGGAATGTGCCCGTGCCCGCTCCTTGAAAACGTCGTCGTCAAGATCGAGCCCCCCGAAAACGTTGCGTGGCCAATTGATACCATGAGTGACCAGCCAATCCTCGAACGCCTCCACCTGGAACTGACCTCCGAGGAAGCAACCGAAGCAGGCGTCAATCTCTGCAATCAAGCGGGCCTGCAACTCCTGCCAGTTGTGCGTCAAGAATGTCAGCGCAGTGGCATCAACAGGAATTCCAGCGGTCTCGATGCGTGCCACTGCCATCAGATAGCGGGCACGCAGCAGCGCTCTGCCCCAATCAAGGGTAGTTCTCATCCGCTCGAACAGGCGCGTCACAAAAATGAGACGCCGACGAACTTGATCAGGGGTATTTCCGGTTGATATGGCTTCCGCAACCGGTAGACCAAACCAAACTGCGGCGCCAGCCAGGCTCGGCCCGCCCGGTGCGTTCTGGCCATTGATCATGTTGCGGAACTCGACGGTGAGATCCAATATCCGCTCGGGCGTACGCCACCCCAGCGCGATATGGAGACATTGCAGATCTTCGGCGTGGACCGTCACCAAAAGCGCCTGTGAGCCAGTTGGGTAGGGCGCCTGCCGCTGACGCGCAAGCTTCGGCATTCCAATCTGGATGTCCTCGCGCGAATGCAGGTCAAGCGCAGCAATGTAGACAGGTGCCGGCGGATCACCGCCGCAGCGAGCCACGCGGCAAACAATTACCGAGACGCTGGTGAATTGCGGTTGGGAGATCATCAGAACTCTCCCATGAGCCGCCGAACGACCGGATGGTCGAGGTCATCGATGTAGCGGTCCTTGAAGGCCATTTCCAAAAGGCGTTCGAGTGTTAGATCGGGCCATTCGGGCTCGGCAAACTGATCGAGCGCTTCATAGACCTCATACGTGCCGGCGCCCATGTTGGCGGCGAGCCTGATCCATTTCGTTTCCGCTCGCAATGCCGCCTGGTGTGCAACCGCGTTCCACTCATCGAGACGACCCTGCTCGTCCGGCAAGCGTACCGGCCAAAGTAGAATGACGCCGTGCCGCGTAATCGTGGTGTAGAGCGTTTTGGCAACGGCCTCCCCGGGAATGGCCGGGGCGATATCCGGGGCAACGAGATATGTAAGGCGGTCATCACGCATCTCGAGCAGCAGCGTGTCCAACCGCATGGCTGGGTCGGGATGCACCCGGAAGTATTCCTGACGGTTAGGCTTTCGAACCTGGATGTTTGTCAGGATGCGTTTAGCCGTGGGGCCTTGGGACATTCCACCAGCGATACGCAGCCGCTTCGGATCAAATGGATTGCTCGGCTCATTGCCGTCGTCATCATTGGGGGGATCGATCGTGTCACTCATGTGCTGTACTCCAACTAAAACTGAACGAAACCACTGTGCGATGGCGAACAGTTTGATGGATGTGCAGAGACGCATCCATGGCGCACGGACAGACGTCGCGTGACGCGGACACAGGAAAAACATCAATCTTTTCAATGATCGATCGACTCAAACGTGACGCGAACTAGAACGTCACGTGACGTGAGGCTATCCGTTTAGGTCGTCAGGCTCGAGAATGCGAACGACTGGATTTAGCCGATATCCGCGCCCGGTGCTCTCGATCAATGCTTGGGAGGCATCATCGTCAAAGCCGAGCGCTTCGAACGCGTCAGCGATTTCGACGCGCGCACGCTTGATTGCCTGCCTAACTGCGACCTCGTCTGAAAGCGAAATCTGGTCAGCTATCTCACGACCAAGCAAGGTGGTGTAACGCTCCGGCGAACCAGCTTTGGATCGGTCCGACAGAGAAACCTCGACAAGCAATTTCACAATTGCGAAAATCGCCGGTCCCTTCAGTTCCGACAGATCCTTTATCAGTACGCGCTGCTGCTTGTCATCGAGGGCAATGCTCAGCCCAGCGGGAAGCTCGGGAGGCAACTCGCTTACGGTGGGCACATCTGGAAGTGGTTCGCGAACATCCGAAATCGGTGCTTCCGAAACCTCAGTCAGACGGCTCTTAAGCACCAGGGCGAGCAACGAATTCGGCGAGAGAGTGCGATCGACCGTTTGCGGAAGGTGCTCCTTCGATGCCTCGATCAACAATTGTCTTACAGCTCGCCCATGACGACGGAAAAGATCAAATACAGCCTTCGCAACACCTTCTCGTTCGTCGGATGGGTAAGCCTGAAATACCCAAGATAGCGAACCTGAAAAGCGCCCGAGAAAGTCCGTTTCGCTGACGCTGGCACAATCGAGAGCGAGCGATACCGTCTCGACGGCCATCACTCGGTTGCGCTCTCTTTCGCGAGGCCCGGTCAAGAAATCAGTTTCGTAGCCGCTAGCTTCATCGAACGCACCAGCATCTCCTGCCACAGTGGAAATCCGGCGGTGGAGGCATTGAACGCATTTGCCGCAGTGTGGCTGATACCGGCTGTTCGCAGTCCGCGAAAGCGTGCAACTGATGCTGACAGAAATGAGTGTGGCTTCAGGCGAGTGCGCCAGTTCGCGAACAACTTCAATCTTCGTTCTTGAGTTGAATGGATTGTCGATTTCCATCGAATGCAACGACAACAACTCCACGAAGCGATTGAGTAGTTGCAACGATCGTGGATGCGTCGAACGACTGCTCCGGGCTCCGATAACCTGGGCCGCAAGCGGCAGGTTGACGCTCATAATTCCGTTCTCGAAAAAGCGAATGCGATCGGCCTTCTCGATGTGAGCTGCCACAGCGCCCATCGCCGTGAAGAAAAAGCTTCGGGTGCGCTGGGTTTCTTCTTGCGATTGAATGCCGGTTAGATTGTTGTTTACCCAAACGCGACACACGCGGCGGGGGAACCGCTTGATCAATTCCTCGGCAAGCGCCTTTTGACGGCGACCAACGCCGGGGAGATTTCTATGGCTGACGAGGACGACATACCGATTGGAATTTCGCAGTTCGTGAACGGCGCCAGCCAGTGAGTCGAGGCCTCCGGAAAACAAGACGATCGAGGTGCCACCTGCCGCGTCGACCTCCTGAGGTTTCAACCCCGGCAAGAACTCCTGGAGTGGGATGGGATGCAGGTTGTCAACGAATTCGAACTGCCAATTGTCTTCACTGAGAAAACCGAGAACTTCAGACAACGTCTCCTTCACGTCGACTCGGCTCCAGAATCTGAGATCACGTACAGCTATGACAAGTCGGAAATTGCGTCGCCAATCGGAGCCGAACCCCGGATCGGTAAGCGGCCCCCGACTTGTCAAGCGATCGGCGGCAAAGACGAAACTCGCAACCTCGATAAAATCTGTGAGACGCCTCGGTTCACGGCCTGCCAGTCGCTTTCTCATCCTTTCAAGTTCGAGATTTAGGTTTCCGGTCTGCTTGGCGTGGCTTAGCTCGACACCGCCTGGAAAGTCGGCCGCTTGTTTCTTGGACAAGCCGCAGAGGAAGACGCGCTCAGGCATCGTTACCCCTCCGAGCGCGAAGTTCGTCGCGCATCTTCTTGAGGGCATAGCTGCCGAAGCGCTTAGTGGACTCCCTGGTTAACGTTCCTTGAAAGTTTGATTTTGAGTACCAACCGCCAGCAAACTGCTCGACGATCTCGGATGTCTCGCGGCAGTGCAGGGCGAGCGCGCGCTGGAACCGCGTCTTGTCATGTAGCGTCTCGTAAGCTCGATCCGGTCCGACATGTTCCGCCAGGACCCGGCTCACATAGTAATCGAGTGTCTTGTTGGTCAGACGAGCGAAGAAATCCCGAGCGAGTTGTGCGAACCGGTCTTTGGTCGCGAACTTGGCAAGTTCGATGCGCGCATCTTCTGAGGAGTCCCCGAACAGGCTCGGCGTTTGTGAACCTATTATTTCAGACAGACTTTCCGCGGCCGCGTGGCGCGCAAGTTCGCCGAGGTCGGTTCGACCCGGCGCGTTGCCGACCTGGACTTCGACGGCGCATGATAAACCGCCGATGATCTCGAGAAGCGAGTTCTCGCTTCCTGGAGGGAAGCCCAGCGCTGTCAGTTCGGCGGCGAAGCGATTGCTGCGAGCGGCGAGCGGCAACTGCGTTAGCAGCCAAATGACCTCGGTTAGAGCAGGATCGCTCTGGGCAGCGGCGAAGTCCTTTTCGGCGGCGACGGCGACGGCGCCAGCAATCTCGGCTGTGTCGGCACCAAGCTCAAGGAGTTCGACCACGCGTCGCCATTCGCGTGTTTTTGGTAGGGCCCCGAGGCGGACGTGTCCCATGGGCGCCTACTCGGCCGCAACAGAAGTGGGAATGTTGGTCTTGTAATAAAGGATATGGTCGGCACGTTTCGACTTGCCGCGTGTCACGAGCTTGCTACGAACAACGATGCGTCCCTTCGTAAAGCTCACTTCTTCGCGCACTTGCCGCATGATGTTCCAGCCGGCCTTTTGAATGGCGGGCGTGATGAACTTGGTACCAATATCACGTTCGGTAAGCTGGCTCTTATCCATGAAAATATCTAATGGTTCAGGGCGGCATGATTTGCTTCGACCTTAGACCGGAATCAGCAACCTGCCCACCCTCGCACAGGTGACGGTTGTGCACAGAATGAATATACTGAATTGCACAAATCAGAACGCTTCAGGAGCCAAGCATGTCCGATCGGCGACAGCTCGCCAATCGTACCAACGCGTCCAAGAGCACCGGCCCTCAGACCACAGAAGGCAAAGAATCGGCAAGCCGCAATGCGCTCCGCCATGGCCTTCGTAGTGAGCGCATCCTCCTTGATGGCGAGGACGTTGATGAATTCAACGATTTGAAGGCGAACCTTCTGGAAACGCTCGCGCCGGTGGGTGCGATCGAGCTATCTCTTGCTGAGCGCATCGTCGTTGTCATATGGCGTCAGCGCCGCCTCACCCGTGCCGAAGCCGCGGCCCTGGCACTGGAACGCCGTGACAGCGAAATTCTGGACGGATTGCGCCGGCTACATGACTACGGTGAGAGAGATCGGATTACGGCGGAGTACCTGGAACCGTCCGATACTGCACTTGCGGCTTGGTGCCGGGCCGTGCTCGACGAGATTGGCGCCATGGCCGACTTTACGGTTGAAGAACTGAAAAGCGTGGCGCCTCACGCATGGGAGCAGCTAAAAAGTGAAGCGGACGAGGACGAGAAGACCCCGGAAACGTATATCGCTGGTTCAGAGGGCGGGTTGGCAAGCTTCCTCACCGAGCTGAGCGCATGGTGTCGGCGCCAGCTCAATGCCGCCGAAAGGCATCCGCAGCTTCTCAAGCTTGCTGGACAGTTACGTGAGCGCGGACTTGTGCTGCCCGCAGCCCAACTCGATGTGATGGCCCGGTATCAGACGACTCTCGACAACCAGTTGTACAAGGCGTTGCGAGCCTTTCGCGAGGCGCAGGAGTGGCGTCTAGAGACTCTGGATCACGTCGGCAATGAACCGCGCGACGACGTTATCGAAAACGCTGCCTGACTTGGCTTCGTTCGGCAGAAGCGAGGTTTGCAGTCGCAAGTCGTGCCAGTTTCCAAATGATTTCGAGAAAATCGGGGGAGAGAAAGATCTTATGGGCGGTCGTGGATCAGGACGCAGCGCCAGTTTCGGCTTCCTTGTCGACAAGTGCGAGGAGTTCCAAAGCATCGACCTTTCATTCCTGCGCAAGGAAAATGCGCTGACCAACGGCAACCGTGGGCAGCTTACATGGAGCCGTCGCGGCGAGCCTTTTGCATCAATCCGCTATGTCGTGGAGCCGGCGGGGCTGCGCCTGATCTACCGAACGCGTTCGCGAGGCAGCGACTGGCAAGATGTGAACGACTTGATACCTTTTGAGGAGACACCAACGCAATTTGGCGGGCTGCGTCGCTGGTTCGCATGTCCGGGCTGCCAGAAGCGCTGCAGGATCATCTATGGCGGATCGTATTTCCGATGCCGCAACTGCCATGGTCTCAAGTACGAGAGCCAATACGAAGATGCTGTCTCCCGTGCGACAAGCCAGCGGCACAAGCTGCGTCAACGATTGGGGCAGTCGAGTTCACTTGACGACCCGTTTCCGGATAAACCCAAGGGCATGCACTGGAAGACCTACCAGCGCCTGGTCGAACGTGACGAGGCGCTGGGAAACATCTGGATTTCGGAGGTATCGTACTGGCTGAGCCGTACTGGTTGGCAAACTTAAGTCGGGGCGCTGCCTCCAACTTCCCGCAGGATCCGATAAACCGACATGCGGGAGACGCCCAAGTCCCGAGCGATGGCCGCTGGTCCCCATCCCTGATCTGACAGTGACCTGACGCGCGAGCGATCTATACGGGGCTTGCCGCCTGTGTAGACACCGGCCTTTTTCGCCCTTGCGATGCCTTCGGCTTGTCGCTCGCGCCGCACATCGGTTTCGAATTGCGCGAAAACTGCCAGCATTCCGAAAAATGCTCGGCCCGCCGAAGTGCCGGTATCAACGCTTTGCTCGATGACGCGGAGATTGGCTCCAGCCACTTCGATTTCGTGGACGATGTTCGTCAGATCGCGCATTGAACGGCCAAGCCTGTCGAGGCGGGTGACGACCAGCGTATCACCCTTTGTCAGAACCTTGAGCGCAAGTTCGAGCTGCTCTCGATCATTTCGTTTCGTACCCGTCTTCTTTTCCTCGAAGATAATCGCGCAGCCGTCTCGGTCGAGCGCGGCCTTCTGGATCGTCAACTTCTGATCGGCGGTACTCACGCGCGCGTAGCCAATTCGGCGTCCCATGGTTCAAACTCACGTAACAAATGGATATCAATGTTACAATTGACGTAACATATCCGACAAATCAACCCATTTGTGACGCGAAATCGATGGCCCCGCGAATGTAACAGCAGAGTTTACTCCAATATGACGATGAGCAGTCGCTACACCTCAATGACCGGACTTGATATACTCTCTACGAGTTTTACTGCCTTGGGCCAGGAAGAGACGCGAGCAGGTGCAGCATACTCCGATGACGTCATCGATACTCGATCGCAAAAGCGGAAGTTGTCTGAGGTCCTAGTGCCGCATCAAATCAACTAGCAAAAGCGATTTGGGGTTACATCGGGTTGATGACGCGACCATACAGGCCCAATCGCCGGCCTCGTCGCCACCTCCGCTGTTAACTCCTCAATCTTTGGCAAATTCTCAGTTCGCCACTTATCCTGCTGAGCCCAACGGCTGACGACAGCAATGTAAATGTCAGTTAGGGAAAAACCTGACCGCAAGAGGTACGGGGTGCCCGCAATCGCGTGTTCGACAAGTAACCAACGTTTGCGCCAAATGGAGCGGGCTACGTCTCGCACTGCCACCGCAGTTTCCTTGGATGGGGAGAACCGCTCCGGATAGTCATTGATCTCTACGATTGGGTAGATCTCGGTCGCAATGAACATTAGCCAGCGAAGCGCTTGAGCCCTTTCGGTTGGATCTTTTGGCAAGAGTTCTGCTTCAGGATGGCGCTCGCTAAGCGTCAGGAGGATGGCAACCGACTCGGTCAGCGTTTCACCTGAGGGAGTAATGAGAGCAGGGACCTTTTGCTGAGGATTGATCGCAGCATAACCTTCATCACTTTGGGCCACGGCCTCCAAATCTACATCGCGGACCTCATACTTCACATCAATCTCTGCCAGCGCCATCTCGACAGTGAGTGAACCGGACCGCCGGTGCCCAAAAAGTGTATACGTCATGTCGATGCAACCAAATCGTGGAGTGTTGAAGGGCGGAACCAACTATGTCTGGGACAGCAACTCCTTTTCAAATACGCCATTTTTCATGATGACAGGCATGTGTTGGCCTTGCCGCGTCAGTAGCGCGATGTTCTTGAGCGGGTCACCGTCCACGACAATTAGATCCGCAAACGCGCCTGGTTCAACTGAACCAATCTTGCCTTCGTACCCCAAAGCCTGCGCGGCATAGATTGTTGCTGAGCGAATGACCTCCATCGTCGGCAAATACTGCGCGCGCAGTGTAAATTCGTCGGACTGATATGGGTGCATATCGCCGAGGAGATCAGTGCCGTAGGCCATTAGCACGCCAGCATCGGCCAACGTCTCAAGAGCAGAAAGACCAGCGCTGCGCACATCCTCGATCTTGGCAACGGACTCTGGCGGCAGTCCGAGGTCAGCGCCAACTTTGGCAAGCATGTCGAATGTTATGTTCGTCGGCACAACGTAGGCATCGTTTTCCTTTATGAGGCGCGCGGTGTCCGGTTCAATCAGATTGCCGTGTTCAACGGATTTGACGCCACATTCAACAGCCCGCCGGATTGATGCGTCGGTATAGAGATGCGCAGCGACATACATTTGTGCATTCTGGGCTTCCTCGACGGCTGCTTTCATTTCATCTCGCGAAAAACCGAAGAACGCGATCGGGTCTGTCGGAGATGATACTCCGCCATTGGCCATGAGTTTAATGAACTCAGCGCCGCCTTTGATTTCCTCACGTGCAACCCGGCGGACAGCGTCAACACCATCGACGACGCGCCCGAGCGTACCAACCTTGCCGGCGTAATACTCAACATCCCGATGGTGGAAGCGGCCCCGATAGTCCGTATGGCCACCAGTTTGCGATAAAGCTTTGCCGCAAATGATCAGCCGCGGACCGACGATTGTTCCCTCCTCGATTGCCATCTTGAGGCCGATGTCCGCACCGCCGAGATCACGCACTGTCGTGAAACCACGCATCAACATGTCACGCATGATCTTTGCGGCCCGCAACGACACGAGCGTGTTTGGCAGCTCAGCGTTTGCGGTGAGGTTCGCGAGACACGCAATCACGTGTACATGGCAGTCGATCAACCCGGGCATCAGCGTCTTGCCCGCGAGATCGATGACCTTCGCACCGGACGTCGACACCCTTCCACCGGTGACTTCCTTGATGAGGTTACCCTCGACGACGACATCCTGGTCTTCGAGCGCAGTCTTTTCGCGGCCATCGAGTACGCGGGCGTTTCGAAACACGACAACGGTTTCAGACATAGGCATTGGCTCCACACATCAGAATTCTATTTGCGATCGAGCAGCGCCGAAACCGATGGTGCTCGCCCTGGCAATGGTGACTTGATAACGATGTAACTAAAATACTTTTCGATCCCAATCCGGGCATCTAGGATCCGCTCAACCGTTGCCTGATAACCGGCAACACTCGGTGAGACAAACTTCAGCAGATAGTCGTAACCGCCACTGATGAGATGGCACTCAACGACGTCGTCGAACCGCGCAATCCCGGCCTCAAAACGAGAAAAATCACCAGATCGATGATCAGACAATGTCACTTCCGTGAACACGGTGACCGTTTCGGCCAGCTTGCCAATGTCGATTTCGGCAGAATAGCCGGTGATGTAACCGGCTGTTTCCAACCTCTTGAGGCGCTGAAGGCAAGGGCTCTGTGACAAGCCTACAGCATCGGCGAGCGCGGCGTTCGTTATCCGACCGTTACTTTGAAGTTCGGCGAGAATCTTAACGTCGATCTGATCAAGTTTTTCGGTACTTTTCATTGTTGTCTCGGCATCTAGCCGCTCAACTCCGCCTGATGTGCCTTCACCATATCCGCCATAGAGTTGAACGTGAAATCAGTTTTCGGCATGTCACCTGGGTTCATTGTGGCGCCGAAGCCTTGCTGGTCGTGGCGGCGATAGATCCAACAGTTGGCAAGGCCGAACTCGTTCGCCGACGCGTGGTCGTGGAACATACTTTCAGCCGTATGCAGGATCTCGTTCTTCTGAATGCCGAGCCGCGCAAGGCACTCGATCATGTATTCGAAGTTGCGCGGTGAGGGCTTATAGGAACCGACATCTTCCGCGGTATATCGGGCGTCGAAATCGACTTCGAGCTTCTTGTTCGAATGGGCAAAGCTTGCGTTGTCCACATTTGAAAGAATGACGAGCTTATAGTAGCGCTTGAGGTATTGCAGCGCGCCGGCGCTGTCCGCAAACGCCGGCCAATGCTCAACGGATCGCCCATAGGCTTGGCAATCTGCCCAACTGACCGATACGCCCCATTCTTCTGCGAGACGCTTGTAAACCACCGCAAGCAATTCTGTGTAAACCTTTGCCGGTGTCTGACGCTGAGTCGTCGATTCATGAAAGGCATGCGCCTCAAGAATCTGATCTCGTGTCAAAGACTGATTGACCTGATCGGTGAGCGGTTTCAGCCCCGCGACCATACCGCTCTCCCAATCGATCAGCGTTCCATAAACATCGAAGGTCAGGGCCTTGTAATCAGTTAAGCGCATCACGGATTTCCTTTATGTCCAAGAGTTCATCGAGAGTCGTTTTAAGGCGAGCGATGAGAATATCGATCTCATCGTGCGAAATCGTCAGTGGCGGTGCGAGCCCAATGATGCTGTCAGCAAACGCGCGGAACGTAATACCGTTTGTGTAACCGCGCTCGAACAAGCGCTGCGGGATTTGAAGCCCGGCGGCAGGCTTAGTCTTCGCTCCCTTGTTGGTGACAAGCTCTATCCCTGCCAGGAGTCCGCTAGCGCGCACGTCGCCAACGAGCGGATGATCGACAAGCAATGCAAGTTCCTTCTCGAAGTAGGCACCGCTTGACTGGCCGTTCTCAAGGACGCCACCTTCCCGATAGAGCCGCAGAACTTCGAGAGCGACTGCAGCACTGACCGGATGCCCCGAATAGGTTTGGCCGTGGCCGAACGGCACGCCGGGTTTCTGACCGTCAGCAATGGTCTCGTAGACCGAGTTTGACAGAGCGACAGCGCCCATTGGCACGTATCCCGCCGTCAACCCCTTTGCCATTGTCATAATGTCAGGAGCGACATCCTCGCGTTCGCACGCAAACATCGGACCGGTCCGGCCGAAGCCAGTGATTACTTCGTCTGCAATGAACAACAGCCCCAAGTCTCGGCACGCCTCATGCATCGCCTTTAGCCAGCCAATTGGAGGTACGATCACGCCACCGGAACCTTGAACTGGCTCTACAATGAAGGCTGCAACACTGTCTGATCCAAGTTCCTCTACCTTGGCTCGCAACTCATGCACGGATGCCGCAATCAACTCGCTCCCCGTCAAGCCATCTGGGTGACGGTAGGCGTATGGAGATGAAATGTAGTGCTGCCATGGTCGAGGAAGGTCGAAACCTTGGTGAAAGACGGGCAGTGCAGTCAAACCGGAGCCCAGGCTCGACGACCCATGGTAACCACGTTCAAGCGAGATAAAGTGCTTCTTGTCCTTCTTGTCCAAGGCGTTGAAGTAGAAGCGCACCATCTTGATCGCCGTATCAACCGCGTCCGAGCCTCCGAGCGTGAAGTAGATATGGTTGAGGTCACCGGGCGCCAGCTCAGCAAGCTCTGCGGCCAATTTGATCGATGGCTCGCTCGCATAGTGAAAATACCCGGTTGCGTAGGGCAACCGCCGCATCTGCTCGGCAGCGACGTCGACAATCGTGTCCTGACCGTAGCCAACATTGACGCACCAAAGGCCAGCAAAGCCATCCAGAATCTCATTACCAGATGCATCCCGGAGCCAACAGCCCTGGGCGCTTTCCAGCACCGTTGCGCCGCGCGCCTCATGTTCACGCCATGAAATGACGGGATGCACGAGATGCTGGCGATCCAATTCGATAAGTGAATTGCTGAGCATGATGACCTCCATTGACTGCACTGAAGATTGCGCAAATCCGACAGGAGGAATTGCTGTTGTTTGCTGCCAAAGAGGCGAATCTACTGAAATCAGTTAGCCGACAGCAAAAATTGCTGCGGTTAGTACCGCCATCGGCCACAACTCTCGGGAATCATGGATTAGCTCAGGTCCGCTTTTAGGAGGGCGAATCGATGGTGCGATGCGAGATTGAAATTTCCGCGACAGCCGCTGAGGGTCATTTTGTTTAATCTCACCCCTGAGCATTGGACGGCAGCAAGGCCCTCGATAGCGGACTCCCGCCTCAGCTCATATCCGATGCGCAAAGGTAGCATCTCAGATGATTGTGTAACGTTAGCCGTTGCGTGACACTGGGAGCACCTGTGAACTGAATGTCAGCCCAGCGCCAATGGAGCTATGTCCACATAGCCGACATCACGTCCTTATCACCGGAGAAAAAACATCGCTGACTGAGCGGTGTCTAACAATCCCGCGCCACTCCGATCATATGATCGCGTGTGATGCAGCTTTCGAGATCTTCGGTGGTCATCGAGGCATGACCTTCGGGCGGTTGCGGTAACACGAGATAGCGCATGTCGGCGTTACTATCGTGGACGATGAGATCAATATCATCACTTAGGTTCAATCCGAATTCTGCCAACACCGCTCGCGGCTCTCGCACTGCGCGTGCGCGATACGCTTTGGATATGTACCAGGACGGTGGTTGTCCCAAGATGGATCGGGGATAGCAGGAACAAAGCGTGCAAGTGATGAGATTGTGTGTCGTTTCTGTATTTTCGACAACGATAAGCTGGGCTTCGCCGACCGCAATGCCCATGTCGACGACGGCGTTCTTGGCGTTTTCAAAAAGGCTGTGCTTGAAGTTGTTATCGGTCCAGGCTTTGGCAATGATGCGTGCACCCAAATGTGTTCCTGGCGCTTCCAACCTGGCGATCTGCTGGGTGACTTCCGGATGCGTCAGCAAACCTTTCGATACTAAAAGCTCCTGTAAGGCATCAACAGTAATTTGCCCCTCCATATTGCCGGCATCGTCTTCGACAACAAGCGCATCATGCTCTGCTACATTTGAGTGATCATGCGGCATGTATTCAGTCCCTATTCATGGTGAGATCGAAGCGGTGTCGAAAACCTCTTCCAACCAATGAGTGTAGACTTCGAGGACGAGTTGATCACCTGCGTTGAGAACATCTTCCGGCCAAAGGTCTGCTTGATTGAACGCAATCCGATACAATTCAATGGCGGGACCTGCGGTGTTCCCGATGGCAAGGTCTTCCGGGTTCAGAAAGAGACCGCAGAATTGGACGACACGCCCCTGCTTGTTGCGCACATAGTATGGAACGCGGACGTGGCCTGACTTGTTAAGGTCCTTGACCTTCACAACATCACCGATGTTGAAGCGTACGCGCTTTCCATCATGCGGGGCCGTGCTCACTTAACCTCGGTCCAAACCAGTCGCTTGTTGGCAATGGCTGCGTCAAGCTCTTTCCGCGTGATGACTCTCTTTTCGATCAATACGTCGATCATGGCTTCAAGGCGGCGCCTGTAGAATGAGTGCTTGGCATACTTATCGGCACCGAAACTTTCGAAGCCTCGCCGCAGTTCATCCAGCGAAACCATGCGTCGTGTGCCATCACCAAGCAGATTGCGCAGCGCTTCCGTCTGCTTCTCCCAATGCATCCATGGTAATTCCTCCATTGGAATCGGCCCAGCCGTTTTGCCACCGACGTCATGATATCCACGCATGCTCCCAGCACCTCTCCTTGCTGTTCCAAATCGTTCGCGCCAGCAGCCTAAACTACCGCGCTGCAATCAAGTCGACTTCAACCAGCGCGCCGACAGCCAGCCCAGTCACGCCGATGCATGTGCGCCCTGGAAGCTTGCCCTCTTTGAAGTAAGGCGTGTAGATCGCGTTCATTCGGTGAAAATCTTGAAAGTTGACAAGGTAAACACGTGCAAAAACGATCCGATCAAAACTACTATCCAGGCCACCGAGCACGAGCCCAAGATTGTCCATCACGCGGCGCGTTTGTTCTTCGATACCGCCTTCGACGACCTTTGTCGGATCATCCGGCATGGTCGGCATCTGTCCGGTAATGAAGTGGTAGTCACCCGCGGTGACTGCATGGTTGAAGGGGCCGACGGTCTTGGGGCCCCCATCTACTAAGTGGTGTAAAATTTCGAGCATCTTTGGGCGATTTCCTATCAGGCGTTTATCGGTCAGCTACCAGAAGCGGGCAGCTGGCAGTGGTACGTTTAAGAAAACTGTCAGGACATACCAAAAGGCCATCGTAACAGAGATGCACCCAATCGCATGTCCGGCAATGCTGACGGGCGTCCAGCGTTCCGCCTTGGGCACAGACGCGGCGATCAATCCAAACGCGATGATCGAAGAGAGAAGAAATCCCGCATAAGGCAGGACAAGCACCCACACGGATACCAGCACAATTAAGATTGCACGTTGCCTCATGGAGCCTTGGCTCGGTTCAACCTTTGCAATCAGCCCTGACCGGAAATAGTTCGCAAGAATGAGAATGGCAGACAATACGATGAGTCCAATACCAACAAAAATTGGCATCGTCGCGCCGACGTCTTCAAAGTTTTGCGCCTCCTGCAGAACATAGGCGCCAAGGCAGGCGAAGAATGCACCAGCGATTGTGTTGGACCAATCGCCCGACGACGGCTGCTGTCCAACGTGCTGAGATGGGTCACTCGGAAGCATGACTTTGAATCCTGTAACGTGCAGCGGAACGATGCTTGATTGTCGACGGCAACACGATCGCGGCGATGATTGCAGAAATCAAGAAGAGCGAAAGCGCGTTTCCGAAGAACATGCCGAATACATCCCCTTTCGCTTCTCCAATCATCACCGACTGAGCAAAGCCTTGTTCCGCGATCGGACCTAACAACAAACCGAGAACTATCGGGGCTGGGGGAAATCCAAATCGGCCCAAAACCCAGGCAGAGATGCCAAGACCAAGCATCAAGACGACATCGTGATAGTTATTCTGGATCGCAAACGCTCCAATCAGCGTCATCATCGCGACCGTCGGCACGAGAAACGTTTTCGGCGTAAAGATCACGAGCTTGTAGATGTAGCGCCCGAGAAACAAGCCAACCGGCAGCATGAGCAAAGTGGCGAACAGCATTCCGGCAACAAATGTATAAACGACATCGCCATGTTCCGTGAAAAGTTTCGGACCGATCTGAACGCCGTGCACAAGCATGGCACCAAGGATCACGGCGTCGGGTGGAGTCCCGGGGATGCCAAGGACAAAGGTCGGAATGAGGCCGCTGCCAACCGTTGCATTGTTTGCCGACTCCGATGCCACGACCCCACCTGGTTCGCCTTTCCCATAGCTCTCGTTGGGCAACGAAGCGCGCGACGCTTCTGCATAGGCGACGAGGCTTGCGACGGCGCCACCGGCTGCTGGGATGATACCGATGATCGTGCCAAGGATTGAGCTGCGCGTAAGATTGACCTTTTGTTTCGCAACAGCACGGACAGCCTCGCGCACACGGCTACTTTGGCCGTTCAGAGGGGCTTTCAAGTGATGACCTGCGTCAGAAATTAAATCGATAACAACCGGCAAGCAGAGCAGACCAATGGTGGCTGGGATTATCGAAATGCCGCCCACAAGCGCGGTTGATTCGTATGTGAAACGCGCGTCGCCGCTCACAACTGAAATGCCAATTTGCGACAACAGCAGGCCCAGAAAGCCACTAATCATGCCCTTAATTAAATTGCCCTCGCTCAATGAGGCAATGATTGTGAGGCCGAACAATGCCAACCAGAAATACTCGGCTGGACCGAACAGCAGGGCAATTCTGGCCAGAGGTGGGGCCAGCCAAAGAAAGGCTGCAATACCAATCAGTCCGCCGATGACCGACGAGACGCATGCGATGGAGAGCGCAAGTCCACCGTCACCTCGCTGTGCCATGGGAAAGCCATCAAATGTCGTCGAGATGGACTGAGGCGTTCCAGGTGTGTTGACCAGGATCGCCGCAAACGAGCCGCCGTAGGTGGATCCCATGTAAATGGTGCCAAGAAAGATCAACGCTGTGACCGGTGCCATAGAAAATGTAACCGGCAGCATGACTGCGCATGCAAACGTGGAGCTTAGTCCGGGAAGCGCGCCGAGAAAGATACCTGCCAGCAATCCGGCCACGGCGACGATAACGTTGACGAGAGTAAAGGCGTCGGCTGCGTGCGTCAGAAATTCCATAGATGCCGGCTTTCAAATGGAAGTGACGCAGCCAGACCGATGTCGAGCTGCGTCAATACCCCCGTGAGCAGGTGCACCTACTTCTTGGTCTTTGCCAGCGCTTTGCCGACCACAGTATAGTCGTCAGATAGTTTCGTTCTGAACTCATCACTGGCCGGGAAAGCGATCAGCATTGGCACATAGCCGCCCTTGCTCATGTCAGCGGCAACGGTCTCATCGCTGACGATTTTCTTGAATGCTGCAGCAACCTTCTCACGCAGCTCCTTTGAGGTGCCAGGCGGCACGCCAATACTCCACCAAGCCATGTCGACCATGGGATAACCGAGTTCTTTCATCGTCGGAACGTCGGGAAAAAGCTTCATGCGTTCCTCTGATGCAATCGCCAGCATGCGAATCGACTCTCCGTCTTTCACGCCTTGCGTGGTAAACGTCCAGGCCGCGTCGACGGCTCCACTTTTCAGACCAGCAATCGTCGAAGACGTATCTTTGAACGGCACATAAGTCGCATCAGCCCCGGTAGCTTTCTCGAATTTGTAGAATGCTGAATGGTTTGACCCACCGATACCGGTGCCAGCAAACGTGATGTTTCCAGGTTTGGCCTTGATGGCTTTGAGAAGTTCTTCGAACGATTTGATCGGGCTCTCTTTGCGAACCGCAATGACTTGCGGCACTGAGGTGTAATAGAGCACCGGCTGAATATCATCGTAACTATAGCCAGCATTCTTGCCCCGCGCGATCGGCTGCAACACGGTATGCGGGAAGTTCAGCAGCGTCAGGTGATACCCATCGGTTGGGTCTTGCTTGATCTGAGACCAAGCCTTCGCGCCGCCAGCCCCTGGCTTGTTGATGATGATCAAGTCCTGCCCGGTAACTGCCTTGAAGCGCTTTTGCATGAAGCGAGCTGCGATGCCGGACGGTCCGCCAGGTCCAAATCCAACCACAAGTTTAACGGGCTTCTCGGGGTAAGCATGCGCTGTTGAAGAGGCGTCAAGAACAATCGAAAGACAACTAGCAGTTACGGCCAGTCCAAAGAGATGCTTCACGATCAGTCACTCCCATCATTCCAGTCAAGCACGATGCTTCACCGCTTCTGATGGGACACCTTAGGCACAAGACGTGAGGAGATTCTTGGTTCAATTATTGGCGGTTCGCCTAATACTTTAGCAATGCCAGTTTGTGGCTACGCTTTGTGATGCGCCGATAGCAGTTCTAAATAGGCTTCAGTGGCAATGGCTGATCTGCAAGCAACGACGCTTCTATAACAGGACGTGCGGCATTTGGATCAATGCTATGCTCAATCAGGAAGTCCGAACAATCCTGCAGTATAACGGCGCTATCCTGGGTAATCTTCATGCGCTTGTAGCGGTCGACTTGATGCAGGCCCATACTTGCTGCCAGGACTTCAAGAATGTTGACAACTTGAAAGGGCCAGTCTTTTTCATGCGCGCACAATTCGCGATGATCAGCATGATAAACGGCAGCGATTGCATCAACGCCAGCATCTTGAGCTGCCGTCAATTCGGCCTGCTGTAGTTCTTTTTGATAATCGGGGAGCGACCGCAAAGCGTTGCTCATTAGACCGACATCTGGTTGCTTCAAATCGATGAGCTGAAGTTCAGGTACAGCACTCAGTAGTTCGCGGGCCGCGTCGGCGACGCCGTCCAAGCCCCGGTGTGCATGGAGGGCGATCTCCATTGGAACGGGATGCACCATCAATGCGCGCAATTCTTCAATCTTAGACAACAGGAAGTGCATATACGGTGTCATGTCGAGCGGCTGACTACTTGTCGCAGCCTCGTAGTTTGGCAGATTGATCTCAGAGAATTGTACTTGGCAGGACGGGCACCAGGACAACACCTGGGCAGCACCGGTCTTGGCAAATCTTTCAATCGTGCTGCTGCCCATGCGGCTTGCCGCTTCGATGTCGCCCGCGCGATATTGCAGAACACCGCAGCAATGAGATGTTCCGCCAAGGACTTGGTATCTGACGTTTAGTGCATCAAGAATATCAAGAGATAGAAGTGCTATGTGCGGGGTCTTGAGAACATTGCAACCGGTGTAGAGGACGACATCCGGGGCGTTATCTCCGGCCTGACCGGCGCCTTTGCTCGCATCCTGTCCAAGTCTGCCAAGCTGTTCGTTGGTCAGCTGAATGCGGCTTAAAATTTTAAGATCCTGGCCCAATTTTGCAAAGGCTTTGACACCCGCGCGTCTCCGGTCTCTCGCATCCAGTTGGATCTCCGACAGGCTCATTCGCGCCATTGCAAGCATAAGGCGCGGGTTCACACCGTAGTCGCAGGCTTTGATGCAATCACCACTCAATATGCAGGCGCGCGACCAATGCTCTGCGTCGGAGTTGCCAATATTACCACGAAGGATGTCTCGCACAGCTACGGTAGTCTCTTTAGGGTTGGCATGTTCAAGTCCAGCTGGCTTTGTGATCGGGCATACCTCGAAGCACTTGCCACAGCCAGTACACGCGCTGGCCGTTTCATCGATGCGTGCCTTGAAAACCTTCTCGAACAGGGTTCGATCGTTGAGAGACATGACACTGCTATCCTGAAGTAAAAGCGTCGACACCAGCTGTTACCGTACGTTTGGCTGCGTATGTCAACGTCATAAAATAGGCAGCTCCGGAAGCAATTGATGACGAAACCAATGCTTCGTTGAACCTCCCCTATTGCCGGTGTCAGTTTTCATTTTGAATTTGAAAGCGTATTTCTTGAGACACGCCAGAAATCCGACTGGATTTCGGAGCAGGTGCCATGATGCTCGGGATTTAGCCGACATCGCCCCACTTCCGTAATGGTCCTGTCAGGCATTGGCGACCTGTCGCAGCATCGCACCGACAACTTTTTTTGACGTTATCCAGTGTTCGCGGAACCAAAACCGAAGAGACGTCTCGCCGGTCGCGACAGTGGAGCCTTTCACGTTATCTCAACAAGCCTATGATGGCTTACCCTGCTGTGTGAGAACGTCGTCGACAACAACCTGCTGAAGGTATTTGGTTCATGTCGGGAAGTATTTCGCCGGCCAATCAGTAGAGCTGTTTTGCGTGACGACGTTCCATATCAGACTGTGTCTCAAATGATATATCTGAGCCAATCTGGTCGCGAATGATCTCGCTCATGGTCGGCATAACTGTACGTTCAACTTGGGCTGCAGCGTCCCAGAGCCGTGATCGCGTGATCGCCTTTGCACAATGCATGTAGACTTCTTCTACCTGAACCGAGATTACTGTTGCCGGAAGCCGGTCATTTACCCTGAACTGCTCCAGCAAAAACTCGTCTGTGCGAATTTCTGCAACTCCGTTCAATCGCATGACCTCGTTGATGCCCGGAATCATGAATATCAGGCCAACAGATGGATTGCTGACTAGGTTCTCCAATGTATCAAGCCGGTTGTTGCCAGGTCGGTCCGGTATAGCGATTGTTGTATCGTCCAAGACGTGAACAAAGCCTGGCTTCTCTCCGCGGGGTGAAACGTCCATTCTCCCATCAGCACCGCACGAAGAGATCGCAACGAACGGGGATAGTTCGATGAATCGTCGGGAGTGCGGCTCCAGTCGACTTAGCTGTTTTGCGAGCGCCCGTTCTTGAGCGGGGCGGTATAATTTCCGGAGCTGCTCAATGGTTTTAATTTGGGTCATTTGTGATCCGTTGCAGGGCTGAGAGTGAGGCTCGTGCTGCGAGCAAGAAACCAGCGATCGGTGACGGCCTTTTGGCCGCGCATGGGACCGTCAGATCAAATTCCGAACATCTGTCCCCATCCTTTGACTTGGTTTGTGTCCTTTCCCGCGACCTTCAGGCCGGCCCTGACAGCCGACGATGTCGAATCGAATATCGGGATGCCCAGCTTCTCCTCATAGCGTGGGGCGATACGAGCGCCGCGCATGTTGGTGCACATAATCGCAATAGCCTCCGGCTGCTCCATGGCCACTGCCTCGATCATATCGCCGATGGTGCCCTCAGTGAATTCCGAGAATTCGAAGTTTCGCGATTCACCAAGGTGACGTTCGCCGACACACTGCAGCCCCGCGGCAGAATAATTTGCGATTATCGCCGCCTGAATGTCGTGCGTATAGGGTGTCACTAAACCAAAGCGACGAACGTTCGCCGCTCGGAACAAATCGTTGATCGCGAGAACCGACGATCCAGCTGGGATGCCCGTGCGATCCAGGATTGATTGGCAAAGGCGCTCGTCTTGCTCGAAGCCAAGCCAACTTGCAGCCGTCCCGCTCCATACAATTGCATCTACCCTCGCATCAGCAAGCTGTTCCGCAGCTGCCAACTGCTTTTCGATTTCAAACTGCGCATTGGCAGATGCGGCCCTTGATATTTCAGTGACTCGAAAGCGGGCGAAATGCGCCGAGACGTCGTGAAGGCCAGCCAGAATTTCACAGGTGATCGGCTCAAGTACTGTGTTGGAGGAAGGCGTGAGAACGCCGATTAGGGTGCGCTTCATGGGCAAATATGTGCCTTTCCATTGATATTTCGCATCGCAAATTGGGCCGAACTGCAAAACATTAGTTGTTTTACGAAGATGCCTTGGCTTGCTTGGAACCGCTCAGCCACGACTGACGCATTGCGCCAATCGATGAACGGCGACAGGAAGAGGTTCGATAATTGGGGCGTCAAACCAATCGCGCAATGTGCGGGCAGCTTGAGCCAAGGGACCTCCCCCGATGATCACCGCCTTTGCACCGTCTTCATGAATCGCGCGGCGCGTTGCCTCTGACAATTCCGCAAGCAATTGCTTTGGCTTGCTACTAAGTGCCTGCGCATCCGACGAGGTGAACCTAAGCGATATCAGCTGGTCAGCAAGGCCCAGGTTTTGCGCTATCTGTCCAATCGGAGTTCCCAGTTCACGAGTAGTTGTGACGATTGAAAAGCGCCGGCCGTTGGTTCCGGCTTCGATCATACTGGCCTGAGCAATCCCCAGCACGGGGACCGGTTGTTCCCGGCGCAGACGTTCGATGCCTGGGTCGCCGAATGCCGCTATCACAATGCCATCATACGGCTCATTGTATTCGTTTGCCGCTTGGCAGACGGCATCAGCCGCGACAGAAAGCTGCTCAGGATTGCAAATCAACGGCACACCAAAAGATGCAGTCGTTGCGGTAATATCCGTACTTGGCGACGCCACTTCTCGTGCAATCTCCAACATCGTCGCAGTCGTGTCTTCGGATGTGTTGGGATTGATCAACAACAATTTTTGCACATCACCACCTTCAGTCAGGCTGGAGTATTTGGCTGCACTCTTTGCAAGATACTGACGCACTCAAACCGCTCAAGGATAGAGCAGGTCAGGCACAAACATCACGATGCCCGGAAAGACAATCACCAACACAACCATGAGCAGCAATGCCGAGATGAATGGGATCACACCGTAGAAGACGTCAGTCACAGAGCCTCCACCACGAACGCCCTGGACAACGTAGAGGTTCATGCCAACAGGCGGTGTTATCAAAGACAACTCCATCATAAGTACGAGAAAAATCCCGAACCAAACAGTGTCGATGCCGAAGTGCTCTAACAGCGGCAGGATGATCGGAACTGTCGCAACCATCATAGCGATAGTTTCAAGGAAGCAGCCAAGGAGAAAATACATAGGAACGAGCAACCAAATGAAGACAATCGACGACGTTCCCATTGACGCCACAAACCCGGTAAGTGCTTGAGGCACGCCAAGAACACCTAGAATGAAGTTCAAGAAGAAGGCAGTCGCTATAATCAAAAGAATCATTGCGCTGGTTTTTACGGTTGCGCGGAATGCCTCATGAAGCATTTCGAAGCCAAGAGTGCCATAAAGCGCGGTGAAAAAGAGCGCCAGAACAACACCGACAGCTGCAGCCTCGGTTGGTGTCGCCCAGCCACCGTAGATCGCTCCCATGACAACAGAGAAGATGACGAACGGTGGACCTAGATGGCGCAATTTGCGCACCTTCTCTTTAAAACTAACGGGGTCCGCCGTTCTGCCGGCGAGGCTTGGGTTGATCCAGCACGCCAGAGCAATCGCTGCCATAAACAGGCCCACCAACAATAGTCCCGGGACAAATCCGGCCGCAAAGAGTTTTCCAATGGATGCGTTGGCAATCGCACCATAGATGATCATGTTAATGCTGGGAGGAATAAGAATGCCGAGTGTGCCGCCTGCAGCGATCGATCCGAGAACTAGTTTTTCATTGTAACCGCGTGCCTTGAACTCTGGCAACGCAACCGTTCCAATCGTCGCTGCTGTTGCGACCGAAGAACCAGAGACAGCAGCAAACATGCCCGAGGCTGCAATGTTGGTGTGCATGAGACCGCCTGGAAGCTTCGTCATCCAGTCGGCAAGCCCATCATACATTCGGCCTGTTAGGCCACTGCGCAAAAGCAGTTCGCCGAGCAGTACGAAAAGTGGAATGGCGGTGAGTATTGAATCGTTGGTCGTCGCCCAAAGCTGAGTGCCGAAGCTCATCAAAAGTGCCGGCCCAAGAAACAGCAAAGCACCCATAACAGCTGCCGACATCATTGCCGTTGCAACGTGGACGCCGAGGAACATAAGAAAGAGAACGATCGAAAAACCAATCAGCACATCGGTTGGCGAGATCATTGCTGTCCCCTCGCACCGTCAGATTGTGTCTGGAGAACTTCATTGATCTGCTCTGTCAATTGGGGCACGCCAACTTCTCGATCCTGCTTGAGCGGGTCAGTGACTGAGAAATAGATTGCGCGTGAGAGCAAAAGCAGGCCCACAACAGCAAAAAGACAAAGACCGAATGCCCAAAGCAACTGCGGAATCCAAAGAGGTGTTTCCCAAGGCGTACTAGAATGGCTGTTGAACGATATTGTCTCTTGCAGCGTCGCGACGCCGCGCCATGCCATGAAGAGCGCAAATGATGTCGTCGCCAGTAAGGCCAGAACATTCAGAACCGCACGGCCACGCGTACCAGATCTCATCAAGATAATGTCAATTCGGGTATGCGCCCGTTCGATCAACGCATATGCAAAGCCAAAGGCCGCCGTCACAGCGACGATATAGCCACCAAGTTCATCCACTCCTTGAAAGGAATAACTCAACAGCTTTCGTGCGATGATCTCGACGCAAGTGAACAGCGACAAGCCAAGAAGGGCATAACCGCACGCGACAGCTACGATGGCCAGAAAGCCTCGCATGAAGGACATTGTGTAACCTTAAGGTCGCTCTCTGAAGGGCACAAAGGTGGGCGCAATCGAGCGACCACCTTTGAAAATTTAGAAATGCTATCAGCGCTTTACTTGATCGTTACGCCGCTTACAGCCCCAATCGTCTCGTTCCAGACTTTGTCGCAATCCGGATAACTCTTCTGGCAGGAGGCTTTCCAGGTTGGCAAAATCACGGCTTCGACAGCGGCTGATACTTTCGCTTTATCTGCTGCTGTTGGCGTGACGAGCTTCATTTTGAACTTGCTATAGTTCTTGCAACCTTCTCCGCCGGTATTGCATGCGATTGCCCAGCCATTGTTAACAGCCGCCAAGTCCCAAAACTTCTGCTCAAAGCTTTTGAAGGCTACGTCGAGTTTGGCCTTGCTGGCGTCGGAAAGCTTGTTCCAACTGTCGAGGTTCATAAAGTGACCGTTTGCCGACCAGGCAATTCCGAGATTGACAAAGTGCGTTGTTACTTCGGGCCATTTTCCTGTGTTACCAGATGTCGGCGAGGTAATCGCGCAATCCGCCACGCTGCGTTGTAGTGCCGGGTAAACCTCTTTGAATTGAAGTGTCACTGGGCTGGCACCGAGGTATTCGACCAGCTTTGACATTGTTGGTGTGTAGGAACGGATCTTCAAGCCCTTGAAGTCGGCGAGGCCTTTGACTTCTGGCTTGCAGTAAAATACCTGCGGACCATACGGCCAAAGCGTCAGAACTTTGGCGTTGAACTTCTCTGCAACGCGTTTTTCGAAAGCACTTCGGTATGCATCGACGGCTTTTCTGAAATCTTCAATGGTTGTTGACACGCCTATCAGATCGATGCCTTCCAGAAACGCGTCGTCACGAGCCGCGGATCCAATAGTGGTCTGGACGATATCAAATGAGCCACTTTTCACCATACGCAAAGTGTCTTTCATATTGACACCGACGACGTCTAGTGGATTGAAATTCACAGAGACATCCAGGCCTGTTGTCTTAGCCAAATCAGCGTAGAATTTCTTCTCGATAAGCGTGTGATACTTGTGTGTCGAGACCAACCCCGTCGCTCGAAGTGAGATTTTCTCCGCCGCTGCCGGGACAACTGCCAGAATGCTGAGAGAGAGGGCAAAACCCAAAGTGCGCTTCATTCATTGTCTCCTGGACAAAGTTCTTGTGCGATCCGCGCCTCTCTCTATTTGCCTGTGAGCGGCGCTATCCCGGGACCATGGTACGTGGTTGAAATATTGTCGTGCAGTTTACTTGTGCAGGTTTGAATGAATATGCTCATTTGTTAAGCAGACTTATTTGGTCGCATACAGTCGAATGCTTTCGTTCAGCTCCGTCGTGACATTTCAGCTGCAAAATGGTGAGCGATTTCGGTGCGTGTTGCGACCCAGATTTCGCCCTGCAAATCGTTGAGGGTCTGTAAAATATTGCGTACGGCCAGAAACCTCGATGGCCGACCGCAGATCCGAAGATGCAGTCCAATATTGAGCAGTCTCGTTTGCCCGCGTGCTGCTTCTGAGCGCAGGACAGTGAGAGCGTCCTCCACGTACGTCACAAAATCGGAGGCGCACACAAATCCGTTTGGATGAAAGAATTTCATATCATTGCAATCGAGCGCATAAGGGACGACAACGAGCTGCCCGTGCGCAGTATCGGCAAAATATGGAACGTCATCATCAAATGCATTGGACGTATAGAGGAAGCCCTTTTCGAGCAGGAGGTCTCGCGTCCAAATGCTCTCACTTCCACGACAGAAAAAGCCGACAGGCCGCTGACCAGTGGCATGTTCCATGACTGAAATGCAACGGTCTAGATCCTGGGATTCTTCATTTGCAGATGCATAATCACTATGCGGTCGCCAGCGCCAGCCATGACATGCTGCCTCATGCCCTCTTGCAGTGATCTCTGCCGCCAATTCCGGGACTCGTTCCACGGCCCGCCCGCAGCAAAAGAACGTTGCCGGCAAAGAGCACTGTTCGAATGCATCAAAGAACCGCCATAATCCGGCGCGCATTCCGTAAGCGAAAATCTGCTCTTGTCCGAGATCGCGATGGGAGCCGCCAACGATGCTGTGGACTTCACCAACCACTTCACTTGAGGCATCGCCATCACCCACCTGGAGCTCGGCGCCCTCCTCAAAATTGACAACGACTGACACTGCCAACCGGGAACCATTAGGCCAGATAATGTCAGGTGTTTTGCCGGCGTATCCTCTGAGATCTCGTGACACTGAGGCCTCCTAGGCAACACGTTTGAGGAATGCGACAAGCGTCTGGGTAGCTACCCAAAAATCATCCAACTCCATCGCTTCGTCCGGGTTATGACTGCCCTTGTTGTTGCGGATGAATATCATTGCTGACGGTACTCCTTGCCAGGCGAATGTTGCGCAGTCATGCCCTGCTCCGGATGGCATAAGGCGCGCATCAACTCCGATATCCGCTGCGGCCTCTTGGAGTTCTTTGATCAGTTGATCGTTCATAAGCGCTGGTTCTGCTTTTCGGAATTCACCAAGTTCAATGGTCACACCGCGGACCCTCGAAATGCGTTGAGCGTCTTCGCGCAGTTGTCGATCCGCCTCGATCAAAACAGCTGCATCAAGGCTGCGGAAATCCATCGTGAAACGCACCTCACCGCTGATTTTGGTCATGCCATGGTGAACTAGATCGGTGTGAAATTGGCCGACAGTTGCCACAAAGTCGGTTCCATTAGCCTCGTGCCTGTCCCAAAGTGCCTCTAGCGCCGAAGCAAATTGCACAGCTGCAAAGACGGCGTCTTTCCGATACTCGCGCGGCACGGCACCAGCATGGCTATAAGTCCCGCGTACCTGGCAGTGCGGATAGCGCATGTTGCCACGCAGGCCCGTTACGATGCCGACAGGCTGACGGGTTTCCATGAGTACCGGCCCCTGTTCAATATGAGGCTCGATATAGAGTCCGATCGTTTTGGGATCGAGTGGGCGCGCTCCTGCCTTCAAGGCATCGGGATCAAAACCGGCCTCCGACATGTGACTCGCTAGCGAGCGGCCCGTATCAGATCGACGGATCTCGTCATACTCGCTGGGTGGCAGAATCCCGAATGCCATGCGGCTCCCAACATATGGCGTCGGGAACCAGACGAGTTCCTCAGCGCGAATGACCATGACAACGAGGTCGGCGTTTGGGAGAAACCCATCATCCTTCAGGACATTAAGGGCGCAGAGCCCCATGACGACGCCGGCTGCGCCATCAAAATTCCCACCATGGCGAACAGTATCCATGTGTGATCCAATAAATGTGCGAGGTTTGGCCCGATCGCGGCCGGGCCAAGTCATGTACTGGTTACCAGCTACGTCATGAGAGACTTCTAATCCGAGGCTACGTGCCGTCTCACTTGCAAGATCGTGAGCGAACTGTTCGCGCTTCCCGAATGCCTCGCGCGTGATGCCGGGGGGATCACTGGTTTCGCGTTCCAAAGACAGGAATAATTCAGCGGCTAATGATCGGATAGCTGCGTGCGGCATATCAATCATCCAGCCAAGCGACAGCACGAATGGGGCCGCCGGTACCGCCAGCGATTTTCAATGGGAATCCGATGAAGCGGAATCGTCCCTTTCCGACCAATTTCTCGAGATTCACAAGTCCTTCAAGATGCGTAAAGCCCATGTCTCGGCAGACGTGGTGGACCTCGAAATTATTGCGCCCCGGCCGGCCTGGGCTGACAGCTTCGAGCCCAAACATGTTTATCTTTTTCTCTCCAAGCCAACGAGCAGACTCTTTGGTCAGTCCAGGAAAATCCGTCAGATAGGCTGGTGTACCATTGGTGCGGCCATAAAAGTCCATATGCAAGAGTACGGTATCGTGCGGGCGAATATCGACCCCCGCCACCTCTACTGCTGCTTCCAGATCCTCAATTGAGATATCGGTCTTCAGTTCCTTATGGGACAGGTCCAGGCAAATCGCCTCGGTAAGAAAGGTCTCCAGTGGCATTTCATCTATCGAGAGTGCATCTGGACTAGCGTCAAAGTGAATGGGGGCATCGACATGCGTCCCGGCATGATCACCGATGACGAGTGCCATTGTTGCATTTGTGAATTCATACCCGTCTGCAACTCGTACTTCATCGTGTGTCGCAAAGGGCGTGACAATGATCGATGGATGATTGGGCAGCCGTTGCATATTGTGCTCTATCGTGCGGCTAAGGTCGATTAACTTCATGATTGATTCTTATCCCGTCGATCACCCCGATGCCTTGGATGGTATCGCAAGGAATTGTCATTGCTTGCACAAATACAGTGCAGGCCCTCTCGCTGATTGACTATCTAAAGAGCAGTGCAATTGCTGAGGCGGTGGTACTTTTCTACTGTCTTAAGCTGATCGATGTCCATTCATATGAGCGCCATTCCTTCCGGGAGTACGAGTATGACAACGTCTGATATGTCACCGAATATTCCTGAGGTTGTTGAAGAGGTGCGGGCGTCTTTTGAGCAATACGAAGAGGCATTGATCGTCAAGAATGTCGACGTCCTGGACACGACGTTTTGGGATAGCCCCCACACAATACGGTATGCGCTCCATGAGAATGGCTATGGGTTTGAGGCGATACACGCCCATCGTGTCGCACGTCCGCCAGGGCCTGGCATTAAGGAACGCCGGATTCGTTTGGAAATTTTGACGCTCGGGCGAGACATTGCCACCGTTAATCTCGAATTCAAAGCTCTCGGCCACGACCTCATCGGCCGCCAGAGCCAAACCTGGGTACGCTTTCCTTATGTCGGCTGGAAAGTAATACTTGCACATGTCTCAACGGTCAGCGACGCGCCTCTTTGGTAGCCGCCACGAGTTTCAGGAGAACTGAATGTCTGACTTTGATTTTGTGATTAGCGGCGGCAGCGTGGCGACTGCTGCGGATACGTTTCAGTGCGATATCGGCATTCTTGACGGCAAGATTGCAGCACTCGGAATGGGGCTTTCCGGCCGAGATGTGATCGATGCTCGAGATCATCTGGTCCTTCCAGGTGGAATTGACAGTCACGTCCATATAGCGCAACCGAGCGGGCCCGATATCGTGATGGCGGACGACTTTGAGTCTGCGACTCTATCGGCTGCATTCGGTGGGAACACCTCTGTGATGCCTTTCTGTCTTCAAGAGAAAGGCAAGAGCATGCGCGAGGCTTTGAAGGCCTATCACGCGCTTGCTGAAGGAAACTGTTACATTGATGTCAGTTTTCACATGATCATCAGCGATCCAACCGAACAGCTTCTCGGACAAGATCTGCCAGCTCTGGTCGAGGACGGCTACACCTCGTTCAAGATTTTCATGACCTACGACGATCTCAAGCTCGATGATCGAGAAATGCTTGAGGTGATGTCAGCAGCTCGTGAGACCGGAGCGCTAGTTATGGTGCATGCCGAGAATTACGATGCCATACGGTTTATGACTGATAAGCTTGAAAAAGCGGGTAAGACAGCGCCGCAGTATCATGCTGCCTCACGCCCAGCTTTAGTCGAGCGTGAGGCAACTCATCGGGCAATCTCGCTGGCCGAACTGATTGACGTGCCGCTGATGGTCGTTCACGTCTCGAACCGTGAGGCGATGGACGAGATCCGTCGTGCTCAAGACAAGGGCCTCAAGGTCTATGGTGAAACCTGCCCGCAATATCTAGTTCTGACGGCAGAGGATCTGGAAGGCCTCAACATGGAGGGAGCAAAGTATGTATGCTCGCCTCCGCCGCGTGACGAGGCAAGTCAGGTAGCTTGCTGGGAGGGCATTCAAAACGGAACCTTCAGCTTATTCTCTTCAGACCATTGTCCCTTTAAATACGACGATCTGGCAGGCAAACTTTCTCCGAAAGGACGTACTAGTTTCCGGTGGGTGCCAAATGGTATTCCGGGTGTTGAGACACGGTTGCCGATACTGTTTTCTGAGGGGGTTTCGAAGGGCCGGATCGATATAAACCGCTTCGTTGCAATGACATCAACGAACCACGCAAAGAGCTACGGGCTCTATCCCCGCAAAGGTACCATCGCTATTGGATCGGACGCTGACATTGCAATTTGGGACCCTAAGAAGGAAGTCACTATAAGCCAGTCGCTCATGCATCATGGTGCAGACTATACGCCGTATGAAGGCATCCAAGTCACGGGGTGGCCGGTCACCACGATGGTCCGCGGTCAATGCGTGGTGCGTGATAACGAATTGGTTGGTAACCAGGCAAGCGGCGTCTATTTGGAGCGCAACCGATCTCCATTTGCCGCACCTCGCGGGCAACCCTCTTCATCCTAAATGCACAGGGCCATCTCCTTGGTTCCGTGCGTTTGATCAACGCCTAATGAAAAGCCAATGAGAAACGTCCCATGTCTCAAGCAAACTACTACGCGCCCCATGGCGGGCAACCTCCGCAAACTCAACTTCTTACTGACCGGGCGGTCTTCACAAACGCCTACGCGATAATTCCAAAAGGCGTGATGCAAGACATCGTCACGAGCTTGCTTCCTTTCTGGCAGAAAACGCGCGCCTGGATTTTAGCCAGACCGCTCTCTGGTTTCGCGGAGACGTTTTCACAATACATCATGGAGATATCACCGGGCGGTGGCAGTGATCGGCCCGAGTTAGACCCACGCGCAGAAGCTGTGATATTTGTCGTCGAGGGTGAGCTCACCATAACAATATCAGAGACCACGCATAAACTGGTCCCTGGCGGATACGCATTTATCCCCACTGGCACGCGCTATACCGTTTTCAATGACAGTTCGGATACGTCGCGATTTCACTGGATCCGGAAGGCCTACGAAAGTGTAGATGGATTGGACCCGCCAGATCCACTTGTCCTCAACGAACAAGCCATACCGCCGACACCAATGCCCGATACCGATGGCAAGTGGTCAACGACGCGCTTCGTCGACCCAGCGGACATGCGCCATGATATGCATGTCACGTTGGTCACGTTCGAGCCGGGAGCCGTAATCCCCTTTGCAGAAACACATGTTATGGAGCACGGTCTTTACGTACTGGAAGGCAAGGCCGTCTACAGACTCAACCAGGACTGGTTCGAGGTGGAGGCGGGAGATTTCATGTGGCTGCGCGCCTTCTGCCCACAAGCTTGCTATGCCGGCGGCCCTGGACGCTTCCGGTATCTGCTCTACAAGGATGTTAATCGCCACGCAAAGCTTTAGCGCTTGCACCGAAGCTGCCTGATGGAGAACATCGTAGATGTTGCCAACGATCCCAATCGAACCGCTCACGATCGAGGCCTTCACACCATTCGGCGATGTGATCGAGATATCCAGCGCGCCTACCATAATGATCAATGGCGGCATGTGTGGTCGTTTTGACGACTTGGCCCACTTGGATTTTGTTGACGAGGGGCGCGCCGGGATCAGCATATTTCAAGCACAAGGCTACCAGCTGCCTCTCAAACTCGAAATGGTCGAGCGGCCCCCACACGGCAGTCAGGCTTTCCTGCCCGCTGCATCATCGCCGTTTCTCGTAATCGTTTGCCCGGACGCCAATGGCTCTCCAGGTAAACCAAGAGCATTTCTGACTGAATCGGGGCAAGGCGTAAACTATAATCGCGGCATTTGGCATGGTGTCCTGACACCTCTTGAACCGAGTTGTTTTTTCGTGGTTGATCGGATCGGTCCAGGTTTAAATCTCGAAGAGCATTGGTTCGACACGCCGTTCATCATCCAAACGAACCAAGTCGAGCGTTCCTGCAGTTGACAGTCGACAGCCAGACAAGCTGACCGACTAGGATCACGGTTTAATTCAGGGTGCAACCGGCAGATCTCCAACCCGTTGAAACGCGTCGATTTCAAGCTCGCAAGAGGTTTGACCGTGTCGCCTTTTTGATCTTCGCGCCGGTCGTGCCCGTTCGATACACGCGTTGCGCTGGAAGCACCCGTGAACTGAGCACTCGGTCGCACAATCGACGCGATGTCCACAAATCGGACTTGTGCCCTGGTTAGCGCGGTGGGAATTGCGTTCGCGACAGATGTCCGGTGCTGAATCACATTTACCCCCCCCCGAGGAAAACATGCAGAGCAGTCGGCCCAAAATCGACTTTGCAGACAAAACGGCAATTGGATACTTCGGCCTACCGATTGTCTTGTTCCTTGTCAGCAAGCACATCGGGCAATTCTTGTTTGAGGAAGTCAAGGAATGCCTCATGCGCCGGCAAAAGTCCCCGCCTGGATGGCATTAATAGGCTGATCTGCGGGCGGCCTGCAGTCCAGTTTGGCAATATTCGAGCGAGGGACCCGGCTTTCAGTTCCTGCCTACAAACATAGGACGGCAGAGCTGTTACTCCCAAGCCAAGTGCAGCCGCGCGTTTGAGGGTGGTCATGTCATCGCTGGCCAATCGAACGTTGCAAGGCACGGAAGCGGTTTGGCCATTACAATCGGCGAGTAACCATTGATGTGTTTCTCTCGGGCGGCCAAGAACCAGAGCTGGCTGGTGTGCGATTGCTGTGGGCTCATCCGAAGAATCGAGCGCGTCGCGATATTCGGGAGAGCAGAACAGATGCCATTCCACATGCGCGAGCCGCACCTGGATCAGACTTGAGTCCGGTAGCTTGTCCATATGTCCACGGATCGCGAAGTCGATACCGCTTTTCACCAAATCCTCTAACTGGTTCGACGCCTGTTGAACCACCGTCACTCGAGGATTGTCTTGCAAAAAACGGGGCAAGATCTGATCGAATGCAAATTGCGCCATTCCCACTGAACAGGAAACGGTAACGGAGCCTTCGATGCTATTGGTTCTGCGGCGGATAGCAGTTTCGGCGACCTCAAACCGGATCAAGGCATCCTGCGCGTGGTGATAGTATTCTTCACCAATTTCTGTCGTGGTCACGATACGTGATGTGCGCTGCAAGAGGCGCACGCCGAGGTCATCCTCAAGTTGTTTCACTCTACGGCTGAGCTTCGATTTCGGAATATTCAGCGCCCGCGCCGCTGCCGAAAAGCCACCCTTTTCGACCACCTGAACGAAGAAATAAGCGTCGTTTAGATCCATGGCGCATCGTCCTTCATCGTTCTGAAATTAGAACGATAGGTTCTGATATTGGCGGATTTTCAGGGAATTGTCTCGTAGGTATTGTCAATGAAGCAAATACGAGAGAGCGACATGAACATGCAAGTCATCGGCAAATCTGCGACCGCGCCACGCAAGAGCCTAGCGCAAAGCGACGGCCAAACGATCGCAATAGGCAAAGGGTTCTCGGCCCAAAGCTACAAGCACACTGACTTTTCAGGGCTTATGGACCCGCTGATCATGGTGGATCACTTCGTCAAGGCCAAGCCTACCTTCGGGACACATGCCCACGCCGGGCTATCTGCAGTGACGGTGATGTTCGAAGACAGCGAAGGCGCATTTCACAATCGCGACTCTCTCGGCAACAACATCGATTTAGCGCCCGGCGATCTTTATTGGTTCAAGGCTGGGCGCGGGGCGCTCCACAATGAAGAGCCACGTCCTGGCGCAAGAACCCACGCGCTTCAGGTATTCGTCAATCTGTCTGCAGAAAGGCGTCATGACGCGCCTGCTGCATTCCACGTCCCAGCGAAAGACATTCCACGTATCTCCGGGGACCGGGCCAACGCCCGGCTTGTTCTCGGCAACAGCAACGGTGTTGCGGGTGCGGCTGCACCGGACGTTTCGCTGACTCTTCTTGATATCGACCTCGGGGTCTGCGGACGCTTCCTGCATCAAGGTGAAAGCGATCAACATGCATGGATCCTTGCCATTGAGGGGGCGATTACCGTTGCGTCGGGGGTGCAAACAACAGTCCTTCAACCTGGTACGGCAGTCGCTTTCGCAGACGCCTCAGACATCTCGATTTCCTCTGAACTTGCCGCACATGCGGTTCTGTTTTGCGGACACCCACTGCGGGAAGCCTTTGTTCAACGCGGCCCATTTGCAATGGGCAGTGAAGCCGAACTCGATGCCGTTGAAGCCGACTATCGCGCCGGCCTTCTTGGCTCCATCGACTGACAACTCAATCCCACTGCTAAGGACCAACCTTGAAAGGAGAAGACCATGACTTTCCTACATAACCCAGCCCCCTTGACTCGCGACAATGCCGCCTTGGTACTCGTCGACCATCAGGTCGGTCTGATGACCGGTATTCGCGACTATTCGATTGCGGAACTCAAACACAATATCGTCGGATTGGCTAAGGCTGCGAAGGCGCTCAACCTGCCAATCGTTACAACGACGACGTCGTCAGAGACGCTTTGGGGACCAGCTTTTCCAGAACTTGCAGAGGCCTTGCCGGGGCAACATTTCATCGACCGGACGAGCGTGAATGCCTGGGACGATGAGCGCGTCGCTGAGGCGATCCACGCCACCGGGCGAAGCAAACTGATCTTTGCCGGCGTGTCGCTGGAAGTCTGCGCCGCATTCCCGGCCATGCGCGCCGTTCGCGAAGGGTTCGAAGCCTACGTTGCAGTCGACGCAAGCGGGACGTTCAACACGACCAAACGTGAGACGGCTCTTGAGCGTTTGTCACAAGCCGGTGTCGTCGTCGCAGATGGCGCAAGCCTCATGGTCGAGATCCTCGCAGACAATGCAAGCGCCGAGGCCGGTGATGTGTACGCAGCACTTGGCATGGACTGGTCAATACTTGTCGGCCAAGTCCGTAGCAGCGCGGCATAGCATCGAAAGGTAAACAAAAATGAGGGACCAACCTATCCTTGTTATCGGCGCCACTGGAAAAACCGGCGCACGCGTTGCCAGAAAACTTGAAGCCAAAGGACTGCCCGTCCGGTACGGCGCGCGGCGCTCTACCACTCCGTTCGATTGGGAAGATCCGGCTACATGGGCGCCCGTTCTCAGTGGCGTCGCCAAAGCCTATGTCACTTACTTCCCCGATCTGGCATTCCCGGGCGCGGTGGAAAAGCTGAGGGTCTTTACGAAAGTTGCAGCGGAGAGCAAGCTTGAGCACATCGTGCTGCTGTCGGGCCGCGGCGAGCATTTTGCCAGCCTGGGCGAGGAGATCGTTCGCAACTCAGGCGTTCCGTTCACCATTGTTCGGGCCGCATGGTTTGCGCAGAATTTCAGCGAAGGATATTTGCGCGACCCGATACTTGGCGGGGTACTGCCGATGCCGGGAGGCGAAGTTGCCGAGCCGATTATCGACATCGACGATATCGCTGACGTAGTGGTAGCGGCATTAACTGAAGATGGTCATCTTGGCATGCGATACGAGGCAACTGGTCCGCGACTTCTTACCTTTGCCGAGATGGCCGAAGTGCTGTCCAGTACTTTGGGCCGCAGGGTTCAGCATGCTCCGATCTCGTTCGATGACTTCCACGACAATGTCACAGCGTCGGGAGGTGAGTTTGTGGCCGACGTCTTCACCGCGATTGCGCGTGAAACACTAGATGGCCGCAATGCCCACACGTCCGATGGTGTTGAGCGGGCTCTGGGTCGCAAGCCACGGGACTTCTCGGAGTTTGCGCAGACCGCAATGGTCGCCGGTGCTTGGTCTACGGCTGCATGAACCCACCACAACACAGGGCAGGTGACCAATGTCCCCTGCCCACCCCGCAATGAGGAGTGACTGACATGGACACCGCATTCTTCTTTCTGATTCATTTCGCCGTGATTGCCTATGCCCTTGTCGGCGGCGTCTTCCTTGCGTTCTCTGACTTCATTATGCGCTCATTAGTGCTCACTGGCGGTCACGGCGGCATTGAAGCGATGCAAACGATCAACCGCGAGGTTTTTCGTTGGGTATTCATGGCGCTGTTTCTCGGCATGGCTGCGGTTTCTGTTGTCGTTGCAGGCTACGGAGCTTTCGGCCTGTCAGGTCCGGCCGGAACGCTAATCATGCTCGCCGGGCTCGTCTATCTCATCGGCTGCTTCACCGTCACAGTTGTTTTCAACGTTCCGATGAACGAGGCATTGGCAGGACTGGAGGTGTCGCTCGAGACCACCCGAGACTACTGGTCTCAGACGTACGTACCCCGTTGGACCTTCTGGAACTCAGTGCGAGCATTCGCCTGCGTCGCGTCAGCTGCGCTGCTGCTCGTCGGGCTCGTTTGGCTGATCCAAAACCAAGCACAACCTGTTTGATGCAATTCGTTGGTGGGTCGCGACAATCGATTTTGACGCGACCCCCGCCCTTACGATCGAACATTGATGAGGCCTTCAACTTGCGACCTCAAATGTCTCTTGTTTGATCAAAGTGACCGTGTTGCTGGGTAGCCGTGTCACGTGGCTCTTGCGCACCTGGGCGATAAATGCAGACCCGGCGGCGATGCCCGCAACGTTGCTTTCACGCCGCCGGACCATTCTACGCAGCAGGTCTGCTCTACCTTTCAGAGCAGAACAATCCTGGCGACCGAGTACTATTCTGACTCGTCTACAAAGCAATTGACGCTCGATGCAGCTATTTTGCGACAAGGGTCAGAACAAGCATTGAACCATAGTGCTTTTTATTTGATTCCGAATCTGGCTTCGAAGCCTCGACTCAGCAGGCTCCCAGACGGCAGATTTTTGTCTGCGGGAGATTTGCGTGAAAGCGTTATGAACTGTTCTGATCAGTGAGGCACTTGTTGCAACGGGCGCCACCACAACCAATTGATATCACTTACTTTATAGTTCTAAATTCGGACTCTGACTCCGTTAGTCCAGGTTCGAATCCTGGTTCCCCAGCCAAGCATTTTAAAGGGCTTAGCGGATCATACGGCAGACCCGCGCGGACCAGTTTTGATGCCAAACGGTTCCTTCCGATCCAGCTCAACAGTTGCAGACTCTGCCAGCGCCCTGGCTCTTGTGCGTGTCACATAGAGTGTGCCCCACATCAGCTCTTTTTTGGTTCACGGCCATTCCCCCGCGACGATCCGATCGGGTCTCCGCCATGCAAGCGGGTGCGTACTTCGCACGCGGGGCCTGGCCGTCGTTGCAGTGTTGACAGTAAACCCGATTGGCTTCAACAGCCTGCTAGTGCCTTGAGCGTCACACGATATGCGGGCCGCGCTCCAGAAGTTCGATGGAGACACCTTCGGGTCCCTCGATGAAGGCGATACGAGTCCCAGGCCTGATCGTCTCAGGCCCGCGCGTGAAATGGGCACCTTTGCCTTTCAACTCCGCGCAAACCTTGTCAATGTCCTCAACAGCAAGACCGAAGTGGTCCAGGCCACGGTGGGGATGCGCTGCGCCCTCAACGGCATTTGGATTGCCCGAGACGTCCAGAATAAAGATGTTGGCGCCACCGAGCTTCAAATCGATGCGCGGCTGTCCGCCGGGGGCAGAACGGACAACCTCGGCCCCAAGCATGCTTTCGAAGTAGTTTGCCATGGCGTCGGGGTCGCGCGTGAAAAGATGGATGTGGTCGAAGGTATATTGGGGCATGAGGTCGTCTCCTTAAAGCCAGAGGCAGTCAGTGAAGTCGGTGGTCCAAGAGAGGCTATCGGACCAAACAGATTACATCCAGCCATCAATGCGGATGCCTCGCTCCGGGCCCAAACGCATGCCGGTTATCCGCTACCTGTTTTCTGCAACTTGCCCGTCAGCTATGCCTGCAATTGGGCGCCTTCGGGTAGCGACAATGTCAGAAGCTGTCCAAAGCCAGCCATCGGGTCTTCGATCCGAAGCCAGCGTAGTGCCATCCAATAGGTGGCGGCATTGACAGAAATCACTGGCTTGCCGTGCTTGTCTTCGAGTTGCTGGATTAACGTAAGAGCGCTTAATGCACCACCTACATGCAGCAGCGTATCGACATCCGGTAGATCGATATCTTCAAATCCTCGCACAATTGCGTCGTCTGATAGCTTCGGGATGTCTGCCGATCGTCGAACGCCCAGGCAGTGGTCCTGCGCCACGTCAAAGCCCATCCCCTCATAGTAGCTTCGCGCGCTAACCGAGTTTTGCTTGACCATCGGCGAAAGAATCGAAATGCGGCGAGCTCCAACGGCTCGCAAGGCTGTTACTGTTGCATCTGCTGCAAGCACCAGGGGCGTGCTTCCAATCGCTCCCTGGAGAATTGAGCGATGTTGAGCCTGCCGTGCGACTGACCAGTCATGCATCTCCATGGACACGCCAAGGGCAACAATGTCAGGATCACAGCTCATCGAGTCTTTCATCCCAGCGGCCAACTTCTCGTCCGATGCCCCCAGCTCGACGCGGAAGATTTGATTGTTGATCCCGTGTGGGCGCAGCCTTTCAAATTCGGGCTGCATATTGATATTTTGCATTGGCGCATGCAGTGCGATAACGCCGCGAGGTCCATACTTTTTATCCAAGAGCCCAGTCCTTCTGTTTCATTGATGGCCGTGTCATTCCAACGGGTTCGGAAGTGATCTGTTTGTTCGACCATCAACTTTTATCGCGAGCAACAGACACAGCGTCCTCAGCATACGCACCCTGCTCTGTCGAACGCTGCCATGCCGTGTGTTCGGGGACAATAGTCACGAACGACGAACGGTCCATCGCTTCAAACAAGCGGAGATCGTTCATGGCTCGCTCCAAACCGTTGGCGGACATCCGCCAGGCGCACCAACGATATAGTTCGCGGGTGAAGCGATCACGTATCCTCGCCAGGCTCGATTGAGAACGGGCGACGCAGGCCTGAGGCACGCGACGACAGGCGCCAAAATCGTCATTGGCGCCCGGATCAAATAGTCCGGGCGCCAAATTCTGTGACAGTCCGGACATGTCATCAGGGGCTGCCATCTTATGACCTTCGATCACGCTTGCCCGTATAGACGACGGACATGATCTCGCTGCGATCAATGCCTATGTCTTTCAGCATTCGTGGATTCATCTGCCGCAGATCACGTTCAGCACGCTTTCGTGCGGCATGCCTGCGCATAAACGTCCAAGCACCCCGTACCGAGCTCAAGATGGATTGTGGGGCGTATGCTTCCGCCATGTCCTGGCGGCTGGTGTCGATTGCTTTGCTCGTCATTGTCTCGTTTCCTTGTGGTTTGTTTCGATGGTGCGAGAATGCTTGCGGCGTATTTCAATTTGACGTCCGCAGGTCATCTCAAATGTTTCAATTGTTTGACTTCCATGTGTATTGGCAGCTGTGATGGCATTGCCGGCTTTACCTCCGCCAATACCGATGTTGTGAAGGCCTGTGGTCTTTACGCGTGCTGCATGCCGTTCCGGCTAATAGCCTCGACATGGCGGTGATCCGTTCCGCAGCAACCGCCGAGCACGGCCAAGTTGGGAAGCGCGTCACGGAGTGCCCGATATTGCTGCCCGAGTTCGGAAGGATTTCCTTCGTCCAACTCGTCAGCGTTATCCAACTCTTCATGGCTCATGCGTGATGCATTGGCTCGTAGCCCCATGATCCTCTGACGCCATTCGCCTGGCTCATTCACAACCGAGGCGAAGTGATCAGGGTGTGCGCAGTTGATCATGAAGTAAGCAGGCGAGCCGTCGGTGTCCCGGTCAACGGCTTCAATCGCGGAGCGCAGGCTATCGCCGGAAGGCAGCCGGCCATCCGTCTCAACCGTGAACGAAACGACACAGGGCATGCCGGCGGCTTTAGCCGCACGCGCAATACCTTGAGCCTCCTCGACATAGGTCATCGTGATGGCTGAGACCATGTCGGCACCAAATTCCGAAAACCACTCAATCTGTGGTCCGTGATAGTCGGCCGCGGCGTCAGCGCTCATGAACGTCTCAGGGTTGTAGCCATCATCTTGCGGACCGATTGCGCCGTTGATCACCATTGGCGTTGCCAATGTTTGTAGCTCTTTGCGCAATTCCATCAGCGCTGAGACGGCATCACGGTGGACATCCTTCAGCGCCTCTTGGGAATAGCCGAGTTCGGCAGCCCAACGCGAACTTGCCCGCCACGTCGGCGTATCCAGCACCAGCCCCTTGCCATGGCTGATGGCGATTTCTGCATAGCGGCGCATGTAGCGATCGAGCGCGGCTTTGCCTCTGGCATCCCTCAGCAACGGAAATGCTGCAAACAAGGGCAAATCGAATCCATCGTGAAATACGAGCGTGGTTTCCAACCCGCCATCCGTTAAGAACGGTTTGCCGGTGAGTTGCGGGAGGCGGTTTCTATATTCGGCGTTCATTGGTTCAGTTCCTATGTAGAATGTTGAGTTGATCTGACCGATCGTTTTGATGGGGCGGTACATTCTGATGATCGATCGATGGCTTGGATTATTGGTTCGATCGGGCGCGAATGTTTTCAATCGCGCCCGATCTGCCTGTTTCACCGCAATCGGCTAGCGCCGGATGTTCCGACGACTTGTCCCGCGATCGTTGCGGCGGCGATCATTGCGACGAAGCTGCTTGGCGAAGCGTCCACGCACGTGTCGCGTCACGTTGCGGCGACGATCAGACCGCCGGACGCCACGACGGTTCTTGCGAAGACCCACAGGCCGGCCCCAGACCGACTTGTCGCGCGCAATAGGACGCCGCTTGCCGTGATGCCGGCCACTGCAATTCCTGAATTTCGAATTGCAGAACGGCTTCGATGGCTTGACGTCGTGCGACGTGATCGGCCTCGGTTTCTGTACCGGGCGCCGCGGCGGCGGCACGGCACGTGCCGGTTTGCGGCGCGGTGGAACCCGCCGCGCGGTCTGGCGCGTTGGCCGGCCCCGGCGCACACGTCGCACGCCATTGCGCGATGAAGGCAAGCCGACGCGAACACGGTCTTCCAAGATGGCCTTGCCGACCTTCTTCACAATGCGGGCACCGCGGGCAATTTTTCGCGCACCGAGTTTGCCCGCCTGCTTGGCAGCCCTGCCAACTGTCTTGGCACCGTTGACGGCTTTGCGTCCAACGGCCTTGGCAGCGCCGACCGCGCCTTTGCCGGCTCGCTTTGCTGCATTCGCTGCCGCACGACCGACGTTCTTGCCGGCACGAATGGCATTGTTGACAGCTTTTTTGCACGCCCCGGCACGCGCCGTCGGGTTGGCGGCCCGGCAACCGACAACGGCTGCACCCTTGGCCACCTTGCCGGCGCCTTTGGCAACTGCCTTGGCCCCTCGGCCAGCCGTTTTGCCGACTTTCTTGGCGGCACCACCGACAGCCTTGGCGCCTTTCTTGACTGCACCACCAACTTTTTTGGCGGCCTTCTTTACCGACTTAACCGGGTTCCAGGCCTGCGCTTCATGTGTTGCGAAGATACCTGCGTGGTTGGTCGGCACACCAACCGTACCGATTGCGAATGCAAATCCGGCAACAGCTGCTAATACCAATTGCTTGTTCATTTCATTTCTCCTGTGGTTACAAACGATCGATTGCACGACCGATGGTCATTCGCGGATCACGCCAATCGTGATGCCGTCGAAGGCGCGGAGTAATGGTTTGAACAATTGTGGCTGCCTGTGACGGGCCTCACACTTTACGTAGAATACGCAATGGCCCATCAAGCCGAAGGTGCGTTGTCGACCGGCTGTTGCAGGAGAGATCAAAAGCGCCTGTGCGCCCGGTTCATCTGTGATACGACGACCGGCTATCTGAGGCTTGCGTGGTCGCGACAATGCTGGCGGCGAAACCGCTGCTTCTAGCTAGCAAGACCTCGTCGCTCGTATTTCTGGCGGCCGGCGCGGCTGTCGGTTCTTATCAGGTCAAGCGATCACGCATGCGTTGCTGCATCCGTTCCTGTGCCTCTAGTGAGCCGTCATGGAACGTGCCGAACAACTGATCCATTGGCGCGATTGTTCCGCCGTAGTTGCACTCGAAATACACGTGGTGAAGGTAGTGAAAGTAACTGTTGCTCTCGACGCCAACGTCATCTGTGAGCAGGATTTTTTCGTACCCTGTATGGCTCATGGCAGCGTTGAAGATCGCAAATTGAAGTTGGTAGAGCGCATTTAGAGGATGCAACGCCAGTATCCATTGCACACAAACCGTCGAGAAATAGATGGCCAACTCAACCGGATGCATCGCGAGACCCGAGAAGGGGCCGACTTCAATGTTGTAATGATGAATGCGGTGCACGGCCCTGTAGAGGGGGCGCCAATGCAGCATACGATGCGTGAAATAGAAGTGTGTCGAGTGAATAACAGGCATGATGAGCAAGAGCACAACAAACCAAACGCCAAAGCCGATCGAATTGTCTGCAAACGGCAAGAAACCGAGAAACCCGTTGGCGAACAGCCAATAGGTCGCCGCCTCGTAGGCCGTAATGATGGGCACGGCGTAAGCCAGAGTCCGAAAAATATTGTCACGAACCTGATCACCAAAAATGAAGCGTTGGTTGTTCGTCGCAAAAGGCTTGTTCGAGAACTGGAGTTTATCGCTCTGTTGTTTGAAGTTGTACAAGTAGAGGTGGAGGCCACCGAAGAACATGGCCGTCAGGGCCAGGTTGCGCACCAGCAGCCAACCGATCCACCAAAGCTCAAGTGTCTTCATCTGGGCCAGATCAGGTGTCAGCACAAACCATGTGACAACCGTTATGATGAGCACCAGTGCATTCAGCGGCCATAGGTATCCTGGAAAGCCGATGAACCACTTCGTGATGACCAGTGGGCGCGGCGGCCAAGCATATATCGGCGGAATCTTGATGCGTTCAAACGGGCGCCAATTTCCCTTTGCGTCGCGATCATTCGCACTCTTCTCGGCCATAAAAACTCCTCCGCCAAGGTCATCAGAAATGCCTATGGAATCGTACTATTGCTGAACATGTTCGTTTCAGCAATTGGCCCTTGTCGAAGAAGCACGGCGGCGCGGCGAACGGCAGCCAACTGGGAGGATGGCGAACCATCTGGCATAGACGGCAGATCGACGCCTTTGCCCCTCAGCGCGCTTGGTTGGGGGCACCTCACGTCTGAGGAATTCCTGGAATTGTCTCGCCCCCGATCATCTCAATGCGAAGGCATCATGCTCGAGGCTGAGGCATAACCGGAAATACACAGTGATGATGATTGCTCTACTCGGGAACATTGCCGCGGTGTAAAGAGCGACCCACGCTTGTTTGCGCTAGGATACCTAAACGTCTAGTGCCTGTGTATGACGTTCAACTTGATTCCATTTGCGAATATCGACGGCCTTTCAATTGCTGCCTTGTTCGCGATCTATTTCATTGCCTTTTTCATACGGGGCATCGTGGGCTTTGGTTCCGCCATGCCGGCAGTCCTGGGTAGCGCCTGGATTCTGCCGCCGCATGACGCGGTATTGCTCGCACTGCTGACGTCGGTCTTCGCCCAAGTTCAGCTCTTGCCACAAGGTTTCCGCGAGGCCAATTGGAAAGTCGCAAAGCCGATTCTGGCTGGAACGACTGTTTCCGTTATCGTTGGCGTCTGGATATTTGTCTCGCTCAGCACGGCCTGGCTAACGATCGTGTTGGGGCTCGTGCTCAGCGCTGCCGTGTTGACCGACATGGGACGACTGGCCGAGCGTCTGGCATCTAGGGTGCGTCTGGATGGGGTCGCAATTGCCTTTTCGCTGGCGACCCTAGCAGGGCTCATTTCTGGCATCGCCGGCGCGGGATCGAACTATTTCCTATCCTTCTACATTCGCTGGGCCGCACCGACTCCTCGCGAATTCCGGGCCACCAACATTGTCATTTCGGGGTTTATGAACTTGTGGCGCGCAGTGATTGTGCTTGTCGCTGGCCTGATCACGATCAAACTAACGGTCGAGGCGTTGCTTGTGATGCCCGCCGTCTTCGCCGGCGTTTGGGCTGGAAGAAAGCTGACCGGGAGGTTATCTTCCGAGCGGTATTTTGGCCTCTTCCGCTGGCTTTTGATTATTGCGGCGGCGGCGCTGATTTGGAAAGGAATTGCATCACTGAACTGAGCAGCGAAGTCCAAATTGGATTGGTTTTAGTCCAGCCATGTCGCCTCATGATGCCGCCAAACGATCGCCGCTGCAGCCGCAGAAAACGAAAAGTATTCGGCGGCGCAATTCCGGATAGGACCGGAGCCGGGAAAGCTCAATCCTCGTATGTTACGTCGGCAGATAGAAGACTTGTTGTCGTGACCGTGCAAGGCCTTCCACGTTCACTTTTAACCCCGAGCTGAGGAAGAAGCCATCGCGGCCTAGCCATCAAGATCCACGCGCGTGGCGACGAAAAAGACCGTCCGACCAAACTGATCATCACCGCCGGCCAGGTCCACGAGACGACATGCGCGATCAATCTTCTCGAAAAGAAGTCAGCCCAAGGTAAGCGAAAGCTTAATGAAGGCGCGGGAAATTTAAGATAAACAGCGCTTCTGTTTTCGATATATCGAAACCTCTCAAACCTATCATGCGAACTTGACCGTCATTTTCCACCGGACGGTCTGGAAGTCGGATTGCCTCCAATGGCACTGCCCTTCTTCTGCGGCTGCGATGAACGCCAGCTCCACTGCTTCTCAATGATTGAGCAACTTCAAACCCTAGAGGCCAGGCGCCTCTCGGGTCTGACGCACTTGGGTCAAGGGGCGCGTCGCCGCTACCAACCCTCTTACATGGCCGCTGAATATCGAGGAGAGAGCTGTTGAACGCACGACTTAACATTGAGGAAGTGACGCAACGCAAAGAAATGGAAAGAGCTCTGCGCGAAAGCGAAGAGAGATTTTCGTTGGCCATGCGTGGTGCCAATGATGGGTTGTGGGACTGGAACTTTGAAACGGATGAGGTCTACTATTCGCCGCGCTGGAAAAGCATGCTGGGTTACGAAGAAGACGAGCTTGAGAGCAACTTGTCCACCTGGTCCGAATTGGTTCATCCGGACGACAAAGACCGAATCCTAAAGAAAGTTCAGGACTATGTGGCTGGTGGACTGACGTCATTCGAAGCCGAAATGCGCATGCGCCACAAGGACGGCCATGACGTCCACATCCTGTCTCGAGCATTTTTGGAGACACGCAAAGAAGACGACAAAGCCGTACGTCTGGTTGGTACTCATGTCGACATTACGGAACGGAAAAAGGCCCAGGTATTTGACGAAAAATATGCCGGCATTCTGGAGATGATCGCGACAGGGCAACCGGCATCCACCATTTACGATGCGATTGCCTTGATGTATGAGGCCCGGCATCCAGGTCTACGCTGCTCGATGCTTGAACTGCACGGCAACGTGCTCTTGCATGGCGGCGCGCCGAGCCTGCCGCAGGAATACTGCGAAGCCGTCAACGGACTGGTCAACGGACCGGACATCGGCTCGTGTGGCACGGCGACCTATACGGGAAAGCGCGTTCTGGTTGAAAACATTGAAACGGACCACAAATGGGCTGACATAAAGCATGTGGCGCTGCCGCACGGCATGCGGTGCTGTTGGTCGGAACCGATCAAGAACTCTTCGGGTAAGGTTCTTGGTGCGTTCGGAATGTATTATAACTATCCGACACTGCCAAACGATGCGGAACTCGCTGACCTTCAATCGGCGTCGAGGCTTGCTGGCATTATCATGGAGCGTGTGCATAACGAAATCGAGCTGAACCGCCACCGGCAAAAACTGGAAGAGCTGGTCGAAGAACGTACGGCAGAGGTGAAAGAAAAATCGGCTCGGCTGGAAGAGGCGCTTGATAAAGAGAAAGAATACAATGTCCTCCAGCAAAAGTTCGTTTCGCTTGTGAGCCACGAATTCCGCACCCCGCTTACGATTATTGACGGTGCCGCTCAGCGCTTGATCAGGCGCAAACACAAATTGACGCCGGAAGAAATAGAAGGACGGTCGGAATCCGTCCGTTCAGCCGTGAAGCGATTGATCAGTCTTATTGATCTTACACTTCACAGTTCACGAATTGATGCCGAAAAGATCGAGATCAACCCGGCATCCTGCGACGTCAAGAGTTTGGTGCAAGAGGTCTGCGATCGTCAGGCGGAGATCGCTCCCGCATTCAAAATCGACGTAGACATTGCAGCCTTGCCGGACGAAATCTCCGCGGATCAGAATCTGCTCGATATGGTTTTCACGAACCTGTTGTCGAATGCAATCAAATACTCCCCGAACGCTGGACTCGTTCAGGTTGGCGCCAGCGCAGAAAACGGTTTGGCCACGGTCTGGGTGTCCGACAACGGAATTGGCATACCCAAGGATGAACTGCCAAACATGTTCAAGCGGTTCTTCAGGGCGCGAACCGCAGAAGGGTTCGGGGGAACTGGGATTGGCCTCAGCATCTCCAAGGAGTTTGTTGAGATGCATGGCGGCACGATCGACGTGCAAAGCGAGGAAGGCCATGGTTCGACATTTCGTGTGTCGCTGCCAATTCAGGTTCAAGACCAAGACAGCAAAGCCGCTTGATGCTGCCATTGTGATGATGGCTTATTCCGGAGTTGTTTGCAGCGTGTAAGGGATACTTCTATTCAAAAATAGTAAGTAATCGGGGACATGGTGAAAATCTTATGTATCGAAGACGAACCTATGATTCGTCTTCAAATTGTGGAGGAACTTCAAGATGAGGGCTATGATGTCGTAGAGGCTGTCGATGGGCAGGACGGCCTTGAGAAAATTTTGGAGCACAGGCCTGACATCGTGATCAGCGATGTAAGCATGCCCCGCATGAGCGGGCATGATTTGCTGGTCAATATACGGACTAACTTTCCTCAATTTGCGGAAATGCCGTTTGTTTTCCTGACCGCGCTCTCCAATCGCCAGGATACACTTCATGGCTTGGGACTTGGCGCTGATGACTATCTAACGAAGCCAATCGATTTTGATATCCTGTTGAGTAAAATCGACTCGCTGATGGGGCAAGTGCAAAGGATCCAAAAGAAGAACAAGCAACAGCTCGAGCATATCGCTTATCATGACATGCTCACCAACTTGCCCAATCGGCGCATGTTCCATGAACGTTTGGATCTAGCCATGCAGCGGGTCGGGCAGGATGGCGCAGCCGCCGTTCTGCTTCTTGATTTGAACGGCTTCAAAAATGTCAACGACACACTCGGTCATTTGGCGGGTGATGAGTTGTTGAAGATGGTTGCCGAGCGCTTGATGGCATGCGTAGCATCCTCCGATATCGTTGCACGTATGGGAGGGGATGAATTCGCCGTTCTTCAGGTTGCGAATAAACTGCCAGAAGATGCCGAAGTCCTCGCAGAAGCGATACACCATGCATTGAGTTCACCATTCAACGTGAACGGATCTCGCGTCCAAGTTGATACGAGTATCGGTATCTCTTTTGCAGCAGATGATGATTCGTCGAAGGAGCAGCTGCTAGGAAACGCCGACCTTGCGCTTTATCGTGCCAAGGAACTAGAGCCAGGCAGCACCTGTTTGTTCGACCTTGAACTGGATACTCGGCTCAAGGCGCGCCGCGCACTCGAAGTGGATTTGCGGCACGCGGTGGCAAGGGGTGAATTTCAACTTCACTATCAACCCATCTATGACGTGTTCAACGATAGCATCGCAACAGTTGAGGCGCTTGTCCGGTGGCATCACCCCACCAAGGGGCTCATTCCCCCAGGTGATTTCATTGAGCTCGCCGAGGAGACGGGTCTTATCGAGCAGCTTGGCGAATGGGTCATGAATCAAGCCTGTTCCGACGCTGCGAATTGGCCTGACTACGTCGACGTGGCGATAAATTTGTCCCCGATACAGTTCCGCAATGAAAAACTGCCACTGCTTGTTGCCGAGGCTTTGTCGAATTCTGGTTTGTCGCCGGGGCGATTGGAGTTGGAGATTACCGAGTCGACATTGTTGGAGGACAACGACCGCATTCTCGATACCTTGCATCAATTGAAATCACTTGGCCCAAGCCTAGCAATGGACGACTTTGGAACGGGCTATTCCTCCCTGAGTTATTTGCAGAAGTATCCGTTCGACAAGATCAAGATTGATCGGTCATTCATCGGCAGTATTGCAAGTGAACGGGGCGGCATGGCCATATTCAAGGCGATACTTGGACTTGCCGAGGCGCTCGATATGAAAACGACAGCCGAGGGCATTGAAACCGAAGAACAGCTTCAGCTGCTTCGCCAGGAAGGATGCAAGTTTGCGCAGGGGTATCTATATAGCCGACCGGTTCCTGCTGCTGAAATATGCGCATTGTTTCACCTTGAGGAAGCCAACAAGGTCGCCTTGATCGCTTGAGACGATTGTCGAGACTTGCTGCGCAGGTAATTTCTGCGTTACACGGCCCGTTCAACTTGCCATTGGTGTCCCAGACATCGCACAATAGCCAGCGTTGCCGTCCCGTTGCGATGGTCGCCGCTCACCCTCTTGATCCAAATCGGACTCCAAGCTTCCACCCCAGGTTGGAAAGATGGCGTTTCTCCACCTAACGCTCCCCGCTTTAGCTCGTTTGGGTTCACGGCTATTGCCTCGCTACGCTCGGGGTCTCCACCATGCCCGCCGAGGACGGGCCGCTCATGCGGCCTTGGTCGAATATCCGATTGGATGCGCCAAGCCCAAACCGACGCCGCCTGACCTGCTCGCCGTCACCACGCCCCAGCGATGGCTCTGGGAAACTCTGATGGCATGTCATTTGGCTGGTTTTACTTCAACGTATCGGCGAGGAACGCACCCGTGTTTTGGTAGTGGGTCAACAACAGGCGAGTAGCCGTGTCGGCATCGCGATTGAGCGTGGCCTGATAGATAGCCTCATGTTCTTGAGCAGGATCTCGGCCGGGATAGGAAACCGCACCGGCCAGGTTTCGATAACGCACGTTTTTATCATAGAGCTGGTCGCAGTAGGCCAGCAGCGTCGGTGATCCGCAGGCGGCAATCAATGCTGCATGAAACGCTTTGTGGCGGACTTCCCATTCCGCGTTGGCAACAAAGCTGTCGCCTTTGCCGGTTGATCTTGCTTCTTTCGACAGTCGGAACGCGGCGAGGACGAGAGCCTCCTCCCACGCAGTTCCACCGTGGGCAATGGCTTCGCGTAGTGCGCGTTCTTCCAGCCAACAGCGGACTTTCAGGATGTCTGTGAATTCTTCATGACTAATGTTGGCAACCCGGAATCCACGCTGCTCGATGCGCTCAACAAGACCGTCGGATGAAAGGAGACTTAACGACTCGCGAATGGGGCTTGCGCCGACATCATATCGATCGCGAAGCTCCTCAATCTTTAGTTTTGATCCGGGCTCTAGGCGTCCCTCAATGATGTCTCGGCGCACATTCGCGTAAGCCCGGCTTGTCAACGTTTCGCTTTGACTATTCGAAGCGGTCAGAGAGACGGATGCGATGTCAGTTGCGTCATTCATGAGTGTCTTTTCTCAAGACCGTTCTGGAGAAAGCGTGAAATCGAAGTGTACCGAGTAGAACGGCGACTTCAACTTGTCGGAAATGGCGAAAGTCATCGGCAATTCTGACGGACTGGTGTGCTTGGTGTAGCGAAGGATGAGTGACTCTCGCACACCGAAAACGGCATCTTCGTCGAGATATGGATCATCTTCCGGGAAAAGCTCCGTCACCAGACTCTGATAGCCATCAGCTTTTACGATGAAGTGCAAATGCGATGGCCGCCACGGATGCCGGCCTGTCGCTGAGAGGAGCGAACCCACAGGGCCATCCGATGGTACGGTGTAGGGAGCCGGGCGTACTGTTGAAAATCCATAACGGCCATCGGGGCCGGTCGATTGGCTGCAGCGTAGATTGAATGCGCTCTGTTGCGCATCCTGATTGGAATAGAGACCATTGTCGGCGGTTTGCCAGATTTCGAGTTGGGCTCCGACAAGAGGCGTGCCATCGGCGGCTTTGACATTGCCATAGACAACAACGTGATCGCCGGCATTGCCTTCGATGAGATCACCGCCAACAGGTAGAGCGGGTGAGCCTTGAATATGGAAAGGCCCGAGCACACTCGACTGGGTTGCATCGTCCGGTGAATTGATCATATCGACCAGCGACGACAAACCAAGCACGTCAGACAGCAGAACGAACTCGTTGCGTTCCTTGTCCGTTATCTCACCGGCACGTGTCAAAAAGCCGATCATTTCATGCCATTCAGCATGTGTGAGTTTGACGTCGCGCGCATAGTCATGAACCGCATCGACAAGCTTTGAAAGCAGAAATCCGACGCGCTCGTTTTCGCAATCGAACGTATCTTTGACCGCAGTGGTGACAGAGTTTTTGTCAACGTTGCGCATGAGGCTGTCTCCTGATCAACGGCCGAGAATGCCGATGCTGATGACCGGGTAGCGGATGATTGCAACCAGAACCAACAACATGATGAAAGCGAACGGTAAGGCACCGAGGAACACATCTTTTAATGTGATTGACGGATCATCGAGCGTCGCCTTGATGACAAAACACGATATGCCAAGTGGCGGTGTCAGCAGGCCGATCTCAGCGCCGATGACTGTGACAATACCAAACCAAATAAGGCTTAGTCCCATTGGTTCGATGATGGGCAGAAACAGCGGCACAACGATCAGGATGATCGACGCTGTGTCGAGCAGCGTACCGAGAAAGAGCATCAGCAGAACATAGATGATCATAATCGCAGTAAAGCCAAACTGATTGGCCTCAAGAATCTCATTGAGCTGCATCGGCAAACCGGCAAGGCCAAGCATCCGGCTATAGAGACTGGCGGCAGTGATCAGGAACAGTATCGCTGCGGTTATGTGACCGGTTTCAAGCAGAGCATGCCAGAAATCATTGAGCGACATGCGTTGGCGCAGAAGTGCAACCAGTAGCGCCACAGCTGATCCGCCAGCGCCTGCTTCGACCGGCGTTAGCCAACCGGTATAAATGCCACCAAGAACAACCAGGACGATACCAACCAGTGGGAAGGTCTTACTTGCAACATCAGCCCAACTCAGTTCAGTCTCAGGTTCCATCGTGCTTGGATCAACACCACCGACGAAATTCGGTGTAAAGCGCCCCATCAGGAAAATCGCTGCAATGTAAACTATTGCGAGCAAGAGACCCGGGCCAATACCAGCCAGAAACATGTCACCGACTGATTGCTCGGCAACAAACGCGTAGATGATCAACATTGCGCTTGGCGGTATGATCATGCCGAGCACCGAGGAGCCAGCCACAACGCCGACGGCAAAGCGCGGGTTGTATTTGTAGCGCAGCATTTCCGGCACGGAAACGCGGGTAAATACGGAAGCCGACGCGATCGAGGAACCGGTCACGGCTGCGAATAACGCGTTGGCACCGACGGTCGCCATGCCAATACCGCCACGCACCTTGCGGAACGTGGCATTCATGACCTCGTAAATGTCTCGCCCAAGCCCCGCCTTCGAGACCAACAGCCCCATGAATGTAAACAGCGGGATCGTGGCGAACGTGTATTCGGTGACGCTGTCACCAATGGCGACCTTGAGCAGGTTCATCGACAGCTGGAAATTATCCCGCATCAGCCAGACACTGACAAATGAGACAACGCCAAGCGCGATCGGAATATAAACGCCGACATAAATCAGGAAAATAATGGCGATGACAGAGATCGAACCGATTTCAACAGGCGTCATCAGATGCCAACTCTCTTTTCAGCATAGTCAGTGCGACCTTCAGGCTCAGAGCCCAATGCTTTGCAAATCCAAAGAACACAGCAAAGCGTGGCGCTGAGGAAAATCACCAGACGAACCGGCCACCAGGGCGCTGTGAAGATGCCCGGAGTGCCGAAGAAATCATTGGTTTTCCAGTCTTCGACGAACTCCGGCCAGATCGTAATTGCGATCAGCAACATAAGGACGGCGGACAAGAGGTTGATTGCTCGGCGAATACCGCCGGTTAGACGTGGCCTTGATTGTCCGAGCAGGAGTAACAGACCATCAGAGCGCGTGAGTTTTCCAGAGCGGACGACATCTGGCAGTTGCAGAAATACAATCAACACGATTGAGAACTGGACCAGCTCGACACTGCCGCGAAACGGCGCGTTGAACACACCACGCGCAATCACGTCAAAATTGACAGCCGCCACCAGACCGAGAACGACAAGTGTGCCGACCGCATTGATGGCTCGGGAAACCACACTGAGGGCAAGGTAGACACGATCCGCCGTGGCGGTGAGCCAAGTCATGATCGCATCTCCTCTTCGTGCCTAGAACCGAGGGCGTCGTTCTTATTTCGGCAACTCAGCCGCCCAATCGCGCACAGGCGTGAAACCGGCAGCTTTCAGCTTAGCGATGTAAGCTTTAAGCATCGCACTACCAGGAGCACCTTTCTTGTCGAGGTCGGTCGCCCACTTAACCGCAATGTTCGGCATGCTTGCCGCCCATGCTTTGCGCTCTTCAGGCGAAACCACAACAACCTTGCCACCGCCCTTCGTGAACTTTTCAAGACTGGCTTTTGCACGCGTCATTGCAAGGCCGGCTACGTGGTCGCGATATTCGAGTGCCGTATCCTGCAGAGCTTTTTTGACTTCTGCCGGCAGCTTCTTCCAGACGTCTTTGTTCACGGTTACGGTTTTGGAGTTCACCGCACCGAGGTCTGCTTTCAGCATGTAAGGTGCCACTTCGGCGATCTTGAACGTCTTTGCTGCTTCCGGCCACAGCATCGCCTGGCCGACAACGCCGGTCTGTAACATCGTGTAGAAGTTGGTCAGACCGCCACGCACACCAACGGCGCCAAGCCCTTCGACGTAGCGCATGTTATAGCCGGCGCCAGCCACTTTGGCGCCTTTCAAATCGTTGATCGATGAAATCTGTGTCTTTGAGAAAATCTGATATGTGTCGAGCACCACACCGGTTGCCAGATAGACCTGATTTTGCTTGTCCAGCTCCTTTCCCATCTGCGGGAACTCTTTGGCGATCTCGTCGACGGCTTTGGCAACAATCCGTGCGTCAGCAGCAATGAACGGTGTCACCGCAGAAATCGCCTGGCTCGGCAGCTTCGAGTTGTGAAAGATCGTCGTCACGATGCCGATATCACCGAGGCCGAGCTTGATCCCTTCAAGAACGCCCTTTGGCTTAACGATCGTCCCGCCGTACGCTTCCTTCCAGTCAATCTTGTATTTACCGGCCTTTGCAAGTTTCTCATCCACCTTGGGGATGAAGAACTTTGAGAACTCTTTGACCCACAAGGCGCGCGCAGGATAACCATCAATAGCCGTCAGCTTGATGGTTTCAGCGGCGAGTGCCGGCATCGCGGCAATTGCAGACATTGCCGCAAATGCAGATATGAACCCTAGTTTCAGGCCTGTCTTGTATTGAGCCATTGTTATTCCTCCCAATTGGTTTCTATCTGTTCGTTCTGGAGCCCATGACGTTGGCGCTATGCTGCGCGGATGACCCATTCTTCTTCGATCTTGGTGCCTGCCTGGCGAAACAGTTTGGCCAGCGGGCAGTACTTTGCGACTTCAACGGCGAGCTGATCGATCTCAGCTTGAGTTGCGGTCGTGCTCAGTTCAATGCGTAGCTTCACTGCCTCGAATGGCACGTCGATTTCTTCGTTCAAAGTGACGCCGCGCCGGTCGAAATCAGCGACGATTGATACATTGAAATTCGACACATCAAGCCCGAGCTTGTGCGCCACTTTGTTCCCGATCACGTTGGTGCAACCGGCAAGGGCGCCAAGCGCCGTTTCGGTTGGTGTTGGGCCCATATTGGTGCCATCACGCTCAACGGGTTCATCGATTACGAATGATACGTCGCGGACGCTGACATCGGATCGTGAATGCGTCGGACAACTTGCAGTCATGCGTTGCTTGACGGTTGTCTTGGGCTTGATTGTGACCATTGGCTCGTCTCCGTTTCACGCGAATTTACAAACTTCATCGAATTCGAAACGCGGCAGTCGTTGAAACAATCCGGTCACATCGGCGTAGCCGATATTACACAGGAAGTTTGACTTCCAGGTCGTGCCCGCGAAGAATTCCTGATCGACAATTTCATTCGAGAAACCGGACATCGCACCAACATCGAAACCGTTGGCTCGCGCGGCCGTCATCAGGTAGCCACCCTGAAGCGTGGAATTGCGAAACGCGGTTTCTTCCGCGTATTCCGGTTTGTCGGCAAAATGCGGTCGGCGATCCTCGTGCGGAAAAAGCTTTGGCAGCTCGCGCCAGAATTCTGGATCATAAGCCACGATTACGCTGAGCGGTGCCCCCATGACCTTCGCAAGGTTGGTTGGCTTGACGGCTTTGGCGAGGCGTTCTTTGCCTTCGGCAGTTCTGACAAAAACGAACCGTGCTGGACAGCCATTCATGCTTGTCGAGCCCATCTTGACGATCTCGTAGAGCGCTCGCGCATCGTCGTCGCTGACGGGACGTGCACTCCAGGTGTGGTGTGAGCGTGCGCCGGTTAAGATCAAATCCAGCGAGTCGCCATCGAGTTTCTGGATTCGCTGCCGAAGTTGGCGGACATCTTCCTGCGCGGCCGCACGGACATCTGTCACCTGGCCTTGTCCAGGTATTGTTTCCGTACTCATCAGGCAGCTCCTGCAGCATTGTCGGCGACGATTGGATTGCGCAGCACGCCTATTTGTTCGATCTCAACTTCGATGACGTCGCCGGGCTGCATGAAGACCGGCGGTTTGCGCGCATAACCAACACCTTCCGGCGTTCCCATCGCGATCATGTCGCCGGCCTCAAGCGTCGTATATTGGCTGAGCAGAGAGATTGTGTGTGCCACAGAACAGATCATGTTCGAGGTATTCGAACTCTGCATGACTTGTCCGTTGAGACGAGATTCGATTTTTAATCCTTGCGCGCCGGGCGGCAGTTCATCGGGCGTGACAATCCACGGGCCGACGGCGCCTGTGTCATCGAAATTCTTGCCTGGCGTCCATTGCGAGGACTTGCGCTGAAACTCGCGAACTGATCCGTCATTGAAAATCGAATACCCGAACACATGATCCAGCGCGTCGGCTTCAGCGATGTGGCGCCCGCCTTTGCCGATGATCACCATCAGTTCGGCTTCATAGTCGAGGGTATCCGAAATGGACGGCCTGACCATCGGCGCATTCGCCCCGATCATTGATCGGTTGGTGCGCATAAACAATCCAGGATAGTCCGGCACCGCATTGCCGCCTTCCTTGGCGTGGTCAGCATAGTTCAGTCCGACGCAGATGATCTTCGGTGCGTTCATGATCACCGGCATCAATTCAAGCGAACCCAGGGGGCGCTTGGTGCCGCTGCTTGATGATTGGAGTTCGCGAAGACGAGAAACCGCTTGGTCACCCGCCGCTGCGAGTTCGAGCATCGAAGTCGGCATGTCCGACCCGGCACTACCGAGATCGATGACATCCTCGTCTGCAACAAGCCCGACAGCAGTGCCAGCACCTTGTTTGAACGTTACCAGTCGCATCCACACCACTCACACCAGAACCTCACTGCGGTGGACGTTATCGGAAGCAAACTAGCTCGTCAAATAATATCGATTTTTCTAGGTGAGTGAATTTATATCGATATATTGCGCCGTCTTGAAAGCGTGTTCGAGGCCGGGCCACTTGCTGGTCCGGCTTGAAATCTCGATCTCGTGCGCGGTGTACCTTGCTAGTCAACAAATGCGCGCTCGACGACGAAGTCGCCTGGTTTGTTGTTTGAGCCTTCGGCCAGCCCGGCAGCTTCAAGCAGCGCCTTGGTGTCATGAACCATTGGCACAGATCCGCAAATCATGGCGCGGTCGTTGGCAGCATCGAGCGACGGCAGGTCAAGCGTCCGAAACAACTCCCCCGTTTCGATGTGCTGCGTAATGCGGCCTTTTCTCGGACCATCTTCCCGCGTCGTCGCCGGATAGAAGATCAATTTCTGCTGCGCAGCTTCACCGACCAGCGGATCATCTTTTGCACGCTGGATGACATCCCAACCATACGTCAGGCCACCGCTATCACGGCACGTGTGCGTGACCACAATCTGCTCGAACCTCTCATAGATCTCGGGATCGCGAATAAGACTGGCAAAGGGTGCGATGCCGGTCCCTGTCGCCAGCAGATAGAGACGCCTTGCCGGCGCTAGCGCATCCAATACCAGCGTGCCGGTTGCCTTCTTGCGCACCAATACAGTGTCTCCGAGGGCTATGTGCTGGAGGTGCTCTGTCAGTGGACCGCCGGGCACCTTGATCGAATAGAATTCCAACTCATCATCCCAAGCAGGTGATGCGATCGAATAGGCCCGAAACACAGGCTTTGACGCATTGGGGAGGCCAATCATGACGAATTCGCCAGACCGAAAACGAAAGCTTGCCGGACGGCTGATACGGAAGCTGAACAAACCATTCGTGTAGTGTTTGACGTGCGTGACGCGTTCTTCAAAGATGCCCGGCTGAGAAATGAACGTCTGACTATTTCTGCCAGCAGCGCGTGTCTCGCGCCCCTGCAACCGATCCATGTAGCTGATCGACGTTGCTCGATCCGAGATCCAGTCCGCCTCGGGCTGACGCTTGGCCAATTCGTCGCTGATCTCAACATCATCAAAGCC